>NZ_JAIWYM010000053.1:0-19187 GCF_020515595.1 Pseudomonas sp. MWU16-30323
TTTTGATCTTGATCTTAGGCGCCCCGTTAAACCACGCTCCAAAGCCGGAGTGAGCACACCGAGCAAGAGCCTTTTGGTTACGTTTGGGCTCACTTTCAAAAGTGACCCGCTGTAAGTGCTGAACCGGGCAGGTAGCCTGCCAGCCAACGAGCGGCGTGCCTGACGCACGCCGCTTCCGGATCACATTTTGCTGTTCTCGCGAATATTCCATCCGTACTTGATCGCTCCCCCGTCTTTGCCACCATCCGACTTCTGCGGCTGATAGCTGACTTCCACCTTGGCGAAGTTCAGGCTGATTTCTTCGGTCAGCACGTCGCTCGTCGTTACCGCAGTGGTCTCGTAGGACGACACCATCACCTCCTTCAAAGTGATCACCAGGTATTCCACCGCGCTGCTGCCGCCGGCCTTGCGCACCACAAGCCTTGCCTCGGGATAATGCTTGCCGGTGGAGCAGGCCATCATCAGGTTGGGCGTGGACTTGTCCAGGGCCTTGCTGATCGCCAGGTTGCCCATATTGACCTTGCCCGCACCACCGCCCGTGCCGGAATGCATGTTGCCCGACTGGGTCATGCGCCATCCCCATTTGTTGATTTCGATTTCATCTCGGTGTGCCTGGTCTTTGGACTCACCCTTGATGTCTCCCAGCTTTAAAAACATATCAACGGCCATTGTCGCTCCCTGTTCCTGTGTTCGCCGGTAGTGGCGTGGGGCGTACTTTTCCTATTCGCGCGATGGCCTACAAGAGGTGGGAACAGGATCAGGAAGTGCCTGTCGAGAAAAAGTAAAACCTCCGACATTTTTTCGGGATATGGATTCTTTAGGCTCTGCGCTCTTGTGAAATCCCGGAGTAAAAGGAATGACTTCCAGCCTCTTGAAGGACGGTTTTCCCAGTGCGCACCTCACCACCCGTGAGCGGATTGAAAGCAGCATCGACCTGCGGCGCCTGTTTGCAAGCATTGATGCCGATCCGGCGATTGCCGGGGCAGGGGTGGTGTATCTCGATGACCAACTGTGGCCGGTAACCTTGCGTGAGTTTCAGCCAATTTGCAGTGTGCTACCCAAGCGAGTGATCTTGCGGGAAATGCCACGGTCCATGGCCCGCCTGGATTTTGTCCGGCAGTTGGAGCACGAACCTAGGGAGTCGCAGGTGGTGTTTGAGGCGGTGGGGATGGGGTTGGCGTGTACGAGTGCGGTGCTGGGGTGGTTTACGGTAGTGGGGGGCACTGCGGCATTACCCTTCACGTTGGGCACCAGTTCAGTAGTGACGGCAATAGGTGGGGCGGCCTTTCTTGCGGGCGCTGGCCAGTGCGTGAACGGTGTTTACCGAACGTTCAAGGAGGTGACTGAACCCTCCCGTGTCGACTGGTTGGACAGTGCCCCGTGGTATCAGCAGGTGACGCTGATGCTTGATGCTATTTCACTGATTGGAGCGAGCACAGCGTTTCTGACAATGGTGAAGTGGGTCAGCGCGACCAAGGTGGCTACAGGAAAGAACTGGCGAGACGTACTTCGGGGATTAACTCGACAGGAGCGCGCCAAGCTGACGAAGGAATTACTCAGTATCAACCATCCGCATTTGACATCAAAAATGCTAAAGCTCAAACAACTGTCTGGCGATTTGCCGAAGCGATTCACTCCGGTGCAGTTGCGGCAAACCACGCTCACTCAAATTAACAGTGTACTTGGTGCCTCTATGGCGGTGACAGGAAGTGCAATGGCCGGGAACCTGCGGGTCATTGCGGTGGGGCTTTATGAGGAGTTTGACGAATGATGTTTCTGATGACACTTCAGCAGTTCCGGGACTTTCTGAAACGCTATTTCCCCGTCTTTATGGCAGCCAATTTTGCTCAAATATTTGCGCTGGGATTTGGCGTCCCATTGATGTTCGACAGTTATTTTAAAGAGCTGTCCATTGACGAGAATCTCAGGTATTCGTATTTTTCGGCCCTTGGTCTGACGCTGCTCGCGTCCCATTGCAACTTCATGATCGCCCGCGGCTATCCAGGTTGGGTATGGATTCCCGTGGTGCTGATGATTCTGTGCCTGCTCGGCGTTCTGCCGACGATTGACTATCGCCCGCATAAGGTCTTCTACGTGTTGAGCATTCTGTTCCCCCTTCTGGCGCTGCTGTTGCTTAACAGCAAACGCCACCGTGAAGTGCGTAGCGAGTGGGTCAAGCTGCGCCAGAAGCGCCACCGGGTCATAGCGATCATTCGGGGCCGGCGCCAAAAAAAACAGCGCCAGTCATCAGCATGAGGGTCTACCGCTCAATCGAGCGACTCCACCGCGCATTCCACTCCGGCCGCGCCTGGTTCACCTGATCCCAGTCAATCGAAATCGCCGTCTGCAAGTAACTGTTCATCGCCTCCACCCGAGCGCGGGTTTTGTCGGTAGTCGGCGTAGTAGGGTTCGAAGGAATCTGATCCCCCAACTCTAAAGCCGGCGCCTGCGCCTCAGCGGTCAACAAAAATTGCGCCAGTTTCTGCGCCAACTCCGGCTGGTCATTCCGCGCAATCACACACTCCGCCACGTTCAACACCACCGCGCCTTCTTTCGGCTGCGCATACTCCATCGGCACACCCAACAACTGCTGCGTGGTCACCTGCGTCGGCGTCAGCGGAAAGATCGCCGCCTCATCCGTCTGCACCATCTCGGAAATCTTCGCCGAGCTGGCGATGTATTCCAGCACATTCGGCCCAACCGTCTTCGGCCACGCCTTGAACCCCGGCTCCACGTTGGTCTCGCTACCCCCCTGAATCCGGTTGAACATCAAGAACCCATGCAACCCAAACGTGGAGGAGGCCAGGGACTGAAACACCACCTTGTCCTTGAACCGTGGATCCGCCAGGTCCATCCACGACGTCGGCGGCGCCCAGCCCTTTTCCTTGAACATCTTGGCGTTGTAACCCAACCCGGTCACCCCGAGCGTCACCGCAACCGCTTCCTCCTTGATCTTGGCCTTGGCCGGAATCTGGTCCAGGGTCGGGTTAGGCGTGAGCTTCTCGCACAATCCCATGGAGATGGCGCGGTACATGATGCCGTCGTCGAGGAACATCACGTGCATCTGCGGGTTGTCCTTGTTGGCCTGCACCTTGGCCAGGATGTCCGACGAGGTGCCCGGCACGATCACCACCTTGACGTTGTTGGCCTTCTCGAACGCAGGCAGCACCTTGTCGGCGTAGACCCGTTCCATGGTGCCGCCGTTCATGCCCAGGTACAGCGTCGGTGCGGCATGGGCCGCCGTGCTCAACAGGGCGAGGGACAGGCAAGACAGCGCAGTACGTTTGATCATGTGCATAAATCTTCCTCTCAGGCTTGGAAACGACGGATGGAAAATGCTTCGATGGGCTGCCGGCTGGCCCCCGTGCAGACGATTTCTGCCAGGGCTTCACCGACCGCAGGGCCGAGCTGGAACCCGGCGCCGGCAAAGCCGAAACCGTGGAGCAGGCCGGGTTGGGTGCTGCTGTCGCCGATCACCGGTTCGTGGTCGGGTAGATAACCTTCGGTGCCGCTCCAGGTGCGGATCGCCTGGGCACCTCTGAGGAACGGGTACAACTCGCCGGCGTTGCGCAGAATCTCCAGCACCGCCGCTTGCCCCGGGCGGGCCTGTTGCGGGCCCAGGGCAAAGCCGCGACCTCCGCCGAGGATGCAATTGCCTCGGGCAACCTGCCGCGCATAAATCCCGCCGCCTTCGACCCCGGTGCTCACGTCCATCACCACCGGCAACGGCTCGGTCACCAGCATTGCCGGATGCGCCGAGGTCATCGGCACCGGTTCGCCAAAGTGCGCGGCCACGGTACTGGCCCAGGCGCCGGCGCAGTTCAACAGCCAGCGGGCTTGCAGCTGCACACCATTGGCACAGCGCACCTGAAACCGCTGGCCGTCATGTTCAACCTGGGTGACTTCGGTTTGCTCCATCACCCTTGCACCGTGGCGCTGCGCGGCGCGGGCAAAGGCGGGGGAGACCAGGCGCGGATTGGCGTGGCCGTCTTCGGGGCAGAGTGAGGCGCCGACCGCCACATCACCCACCCATGGAAACCGCGCACGCAGCTGAGCGTGATCCAGCATTTGCAGGCCCAGGCCAAAGCCTCGAGTGGCGTCGGCGTAAGCCTGCAAGGCGGCCAGGTCTTCGTGACTGCGGGCCAGTTTCAAATGCCCGGAGCGCACGTATTCGCCATCGATCCCAATCAGCCCCGGCAAGTCGGACCACAGCTCGTGGGCACGTTGCGATAACGGCAACTGATGCAATGGCCGACCCTGGCGCCGCACGCCGCCATAATTCACGCCGCTTGAATGCGAACCACAAAAGTCCCGCTCCAGCAGCACCACGCGCCGACCTTTCTGCGCCAGCATCAAGGCGGCTGACGCGCCGACAATCCCGCCGCCTAACACGATCACTTCGCTGTCGATCATGGCTGCACCTCCACGCCAAACGGCAAGGGTTTGATCGGTGCCTGGCCCCGCAGGCGGCCAACGTTTTGAATCGCGCGCCCACTGCGTTCGGCAATGATTTCCGCGGCTGCCAAGCCACACATTCGGCCCTGGCAACGGCCCATGCCAACCCGGCAATGGGCCTTGACCCGGTTCACTTCCCAGTGGCCTTCGTCCACCACCGCGCGTACTTCGCCGACGCTGACTTCTTCACAGCGGCACAAGATCAGTTCATCCGGGGCTTCGGCGGCCCAGTTTTCCGGGAAGGGGAAGGCGGTTTCCAGGCCGTGGCGAAAGCGTTGGATACTCGCCAATTGCTGTTCCAGCATCGCAGGTCGACGAGAGTCGATGGCAACGCCGGTGTCTTCCAGCAACGCCAACGCCGCCCGCTCGCCCGCCATTTGCGCCGCATCGGCGCCCATGATTCCGGCACCATCACCCGCTAAATAAACACCGGCGACACTGCTACGCCCGGCCGCATCACGCAGGGGCAACCAGGCGCGGTTCAATGCATTCCAGGCAAATTCACAGCCGAGTAAATCCGCCAGTTGGGTTTCGCTGCGCAGGGCATGGGCGAAGGCCACGGCATCACAGGCGATTTCCTGCTGGTCCCAGTGGATGCCCGTCACTCGTTGCTCGCCGTCGATGTGCGACAACGTTGCCCCTTGATGCACCGGGATGCCGTGGGCCGTGAGCCAGGCGCGGTAGTACAAACCCTTGGCCAGGGTCGCCGGCTGGCCGAGCAATGCCGGCAAGGCGCGGCACTGGGCGCTGAACGGCGCGCTGTCGAGCACCGCCACCACCTTGGCCCCGGCCTTGGCGTACTGATACGCCACCAGGTACAGCAACGGCCCGCTGCCGCAAAACGCCACGCGCTCGCCGATGGCGCAGCCTTGATACTTCAGCGCGATTTGCGCCGCGCCCAAACTGTACACGCCGGGCAGCGTCCAGCCCGGTACCGGCAGGATGCGGTCAGTGGCGCCCGTGGCGACGATGATTTGCGCGTATTCGATGCTTTCGGCATGGCCGTTGTTGAGCATGTCCAGGCGCCCGTTCTCGGCATTCCACACCAGGGTTTCCGGCCGGTAGTCGATCCGGGTGGCCAGCTCATCCATGGTGCGATGCAGCGCTGTCGCCTTGCCCGCTTCAAAGCCATACAACTGCTTGGCCGAACGCTGGAAATTCGCCGGTTGGCGCCGATAAATCTGGCCGCCGCCGCGCAGGCTTTCGTCCACCAACACCGGGGTTACGCCATGCTCGAGCAAGGTCCGGGCGGCGGTAATGCCTGCCGGGCCGGCGCCCACTATCACCACTGTCTTCATGCCTGGCGCCCCGGATCACGGCGAATCGACTGGCCGTCTTCCAGCAAGGTCGAACAGGCGCGCACCCGGCGACCGTCCTCAAGCCGCACCCAGCAATCCTGGCAGGCGCCCATCAGGCAGAAACCGGCGCGGCGTTCGGCGCTGAAATCACTGCCCCGCAGGTGCTCGGCGCAGGTCAGTACCGCGGTCAGCAAGGTGTCGCCGAGCAAGCCCGTGGCAGGCTGCCCGTCGAGGGTGAAGGTGAGGGTGGGCCGCTGGGTCTCGGCCAGTCGTTTGAACAGCGCCATCAATGTTTCCCTACCAACACGCGGTCCAGGCCGTAGACCCGGTCCAGCAAAATCATCGCCGCCGCTGTCAGTGCAATCACCAGCGCCGACACGGCCGCCATCATCGGGTCGATGGATTCGGTGGCGTACACGTACATGCGCACCGGCAAGGTCTGGGTGGCCGGCGAGCTGACAAAGATCGACAGGGTCACTTCATCGAAACTGTTGATGAACGCCAGCAACCAGCCGCCGGCCACGCCGGGCAGAATCATCGGCAAGGTGATCTGGCGAAACAGGGTGAAGCGGCTGGCACCGAGGGATTCGGCAGCCTGCTCGGCGCTGCGATCGATGCCGATGGCGGCCGCCAATACCAGGCGCAATACGTAGGGCGTGATGATCACCACGTGGGCCAGCATCAGCCAGGTGAAGCTGCCGTTGACGCCCATCATTGCGAACAGCCGCAGCATCGCCACCCCCAGCACCAAGTGCGGAATGATGATCGGCGACAGGAACAGCGCACTGAAGAAGTTGCGGCCGGGAAACGGGTAGCGACTGATTGCCAGGGCCGCCGGTACCGCGATCAAGGTCGCCAAGGTGGCGGCCACGAAGGCCAGGACCAGGCTGTTATAGAACGCCTGGATAAAGTCGGCACGTTCGAACACCGCATGAAACCAGCGCAGGGAGAAGCCCGACGTCGGCAGGCTCAAGGTGTTTTCCGGTGTGAAGGCCACCAGGCACACCACCACCAGCGGCGCCATCATGAACAGCACCACCAGGCCGTGAAAGCCCAGGGCCAAAGGACCGTTTCTGGACATCGTCTTATACTCCCAGGGACTTTTTGTAGCGGCCTTCGACCATGCGGTTCCAGCTCAGCATGATCAGCAAGTTGACCAACAGCAGCACCACCGCGATGGTCGCGCCCATGGGCCAGTTGAGTTCCGAGAGGTATTGGTCGTACACCACCGTGGCGACCATCTTCAGTCGACGCCCGCCCAGCAGGCCGGGGATCGCGAAGGAGCTGGCGGCCAGGCCGAACACGATCAGGGTGCCGGAGAGCACGCCGGGCATCACCTGCGGCAACACGATCTTGCGCATCACCGTGGCCTGGCTGGCACCCAGGGACAGGGCCGCCTGTTCCGCCGACGGGTCGAGCTTCTGCAGGGAGGTCCACACCGGGATGATCATGAACGGCAGCATCACGTGCACCAGTGCGATGATCACGGCGAACGAGGTGTAGAGCAGCTTCACGGGTTTGCCGCCGAGGGCCTGGATCACCTGGTTCACCAGGCCATCGGCACCCAGCAGCAGGCTCCAGCCAAACGCCCGTACCACCACTGAAATCAGCAACGGGGTGAGGATCAGGATCAGGAAGATCGAGCGCCACGGCGTGCCCATGCGGCTGAGGATATAGGCCTCGGGCACCCCGATCACCACGCACAGCAATGTCACCAGGGCACTGATCCAGAAGGTGCGCCAGAAGATCTCGTAGAAGTACGAGTCGCTGAACAGCGACAGGTAATGGGCGAAGGTCCACTCATCGGCCTTCACCCCCACCTGGTAATCGAACACATTGAACGACAGCACCAGCGTCAGGCCCAGGGGCAGGATCAGCAGCCCGAAAAACAACACCAGCGCCGGTAACGACAACAAGTAGCCACGGCTCATGCGTGCACCTCATCGGCCGCCAGCACCCGCAGCAGGCTCGACTCCCAGTCCAGGCCTACCGCTGCGCCGCAACCCAACGGCGCACTGCCGTCGTTGCGGCGGACCACGGTGAGCTCGCCGATCCGGGTCTTGATGCGGTACAGCCATTGGCTGCCGAAGAAATAGCTGTCGAGGACCTTGCCTTGCAGGCGCCCTGAGCCGGCGGCCACCAGGTCGATCTTTTCCGGGCGCAGGCTCAGGGTCAGTTCGCCTTTGCCGGGCTCGAAGCGCACTTGCGGCGCGCCGAGTTGATCGAAGTCCCCCGTCAGCAGATTGGCCTTGCCGACAAAGTCCGAGATAAAGCGCGTGCGCGGGTGTTCATAGAGTTTGTACGGCGCGTCGATCTGGGTGACGCGCCCGGCCTGCATCACCACCACTCGGTCACTGATGGACAGCGCTTCTGCCTGGTCGTGGGTGACCATCAGCGTGGTGATTCCGACTTCACACTGGATGCGGCGGATTTCGAACTGCATCTCTTCCCGCAGGTTGGCGTCGAGGTTGGACAGCGGCTCGTCCAGCAGCAACACCGGCGGCTCGATCACCAACGCACGGGCCAGTGCCACACGCTGACGCTGGCCGCCGGACAGTTCCCGCGGGTAGCGCTCGGCGTGGGGCGCCAGGCGCACCAGTTCCAGCACGGTCTTGACTCTGCTTGCGATCTCAGTGGCAGGCACCTTGCGCATCTTCAGGCCGAAGGCAACGTTGTCGCGCACGCTCATGTGGGGGAACAGCGCGTAGCTCTGGAACACCACGCCCAGGCCACGGCTGGCGGGTTTGGCGTGGGTGATGTCGCGGCCATCAAGGAGGATCTGGCCGCCGGTGACATCGACGAAGCCGGCGATCATTTGCAAGGTGGTGGTCTTGCCGCAGCCCGAAGGGCCGAGCAGGGATACGAATTCGCCTTTTTCCACCGCAAGATCAGTGGCGACTACCGCGTCGACGGCGCCGTAGCGTTTGCTCAAGGCGTTGAGTTGGAGAAAAGCCATGTCTGCGTTCCACCTTTTTTGAGTCGCGTCGAAACGCGCTTTTTTGTTTTGGGCAGATGCGAAAAGGGTGTTGCGGGTGCGTTGGCGCTCGATCTTGAGTCGGCTGCCGTTAGTTGTTCATTTCGCCCCTGTGGACGCAGATTAGGGCGAAAGACTAGGATGGCGGAAGATGGAATTTCACTGGGTAGAGTACTTTTTTCAGTTTCATTCACTGATCAGAATTTAGTGTGAGATATCGGCTTATGGATTCCACTGGGCGGAATGAAAGTGTCAAGGAAGTCGGCGCCGGTGGCGTCTCCCGGTTGTTTGCATTACTGCGCATCCTCGGCGCGGCGCCGGACGGTGGTGAACGGGTGACGCAACTGGCGCTGCAGGTGGGCTTGTCGCAACCCACCACCCACCGCTTGCTGCGCAGCCTGATGGACGAAGGCATGGTGGAGCAGGATGCGCGCAGCAAGCGCTACCGGCTGAGCCTGGAGTTCTTCGCCCTGGCGGCGAATGCGGGGAATACCGGCAACCTGCGGGACCTGGTGCGGCCGAGTATGTTGCGGCTCAGTGCGTCCTTGGGGGATTCATTATTCCTGCTGGCGCGCAGCGGGTTTGATGCGATCTGCCTGGACCGCAGCGAGGGGCCTTACCCGATCCGTACCTTCACCGGTGACATCGGCGGGCGCGTGGCGCTGGGGGTGGGGCAGGGCAGTTTGGCGATCCTGGCGTTCTTGCCGGAGGAAGAGCGCGAGACGGTGATCCGCTACAACTTGCCGCGACTCAAGGATTTTCACCTGTACGACGAGGTGTTTTTACGCTCGGAAGTGGAGAGCGTGCGGCGGTTGGGGTATGCGGCGCGAAACACCGGGGTGCTGGAAGGCATGGCCGGGTTGGCGGTGCCGATCCTGGATCGCAATGGGCATGCGGTGGCAGCGTTGAGTGTGGCAACCATCAGTGACCGCCTGGGGCCGGGGCGACTGCCGACGGTGGTGGAGTTGCTCAAACGGGAAGCGGCGGCGATCGGGCCGAAAATCAATCCGTTTGATCCGACGTTGCGCCGGCCTTCGCAGATCTTTGGCGGATGATCGTTCCCACGCTCTGCGTGGGAATGCATCCTGTGACGCTCCGCGTCACGACTTCAAGAGCAGACGCGGAGCGTCCTGAACGGCATTCCCACGCAGAGCGTGGGAACGATCATTCACCGGACTCATCGCCGCCAGCGCCACCGAAGTCGCCGCCGTGCGCGTCTCCACTCCCAACTTCACATACACATGCTCCAGATGCTTGTTCACCGTCCTCGGGCTCAGCCCAAGAATGTCGCCAATGTCCCGATTGGTCTTGCCACACGCCACCCAGCGCAATACCTCGACTTCCCGCTCCGTCAACTGAAACCGTGCCGACAACAGCTTATGCGCCGGCTCATCCTCCAGGGTCATCACGCTCGGCTGCGTCGCCGCCCGTGCCGACAACAATATCCGCGACGTCCGCAAATGCGCTGCCACCCGCGCCAGCACTTCATCCGTCTGGATCGGCTTGGTCACGTAGTCACTGCCGCCCACCTCAAACCCCTGCACCACATGCTTGCTGTCGGTCAGCCCGGTCATGAACACCACCGGAATGTCCGCGCTGGCCGGTTGTGCCTTGAGCCGGCGGCAGGTTTCAAAGCCGTCCAGGCCGGGCATCACCGCGTCCAGCAGGATCAGGTCCGGGCGCCGGCGTTGCACGCGATTCAGCGCGCTGAGGCCGTCCAGCGCCACCAGCACCATGTAGCCGGCGTCGTCCAGGGCGTCGGAGAGCATGGCCAGGTTGTCCGGGGTGTCGTCGACAATCAGCACCACGCCGGGCTCAGCGCTGTGGGTCAAGGCATTCATCTTCGGCCTCCTTCAGGATTCGGTTGAGTTCTTCCAGGCGAAAGCTTTTCAGCAGCGCCCGGAGCTTGTTGATGAACGGTGCGGTGCCTGGGCTTTCCAGCACGATGGCGTCGAGCTTTTCATGCAAACCCCGCACGTAGCCAATGGCGCTCAACTCGGCGAGCACTGCGAGTTCTTCGGCACTGGGCAGCACGCCCGGTGTGGTGATCGGCGCGGCGATCGGTGTCCGGCGGCGCAGCCACTGCAAATCCAGGTGCAGTTGCACGCGCCCGAGCAGTTCCGGAGTGCGCACCGGCTTGGCCAGGTAGTCGTTGCAGGCGCCGGCGATGCTGCGTTCGCGGTCGTCGGTGAAGGCGTTGGCGGAGATGATGATAATCGGCGCGGTGGACAGCGCGTTACGCCGGATTAGCCGACTGGTGGCCCAGCCGTCCATGGTCGGCATCGACAGGTCCATCAGGATCAGGTCCGGCGACAGCAAGGCTACCTGGCGAATCGCCTCCTGGCCGTTGCTGGCCTGGGACACCTCGAAGCCCAAGGGCGTTAGCATGCCGCTGAGCACCTTGCGATGGTCCACGTGGTCGTCCACCACCAGGATGCGCCGTCGTTCGCCGTGGTAGCCGACGATGTCGTGTTCCACGTGCACCACCGCCTGCGGCACCCGGACCTGGGACAGGAACAGCCGCACCTGGAAGCAGGTGCCCTTGTCCAGTTCGCTGACCACCCGCAATTCGCCGCCCATCAACGAGGTCAGCATGCGCGTGATGGTCAGGCCCAGACCCACGCCCTTGTCCTGGCGCATCAGGTCGCCGCGTTCAAAGGGCTGGAAAATCCGCTCGATCTGCTCCGGGTCAATGCCGATGCCGGTGTCGATGATCTCGAAGTTGGCGGTCTCGCGCATGTAGCTGACCCGCAGGCGCACTTCGCCGCTGTCGGTGAAGTTGATCGCATTGCCCAGCAGGTTGATCAGGATCTGCCGCACGCGTTTTTCATCGCCACGCACCACGGCGGGAATCTTGCCCACGCAGTCCAGGCGAAAGCGCAGGCCCTTGTCTTCGGCCTGGGGGGTGAACATCTGTTCCAGGTCGTGGATCAGTTCCGGGAAGGGGATTTCGGTGAGTTCCAGGCGCAACTTGCCGGCCTCGATCTTGGCCACGTCCAGCAGGCCGTCGATCAGCGACAGCAGGTGAGAGCCGCTGCGCAGGATGGTCGCCAGGGCATCCTGATGCTGTTCGGGCATGGCGCTGTCGCGCTGCAGAATCTGGGTGAAACCCAGGATGCTGTTGAGGGGCGTGCGCAGCTCATGGGACAGTCCGGTGACGTAACGGCTCTTGGCCGCGTTCGCGGCTTCCGAGGCTTCCTTGGCCTGTTGCAGGGCCTGGTCGGTGAGGCTGTGGGCGGCGATCTCCTGCATCAGCAGCGAGGTTTGTCGGTCGGATTCTTCCTGGGCGACCCGCCGGCTTTCGCGGGTGAGTACCACCCACCAGGCGAGCACGGCGGCCAACACCGAGAGGGTCAGGAACGCCTTGAAAAACGCCTGGTACAAGGTCTGCGAGTGGGGCAACCCCTGGGCGGCCTGCATGTAGATCAGCGCCAGGGCCCCGGCGAGCATCAGCACCAGCGCCATCAACAATCCGAGGTAATGCGCCAGCCGCGTATGCAGGCGCGGTACCAGCGTCGTCGGCAGCAACCAGCGCAACCCCCCTTCGAACTGGCTGGCCAGCCGCGCATGGGGTTTGCAGCGGTCCCCACAGCGCGCATCCAGCGAGCAACAGAGCGAGCAGATGGGCGTGCTGTAGGCCGGGCAGAACGCCATGTCGGCGGTTTCGAACGGGTTGCTGCACAGCCCGCAGATCACCAGGCCGGTGCCGGGTTGCGGGTGAATCAACTGTGCTTCGCTGCTGCGCGCGATGTAGTAGCGGCCCTTGGTCAGCCACGCCAATAGCGGCGCCATGATTAACGCGGTACCCAGCGCGACAAATGGTGGTGCAGCCTGGGCCAGGGCGCCGAACAGGCCGAAGTGGGCGAGGATCGACAGCAGCGAGGCAATCAGCATCGAGCCGACGCCCACCGGGTTGATGTCGTAGAGGTGCGCGCGCTTGAACTCGATGTGTTTGGGCGACAGGCCCAGGGGCTTGTTGATCACCAGGTCCGCCACCAGCGTGCCGATCCACGCGATCGCGATATTGGCGTAGAGCCCCAGCACCTGCTCGATCACATCGAACACCCCCAGCTCCATCAGCATCAGCGCGATGGCGACGTTGAACACCAGCCACACCACGCGGCCGGGGTGGCTGTGGGTCACGCGGGCGAAGAAGTTCGACCAGGCCAGGGAGCCGGCGTAGGCGTTGGTCAGGTTGATCTTCATCTGCGAGATGAACACGAACAGCACCATCGCCCCCAAGGCCCATTCAGGAGAGGAGAACACATAGCCGAAGGCGACCAGGTACATCTGGGTCGGCTCGGCGGCGCGCTCCATGGGGATTTCATGTTGCAGGGCAAGGAAGGCCAGGAACGCCCCGGCGAACATCTTCAAGGCGCCCGGCACGATCCAGCCCGGGCCGGCGCACAACAGCGCGGCCCACCAGCGCTTGCGGTTGGCGGCGGTTTTTTCCGGGAGGAAGCGCAGGTAGTCCACCTGTTCGCCGATTTGCGTGACCAGGGACAGCGCCACGGTGCAGGCGGCGCAGAACGACAGCAGGTTGAAGTCGCCGCCGTCGCTGCTGCGGCCGACGAAGCTGGTCCAGTCGCTGAAGGCCTCGGGGTTTTTCCACAACACGAAGCCATAAGGCAGCACCAACAGCACCAGCCACAGCGGTTGGGTCCACAGTTGCAGGCGGCTGATCAGGGTCACGCCGTAGGCCACCAGCGGGATCACCAGCACCGAGCAGATGACATAGGCGATGGCCAGCGGGATATGGAAATACAACTCCAGGGCCAGGGCCATGATCGCCGCTTCGAGGGCGAAGAACAGGAAGGTGAAACTGGCGTAGATCAGCGAGGTAATGGTGGAACCGATGTAACCGAAGCCCGCGCCGCGGGTCAGCAGGTCCATGTCCACGCCGTAGCGGGCGGCGTAGTAGCTGATGGGCAGGCCGGTGAGGAAGATCACCAGGCTGATGGCGAGGATGGCCCAGAAGGTGTTGGTGAACCCGTAGCTCAAGGCCAATACGCCGCCGATGGCTTCCAGCGCCAGGAACGACACCGCGCCGAGGGCGGTATTGGCGATGCGCAGCTCCGACCATTTGCGGAAGGATTTCGGGGTGTAGCGCAGGGCGTAGTCTTCCATGGTCTCGTCGGCGACCCAGGAGTTGTAGTCGCGGCGAATCTTGACGATGCGCTGGGTGCCGGGGAGGGGATGCACGGTGGGTGGCTCCGGGAAGTGGGCAAGGAGGATGAGCAAGTTCCATGCCCCGATTCAAAATGTGGGAGCTGGCTTGCCTGCGATAGCGCTGGGTCAGGCATAGGGGCGTCGGCTGATACACCGCTATCGCAGGCAAGCCAGCTCCCACATTGATCGGTGGTGTTTGGGCGGGCGGGATCCTGCTCGAAAATGGTGCGCAACGGCATACGTCAAATGACGTACGCCGTTACGTCAGGCTGCGTATACCCGCCGTGGCCACCTGCCGCCATGCTGAACCCCTCATTGCAGAGGAGTCGCCCCATGGAATCACGATTGATCCGCTCCAAACCGTTGTTGGCGTTATCACTGCTGGCGGCGAGTCTGTTCAGCCATGGCGTCATGGCCGACAACGAAGGCCTGGCGGTGACGCCGACGGAAGTCACCGTGGGCCAGCTGCACTCGGCCACCGGCACCATGGCGATTTCCGAAACCGGTTCGATCCAGGCCGAACGCCTGGCCATCGAGCAGATCAACGCCTCGGGCGGGATCCTCGGGCGGCAGATCAAGGTGATCCAGGAAGATGGCGCGTCTGACTGGCCGACCTTCGCCGAAAAGGCCAAGAAACTCCTGGTCAACGACAAGGTGGCGGCGGTGTTCGGCTGCTGGACCTCGGCCTCACGCAAAGCCGTATTGCCGATCTTCGAAAAAGAAAACGGCCTGCTCTACTACCCGACCTTCTATGAGGGCCTGGAACAGTCGAAAAACGTGATCTACACCGGCCAGGAAGCGACCCAGCAAATCCTCGCCAGCCTCGACTGGATCGCCAAGACCAAGGGCGCCAAAACCTTCTACCTGGTGGGCTCGGACTACATCTGGCCGCGCACCTCGATGAAGATCGCGCGCAAGCACATTGAAAACGTCCTGCACGGCACCGTGGTCGGCGAAGACTACTACCCGCTGGGCAATACCCAGTTCGGTTCGCTGATCAACAAGGTCAAGCTGAAAAAGCCTGACGTGGTGTTCGCAGCCGTGGTGGGCGGCTCCAACGTGGCCTTCTACAAACAGCTCAACGCGGCGGGCGTGAATTCATCCAAGCAAACCCTGCTGACCTTGTCGGTGACCGAAGACGAACTGCTGGGCATCGGCGGCGAAAACATGGCCGGCTTCTACGCCTCGATGAAGTACTTCCAGAGCCTCGACAACCCGAACAACAAAGCCTTCGTGGCAGCGTTCAAGGCCAAGTACGGCAAGGACGCGGTGATCGGCGACGTGACCCAGGCGGCCTACCTCGGCCCATGGTTGTGGAAAGCGGCGGTGGAGAAGGCCGGCAGTTTCGACGTGGATAAAGTCGTCGCCGCCTCCCCGGGCATCGAGTTGAAAAACGCGCCGGAAGGCTACGTGAAGATCCACGAAAACCATCACCTGTGGAGCAAGTCGCGCATTGGCGAAGTGCAGCCAGATGGGCAGTTCAAGGTGATCTACGAGTCGGACCTGATCGAGCCGAATCCGTTTCCGAAAGGCTATCAATAACCTGTGACGTGTAAACCCGGCTTCTGTGGGAGCCGGGCTTGCCCGCGATGCAGGCGACTCGGTCTTTCAGTGACTCCGAGGTGATTCCATCGCAGGCAAGCCAGCTCCCACATAAAGCAGAAGCAGATTGCATTTCAACCTCCCGCTCAGGAGACCATCATCATGGAATGGCTATCGGAATTTGGAGCCATCGCGGCGATGCAGGGGTTCAACGGCTTGTCCGTGTTCTGCGTGCTGTTGCTGATGGCATTGGGACTGGCAATCATCTTCGGCCAGATGGGCGTGATCAACATGGCCCACGGTGAGTTCCTGACCATTGGCGCCTACACCACCTACGTCTGTTCGAGCCTCACCGCGCACTTCGCGCCGAGCTTTCAGCCGTATTACTTTTTCGTAGCCATTGCCTTGTCATTCCTCGTCGCCGGCGCCGTCGGCTGGCTGGTGGAATGGGCAATGATCAGCCGTTTGTACAAGCGGCCCTTGGACACCTTGCTCGCCACCTGGGGGCTGTCCCTGGTAATGCAGCAAACCTTCCGCTCGGTGTTCGGCGCCCGTGAAGTGAGTGCTGAACCGCCGGCCTGGCTGATGGGTTCGGTGAACCTCACCGACGCCATCGAAATCCCGCGCAACGGCCTGTTCATGATGGGCCTGACCCTGCTGCTGACCGGGGCGATTTTCGTCATGCTCTACCGTTCGCGCTGGGGCCTGCAGGTGCGGGCTACCGTGCAAAACCGCTTGATGAGCCGCGCCGTGGGCATCAATACACGCAAGGTCGACCGCATGACCTTCGCCCTCGGTTGCGGCGTGGCGGGCGTGGCTGGTGCGGCCTTCACCACCATCGGCTCCACCGGGCCGACCGCCGGTTCGCAGTACATCGTCGACACCTTCCTGGTGGTGGTGTTTGGCGGCGCGCAAAGCCTGTTCGGCACCATTGCCTCGGCGTTCGTGATTGCCCAGACCCAGTCGTTGTCGGAGTTTTTCCTCAGTGGCTCGATGGCCAAGGTGCTGACGCTGTCGTCGGTGATCCTGATCCTGATGCTGCGCCCGCAAGGGTTGTTCTCCATCAAAGTGCGCAAGTAGAGGCGAACCGATGAAGGCTCTAGACAAACTGCTGGGCGGCCAGCAAAACCTGATCGGCATCGTGCTGTTGGCGTTGTTGATCCTCGTGGTATTTCCGCTGACCCTGGATGCGTTTCGCCTGAACATGGTCGGCAAGTACCTGACCTACGCGTTCGTCGCCGTGGGCCTGGTGCTGTGCTGGGGCTATGGCGGGATTCTCAGCCTCGGGCAGGGGGTGTTTTTCGGCGTCGGCGGCTACTGCATGGCGATGTTCCTGAAGCTGGAAGCGTCCGATCCCGAGAGCACCAGGATCCAGTCCACACCAGGCATTCCGGACTTTATGGACTGGAACCAGATCACCGAACTGCCGTGGCTCTGGCAACCGTTTCACAGCTTCACCTTCACCTTGTTCGCGGTAATTGCCGTGCCGGTGCTGCTGGCGTTCATCATCGGCATGGCGTTGTTCAAGCGGCGGGTGGGCGATGTGTATTTCTCCATCGTCACCCAGGCGATTGCGCTGATTCTCACGGTGCTGATCGTCGGCCAGCAAGGCCTGACCGGCGGTGTCAATGGCATTACTGACCTCAAGACCCTGCTGGGCTGGGACCTGCGCGGCGACGGCGCGAAGATGATCCTGTATTTCATCAACGCCGGGCTGTTGTTTGGCTGCATCTTCATTGGCCGTTTCATCCTCGCCTCGAAGCTGGGCCGGCTGTTGATGGCCATGCGTGACAAGGAAGAGCGGGTACGGTTTTCCGGGTATGACGTGGCCAGTTTCAAGATCTTCGTGTTCTGCGTGGCGGCGGCGTTCTCGGCGATTGGCGGGGCAATGTTTGCCTTGCAGGTGGGCTTTATGTCGCCGTCGTTCGTGGGCATCGTGCCGTCCATCGAGATGGTGATCTTCGCGGCGGTGGGAGGGCGCATGTCGCTGCTGGGCGCGGTGTATGGCGCGTTGCTGGTGAACTACGGCAAGACTTACTTTTCCGAATCCTTCCCCGAGTTGTGGCTGTACCTGATGGGCGGGTTGTTTATCGCCGTGGTCATGTACTTCCCCAACGGCCTGGCCGGGTTGTGGGACGGCCATGGTCGCCAGGCCCTGGCCCGACTGTTGCGGCGCAAGCCGGTGGTCAAGGCCGAGCCCGCGACGACCAAGCCCAAGGCTGAAGCCAAGATCCTGGAGACACAGCCATGACCGCCGTTGGTTTTGAAATGAAAAAACCCGTGTTGGCCATTGAAGGGCTGACCGTGTCGTTCGACGGTTTCAAGGCGGTCGATAACCTCAACCTGTACATCGACCGCAATGAAGTGCGGGTGGTGATTGGGCCCAACGGCGCCGGCAAAACCACGGTGCTGGATTTGATCTGCGGCAAGACCCGCGCCACCAGTGGCAGCATCCAGTTCGACGGCCAGGAACTGACCAAAATGCGCGAATACAACATCGTGCGCGCCGGGGTAGGGCGCAAGTTCCAGAACCCATCGATCTACGAAAACCTCACGGTGTTTGAAAACCTCGAGATGTCGTATCCGGCCGGGCGCAAGGTGTGGGGCGCGCTGTTTTTCAAGCGCAATGCCCAGGTGATTGCGCGGGTCGAGGAGGTGGCGCGGGAAATCTTCCTCGGTGATTTGTTGCAGCAGCAGGCGGACCTGCTGTCCCACGGGCAAAAGCAGTGGCTGGAGATTGGCATGCTGCTGATGCAAGACCCGGAACTGCTGATGCTCGACGAGCCGGTGGCCGGGATGAGCGTCAACGAGCGGGCGCAAACGGCGGAGTTGCTCAAGCGCATCAGCCAGGGCCGTTCGGTGTTGGTGATCGAGCACGACATGGAGTTCGTCAAGAGCATTGCCCACAAGGTCACGGTGCTGCACCAGGGCAAGGTGCTGGCCGAGGGCAGCATGGAGTCGGTGCAGAGCAATCTGAAAGTCATTGAAGTGTATTTGGGCCACTGAGGAGTCGGGCATGTTCAAGATCGACAAACTGTCGTGCGGGTACGGGCAGAGCCAGATTCTTCACGACCTGGAGCTGGATGTGGCGAAGCGTGAGATCGTTGCGGTGATGGGGCGTAACGGGATGGGCAAGACCACGCTGTTCAAGAGCCTGATGGGGATTCTGCCGCAGTGGCAGGGGCAGGTGAGTGTGGATGGGCATGATGTGTCTGCGCTTGAAACCCATGAGCGGGTGGCGCGGGGGATTGCCTATGTGCCGCAGGGGCGGATGATTTTTCCCAGCATGAGTGTGTTGGAGAATATTCAGACCGGGTTGCCGGCGGCGGCTCGGGGCAAGGTGCCTGAGGATTTGTATGCGTTGTTTCCGGTGTTGTATGACATGCGTTCGCGCAAGGGTGGGAATTTGTCTGGGGGGCAGCAACAGCAGTTGGCGATTGCCCGGGCGTTGGCGACGAATCCCAAGGTGTTGTTGCTGGATGAGCCGACTGAGGGGATTCAGCCTTCGATCATCAAGGACATTGCTCGTACGCTTAAGGAGATTCGCCATTTGCGGGATTTGACGATTGTTGTTTCTGAGCAGGTGTTGTCGTTTACGCTGGAGATTGCTGATCGGTTTTTGGTGATTGAGAAGGGGAGGTTTGTGATTGAGGAAACTCGGGATCGGGTGGATGAGGCGACCATTAGTCGGTACTTGTCGGTTTGACCTGGTTGAGTACATATCCGTTATTTAGGTAACGGCGGCTTAT
>NZ_JAIWYM010000054.1:0-16893 GCF_020515595.1 Pseudomonas sp. MWU16-30323
ACGTACAACATTCACTCCCTACCGCGTTTCGCTGTGTGCTTTACGCTGTAAGTGGCGCGCATTCTATGGATGGATTGGGAGGTCGTCAACCCCCAAGGATAAATTTATTTAAATCAATGACTTCGCCGTGGTTTACGGGGGTTGCCAGGGTTTCTCGCCGTCCAGGCTTTGGCGCCTATATTCTGGCGTTCCACAAGACGCTATAGTTGGTCACAGCAAATGATGGCAATGTGCATCTACGCAGGGACTGCCCCGCTATATAGAAGAAACTACTGACGCAACTGGTCGCTCAGTCCTATCCGGCCACTGCACCAGTCACTACACTTCAACGCAAACCCCATAAAGAGGTCACACCGGTGACACCACTCATGATCACCCTGCTGGTAATAGCCGGGATCGTAATACTGATCGCCATTGGCTACATGAACCACGTGGTGGAAAACAATAAGCTGGAAAAGAACCGGACCCGGATCGAACTCAATGACCGGCTGCGTCGCTGCGGTGAAATC
Organism: Pseudomonas sp. MWU16-30323; assembly: GCF_020515595.1. Taxonomy (NCBI): domain Bacteria; kingdom Pseudomonadati; phylum Pseudomonadota; class Gammaproteobacteria; order Pseudomonadales; family Pseudomonadaceae; genus Pseudomonas; species Pseudomonas sp. MWU16-30323. The sequence goes on from NZ_JAIWYM010000054.1 coordinate 510, forward strand.
ACCGAGACCTTCCCAGGCCAATTGATGACGCCGCGACTCAAGTTGCTGCTGACCCGCCTGGAGCTCAACGTCAACCAGCGCCTGTTGAACCTGGACAAGTCCAACGCATCCCTCAAGGCACGCATCACCGAACTCAACGCACTGGTGGCCCAGGGCGAATCGATTCCGGTGAACAACCCGCCCGGCCCGATCCAGACCGAAGCCAAGGCCAAGGATGTACGGTTCCTGCTGGAAGCCCTGCATGGCCAGGTGACCCGTGCGGCCCAGGACGGTTTCCTGCCGACCAATGAAGCCAAGCACTGGATCAAGGAAATCCGCCACATCCTGGTGTTGCTGCACATCGAGTTCTTCAACAACCTGGGCCAGCACGCGCTGCAGCAGGGCCAGCCTGGCCAGGCACGCCTGGCGTTCGAACGCGGCGTGCAGTACCTGCGCAAACAGCCGGAGCCCGTGGTGTACAGCCAGCAACTGCAATTGCTGGAGAAACAACTGGCGCGCGCCAACTCCATGGTGCTGACCAACCTCGAGCCGGCTGAAGACGAGGTCAACGAATTGACCGAAGGCTTGAAAGAGGTGGATGCGGACGCGGACTGGAAGAAGAAAGCCATCTACGACTGATCCCCTGCCATTGTGGTGGGCGGTAAACCCGCTCGCCACATGCCATCACTCTGCACCTATCCCCTTCCCCCCGAATAGCGTAAAAAAGGCCCCTCTCTCCGTTAACGAAAAGGGCCTTGCCATGCCTGTCGTGATCATCGATGGACAACCGCTGCACTACCTCGACCAGGGCACCGGCCCGGCCGTCCTCCTCGGCTCCAGCTACCTGTGGGACAGCCAGATGTGGGCACCGCAGATAGAAGCCCTTTCGCAACAATACCGAGTGATCGTCCCCGAGTTATGGGGCCACGGCGAGTCCGGCCCCCTGCCTGCAAGCACCGCGTCCCTGGACGACCTCGCACGCCAGCACCTGGCCCTGCTGGATCACCTGGACGTTGCCCAGGTCAACCTCGTGGGTTTGTCGGTCGGCGGCATGTGGGGCGCACGCCTGGCGCTGCTGGCACCCGAGCGGGTCAACAGCCTGGTGCTGATGGACACGCACCTGGGTGCCGAGCCGGAAGCCACTCGCCAGTACTATTTTTCGCTGTTCAAGATGATCGAAGATGCCGGCGCCATTCCGGAGCCGTTGCTGGATGTAGTGGCGCCGATCTTCTTCCGCCCCGGCATCGACCGGGAATCGGCCTTGTACCAGGACTTTCGCAACGCGCTGAAGGCCTTTCCGAAAGAACGCCTGCTGCAAAGCATCGTGCCCCTGGGCCGGATTATCTTCAGCCGCACCGATGTGCTGGAGCAGCTTTCACGCCTCGACGCCGACACCACCCTGGTGATGTGCGGGGAGCAAGACAAGCCACGCCCACCGGCCGAATCCGAAGAAATGGCGACCTTGATCGGCTGCACACTGACGTTGATTCCGGACGCTGGGCATATCTCCAGCCGGGAAAACCCCGACTTCGTCAACGAAGCGCTGCTGACCTTCCTGGTCAACAACGCCTGACGCCCCTGCCCTTTGATCGCCGCAGGCCTGCGGTGATCAAAGGCGGAAGTGCCCGACCATCCCCTTAAGCTCCGTGCCCAACTGCGCCAGCTCGATGCTCGACGCCGCGTTGCCCTGCATGCTCAACGCCGATTGATCGGCACTGGCACGGATGCTGGTGACGCTGCGATTGATTTCCCCGGCCACCGAGCTTTGCTCTTCGGCCGCCGCGGCAATCTGCTGGTTCATTTGCTGAATCAGCGACACTGCTGCCGCAATGCTGCCCAGGGCACTTTCAGTTTCCAGGGCATCACTGACCGCCAGCTTCACCAGTTCGCCACTCTGCTTGATCTGCTGCACCGAAGACTGCGCAGCACTGCGCAAGGTGCTGACCAGCCGTTCGATTTCCTCGGTCGATTGCTGGGTACGCTTGGCCAGTGCCCGAACCTCATCGGCCACCACCGCAAAACCACGGCCCTGCTCGCCCGCTCGGGCCGCTTCGATGGCCGCATTCAGGGCGAGCAAGTTGGTTTGCTCGGCCACGCTTTTGATTACCTCAAGTACGGTGCCGATATTCTGGATTTCCGCACTCAGGCTTTCGATGCTGGTACTGGCAGAGGTCGCGGAGCTGGCCAGCAACTCGATACGCTGCAAGCTCTGGCGCACGACCTGCTGGCCGCTGTCGACCTTGTCATCCGCGGTCTGCGCAGCCTGGGCCGCTTGTTCGGCGTTACGCGCTACGTCGTGCACAGTGGCGGTCATCTGGTTCATCGCCGTGGCCACCTGCTCGGTCTCTTCCTTCTGACTGCTGACCTCGACGTTGGTCTGCTCTGTCACGCTGGACAGCGAATGGGCCGAGCTGGCCAGTTGCTCGATACCCGCCTGCAACCCGCTCACCATATTGCTCAGGCCACTGCTCATCTGCTGCATCGCGAGCATCAACTGGCCCATTTCGTCCCGACGACTGACTTCCATGCGGCCACTGAGATCACCGGCGGCAATCTGCTGAGCCACTGCAATCACGCTGCGCAACGGGGCGACGATCAACCGGGTGATGATCCACGCCGCGATCAGCCCGACCAGCAAGGCCAAGGCTGAAGAGCCAATGATCAGCAACGCGCTTTTCTTCAACTGCGCCTGCATCGACACGTCTTCTGCGTCATAGGCCTGATTGACCCGGGTGACCACCTCGGCAGCACGCTCGTGCAGTTGCTTGTAGACCACCTTTTCCTGGGCCAGCAGGCCGGTGTACTCGCCAAGTTTTTCGCTGAAGGCCGCAATATGCCCGGACACTTCGTTAAGCACGGTTTGATAACCGGGATCCTTGACCGTGGTTTTCAGCTGTTCGACCTGGGCCAGGGCCTGATCGGCCTGCTCGATCTTGCCTTGCTCGGTGTTCTCGTCATCGCCCTTGCGGCTTTGATCCAGACGCACGTGCGCTTCGTTCATGGCTTGCAGCATCAGGCGCGAGACCTGGCTGACCTGGCCCGCCTGCTCGATAAATTCGGCGCCTTCCTTGCCCTGGCTTTCCTTGAGGCCATAGGCCCCGTCGTCCGCCAACCCGGCCTGCAACACATCGAGGTTGTTGGCGACACTGGAGACCGACCAACTGGCCATTTCCAGGGCCAGGTCCTTGGTCTGGGTCAACTCGACAAACTCATCGAACGCCTTGCGATAGGCCGCCAGCGCCTGCTCAACGTCGGTCATCACCGGGACGTTGGCGGGCGACTGGCCTTTGAGAATCGTGGCCTGGGCGGCCAATGCGTCGACGCTTTCGTGCAAGGCGTCCACCGACTTGGGGTCGGCATGCAACGCGTAGTCCTGTTCGATCAAGCGCACCTTGAGCAGGCCGCTGTTGAGCGCCGACATGGCTTTCAGGCCCTCGAAGCGCTGGCCAACGGTTTGCAGCGACCACACGCCAATCGCCGCCACCAGCGCCGTCAACAGCAACACCAAGGCGAAGCCCAAGCCCAGTTTCTTTGCCATACCGAGGTTGGCAAAACGTCGTTGCACGGCAGAAATCATTGCACTTGAGTCCTCTTGCAATGGCGAATGCCATCAGGCCCGGTTTCGATGCAGCGAGATTCGCAACCCCGGGGCACTGAACACAAGCGTTTGGCGCCACAATAATGGCAAAAAGCTACATCCTCGTCGCTTTCAGAATGGTAGAGGTCGATCCTGTCGGGCCCATGGCCTTGAACAGCGCGAGGGCGCGCTGATCTGAAGCATAGGCCACGTTGATGCGCAGCCAGTCACTGTGCTCGCCCGTCGGGCTGAAAAGCGCCCCTGGCGACAGCAACACCCCAAGCCGACGAGCCCGCGCGTGCAGCGTCGAACAGTCACCCACGCCAGGGCGCGCCCACACGAACATGCCACCCGCAGGCACCGCAAACACCTCCCACTCCTCGTCTTCCAGCACCTGCAGGGTGACGGCCATTTCGGTGTTCAAGCGCCGGCGCAGACGTTGCACCCACTTGCGGTACGTACCATTGGCCAGCAATGTCGCCACCACCGCCTCGGCGAACCGCGAGGTGCCGATACCGGTCATGGTCTTGACCTTGGCCAACTGCGCGATGATCGTCCCGCTGGCCGTGAGATAGCCCACGCGCAAAGCGCTGCTGAGGGTCTTGGAAAAACTCGAGATATAGATCACCCGGTCCTCGTGGGGCAACGCCGACAATCGGGTACAGGAGGCATGTTGCAGGTCGCCATAGACGTCTTCCTCGACAATAAAGAAGTCCTGGGAATGCGCCAGTTGCAACAAGCGCTCGGCCACCGCCTGGGACAGGCTGGTGCCGGTAGGGTTGTGATACAGGCTGTTGATGAACAGGCACTTGGGCCGATGCCCGCGCAACAGCGCTTCCAGTGCAGGCATGTCCGGACCGCTGCGTGTGCGGGGCACTTCCAGCAGTTTGACACCGTGAAAGGCCAGTTGGCGGTACAGGTTGCCGTAGCCCGGGCTTTCCACCACCACGGTGTCGCCGGCCTTGAGCAGTGTGCGGATCAACAGGTCCTGGGCATGGCTCGCGCCTTGGGTGATGAGGATATGGTCGACCCGGGCCGCCACGTGGATGTGGGCCAGGCGCTTGAGCAACTGTTCGCGCAGTGCCGGCAGGCCCAGCGGCGTGCTGTAGTTGAAGACGGCGGCGGTATCAGTGCGGGTGACCTCACGAATCGCATAGCTGATGTCGTCGCTCTCGCGCCAGGTGTCCGGCAGCCAGCCGCATCCCAGTTTCAGTTCACCCAGTTGATTGTCGACAAAGGCGCCCCACCCGGACTCGGCGCCCTCATACCATTGGTTTTCGCAGCGAAGGCCACGCTCAGCGGGTGGCTGGGCTACACAGAAACCCGCGCCTTGCCTTGAGGCCAGCACGCCTTGGGCAACCATCCGCTCGAACGCCTCGATCACGCTGGACTGGCTGAGCAGATTCTCGTGGGCCAGTTGCCGTACCGAAGGCAAGCGCGTCCCGGGACTGGCTCCGCTCTCGCGAATCCAGGCGGCCAACGCACTGACGATTTGCTGCACTACCGGTACAAGGGCTTGTCGATCGATCCCTAAATCCATGAGCCACTCACTTAAACTGTTGTCATTTAACCCAAACCAGTTAAGCACAGAAGCCCAATGACAGCCGTGGTGAAGATTTATTAAATCATTGATTTAATTGGATTATTTACCTAATGATACACATTCGGCCAAGGCATCTGGCCACCTGCAGAAAAGCCTCACAGCCCCGCCAACGCTTTTCTGAATGGCATCAGCATCAGTTCCTAAATCGCGGTCGCGCCACCGTCCACCGCCAATGCCTGGCCTGTGGTAAAGGCAGCGCCGTCGCTGCACAGATAAAGCACCGCGCTGGCGATTTCCTCGACCTTGCCGATACGCCCGACCGGGTGCATGGCGGCTGCAAATTCAGCTTTGCGCGGGTCGGCCTCATAGGCACGGCGGAACATATCGGTGTCGATCACCGCCGGGCATACCGCATTGACGCGGATTTTCTTCTTTGCGTACTCGATCGCCGCCGATTTGGTCAGGCCGATCACCGCGTGCTTGGACGCGGCATAGATGCTCATCTTCGGCGCCGCCCCAAGCCCGGCCACCGAGGCCGTGTTGACGATGGCACCGCCGCCCTGGGCCAACAGCAACGGCAGTTGATACTTCATGCACAGCCACACGCCCTTGACGTTGACGCCCATGATGGCGTCGAACTCATCCAGGCTACCGTCGGCCAACTTGCCCTTCTCGATCTCGATCCCGGCGTTGTTGAACGCATAGTCCAGCCGGCCATAGGTGGCCACGGTCTGCTGCATCAACTGCTGTACATCTGCTTCGAGGGTGACATTGCAGCGTACAAACACCGCTTCGCCACCCGCCTGATGAATCAGCGCCACAGTGCCCTCGCCGCCCGCCGCGTCGAGGTCAGCAACGACAACCTTCAAGCCTTCAGCAGCAAACGCCAGCGCAGTGGCGCGGCCAATGCCCGCGGCCGCGCCGGTCACCAGGGCGACCTGGCCGGAAAATGTCATGCTCATGGTGATGTCCTTCGATGGGGATGCTCGATGCCCACAGTCTAGCCAGAGCGGCCATGGGCACGTCAGCACTATCAAACGCCCGGTTGGCGAACCATGAGCGGCAGTGATAAGGGCACCGGCGTCATTATCATTGCAGTGGATCGACGGGCATTCGCAGGTGCCGCGCACCTTGCCCGTGCGGTTCGAAGGGTCTATCACTCAAGGTCCACTTCTCAAGAGTCCCTGCCATGACTGCCCAGACCAACCGCCAATTCCTGCTCGCCAAACGCCCGGTCGGCGCTGCCACGCGGGACACCTTCACCTACCAGGAAGTACCGGTGGGCACGCCCCAGGACGGGCAGGTGCTGGTGCACAACGAATACCTGTCCCTGGACCCGGCCATGCGTGGCTGGATGAACGAGGGCAAATCCTACATTCCGCCGGTAGGTATCGGCGAAGTCATGCGCGCCTTGGGCGTGGGCAAAGTCATCGCCTCGAACAACCCGAAATTTGCCGTGGGGGACTACGTCAACGGCGCCCTGGGTGTGCAGGATTACTTCGTCGGTGAGCCACGGGGTTTCTACAAGGTCGATCCGAAACTCGCACCGTTGCCGCGCTACTTGTCGGCACTGGGGATGACCGGCATGACCGCCTATTTCGCCCTGCTGGATACCGGCGCGCCCAAGGCTGGGGACACCGTGGTGATTTCCGGCGCGGCCGGTGCGGTGGGCAGCATTGCCGGGCAGATTGCCAAGATCAAAGGCTGCCGCGTAGTGGGCATCGCCGGCGGTGCCGACAAATGCAAATTCCTGGTGGATGAACTGGGTTTTGATGCGGCCATCGACTACAAGAACGAAGACGTACACGCCGGCCTCAAGCGCGAGTGCCCGAAAGGTGTGGACGTGTATTTCGATAACGTCGGCGGCGACATTCTCGATGCCGTGCTCAGCCGCCTGGCATTGAAAGCCCGCGTGGTGATCTGCGGCGCCATCAGCCAGTACAACAACAAGGAAGCCGTCAAAGGGCCGGCCAACTACCTGTCATTGCTGGTCAATCGTGCGCGGATGGAGGGGTTTGTGGTGATGGACCACGCGGCGAATTTTGCCGCAGCCGGGCAGGAAATGGCCGACTGGATGGCTCAGGGCAAGCTCAAGAGCAAGGAAGATATCGTCGAAGGACTGGAGACGTTCCCGGAGACACTGATGAAGCTGTTCAACGGTGAGAACTTTGGGAAGTTGGTACTGAAAGTCAGCTGACACACCGCAGATCGTTCTGCACACACGGTTAATGTGGGAGCCGGGCTTGCCCGCGATGCAGGCGACTCGGTGTTTCAGTGATACCGAGTCGATGCTATCGCAGGCAAGCCAGCTCCCACAGAGACCGTGGCCGCTTTAGTCAGGCGATCTCGGCAACCACCGCCGCCAGCGCCTTGGCCGGATCGGCCGCCTGGCTGATCGGGCGACCGATCACCAGGTAATCGGAACCGGCGTCCAGGGCCTGGCGCGGGGTCAGGATGCGACGCTGGTCGTCCTGGGCGCTGCCCGCCGGGCGAATCCCCGGGGTCACCAGTTGCAGCGACGGGTGGGCGGTCTTCAACGCTTGGGCTTCCAGCGCCGAGCACACCAGGCCGTCCAGGCCAGCCTTTTGCGCCAGGGCCGCGAGGCGCAGCACTTGTTCCTGTGGCTCGATGTCCAGGCCGATGCCGGCCAGGTCTTCACGTTCCATGCTGGTCAGCACGGTCACGCCAATCAACAACGGCTTGGGGCCGCTGCGTTGATCGAGCACTTCACGGCACGCCGCCATCATGCGCAAACCGCCGGAGCAGTGCACATTGACCATCCACACGCCCATTTCGGCGGCGGCTTTGACCGCCATCGCGGTGGTGTTGGGGATATCGTGGAATTTCAGGTCGAGGAACACCTCGAAGCCTTTGTCACGCAAGGTGCCGACAATTTCCGCGGCGCAACTGGTGAACAGTTCCTTACCGACCTTGACCCGGCAAAGCTTGGGGTCCAACTGGTCAGCCAGTTTCAGTGCGGCGTCACGGGTGGGGTAATCCAGGGCGACGATGATAGGAGTCTGGCAGACGGACATTGGAATGGGCTCTCAGGCAAGTCGAAATCGGCGCGGATTGTAGCGCAAGCAGCGCGTTTGCGGGATCCGATGATCGGTAATTCGCGATTTAGCCGCCAGATTGCGGGCTCCCGGGCAATTGTGTCGAAACCGATACATTCCCGACATGCCTGCAATACCCCCGAAGATTAGCCTCGCACACGTGAACCACCGTACAGAACTTCCAGCCCCGGTGCTGGGCGCCTATGCTGAACGCAACAACCTCGCCGCCGATCCTCGGCCCGGCGGCCCACCAGGTAGATGATCGCACCATGCAAACCCTGACTCCTGTGCTGAATGACGATCAAAATGGCTCGTTTGTGGGTGAAGACAAGCGCTGGAACACCCGCGCGCTGATCGTCGACGACGACGTGCCGATCCGCGAACTGCTGATCGATTACCTGGCGCGTTTCAATATCCTCGCCAGCGGCGTGACCGATGGCGCCGCCATGCGCCACGCCATGCAAGCCGAAACCTTCGACGTGGTGGTGCTCGACCTGATGCTGCCGGGCGAAGACGGCCTGTCGCTGTGCCGCTGGCTGCGGGCGGAATCAGACATCCCGATCCTGATGCTCACCGCCCGCTGCGAACCCACCGACCGCATCATTGGCCTGGAACTGGGGGCTGACGATTACATGTCCAAGCCCTTCGAGCCCCGCGAACTGGTGGCCCGCATCCAGACCATCCTGCGGCGCGTGCGGGATGACCGCACCGAGCAACGGGCGAATATCCGCTTCGACAACTGGCGCCTCAACAGCGTATTGCGCCAACTGGTGGCCGACGATGGCCTGGTGGTGCCGCTGTCCAACGCTGAATTCCGCTTGCTGTGGGTGTTTATCGAACGTCCGCGCCGGGTGCTGAGCCGCGAGCAATTGCTGGACGCGGCCCGTGGTCGCTCCATCGAAGCCTTTGACCGCAGCATTGACCTGCTGGTCTCACGCCTGCGGCAAAAACTCGGGGATGACCCCAAGGCTCCACAGTTGATCAAGACGGTGCGCGGTGAAGGCTACCTGTTCGACGCCCGGGATATCGGCTGATGCGCAACGCCTTCAACACCCTGTTCGGGCGGCTGTTCGGTGTGTTGCTGGTGGCGATTGTGCTGGCGCACGTATTGGCCTTTTTCTGGTTTCACCACTACGGCCCGCCGCCGCCACCGCCACACGAAACATTCATCGAGCAACCGGACGGCACGCTGACGCCAATGCCCAAGCAGCACCGCCGCCCTTGGTTCGGCGGACCTGTGGTGCCGCTGACCTTCCAGTTTTTCTCACTGATCATCGCCGCCTGGTACGGCGCCAAGCTGCTGAGTCGACCCATCCAGCGCCTGAGCGCGGCGGCCGAGCGCCTGAGCCTGGACCTCGACAGCCCGCCGTTGAACGAGTCCGGCCCACGGGAAGCACGGCAGGCAGCGTCGACCTTTAACCTGATGCAAAAGCGCATCCGCGAACAGGTCACCCAGCGTGCGCGGATGCTCGGCGCTGTGTCCCACGACCTGCGCACCCCTCTGTCACGGCTCAAGCTGCGCCTGGAGCAGATCGAAGACACCAAGCTGCAGGGCCAGATGCGCCAGGACCTGGACGACATGATCGGTATGCTCGACGCCACCCTGAGCTACCTGCACGAGCAGCGCACCAGCGAAACCCGGCATTGGCTGGATGTGCAGGCGCTGGTGGAATCCCTGAGTGAAAACGCCCAGGACCGCGGCTCCGACGTGCAATGCAGTGGTGAATGCGCGCCGCTGCACGTGCAACCGATGGCCCTGCGCTCGTGCCTGAACAACCTGATCGACAACGCCCTGCGCTATGCCGGCACGGCGCGCATCGAGCTGGCGGACAGCCCACAGGCGCTGGTGGTCAAGGTGATCGACCATGGGCCGGGGATTGCGGCGGATAAACGCGAGGCGGTATTTGAGCCGTTTTATCGACTGGAAGGCTCGCGCAACCGGAACTCCGGCGGCGTAGGCTTGGGAATGACGATTTCCAAGGAAGCGGTGGAACGCCTGGGCGGAAGGTTGAGCCTGGAAGAAACGCCGGGCGGCGGGTTGACGGCGGTAATGTGGTTGCCGAGGGCGTAGGAATTATTCCTGCGCCCTGTTTGAAACATTACTGCCCGGCTTTATCTTCCCGCCGTACCTGAGCCTGGCTAGCGCTCCAGTCCGTCAGCAAGCTATAGGCCACGGCCAGCAATGTCGGGCCGATAAACAGGCCGATGAAACCGAACGCAATCAACCCGCCAAACACCCCCAGCAGCACGATCACCAGCGGCAGGTTGCCGCCACGGCTGATCAGGTACGGCTTGAGCACGTTGTCCACGCCGCTGATGATGAACGTGCCCCACACACCCAGGAATACCGCATAGGTGTAGTCGCCCTTCCACGCCAGCCAGGCGGTGGCCGGGATCCAGATCAGCGGCGGGCCCATGGGAATCAGGCTCAGCAAAAACGTGACGATGCCCAGCACCAATGCTCCCGGCACCCCGGCAATCCAGAAGCCGATCAGCGCCAGCAGCGCTTGGGCGGCTGCGGTGCCGATCACACCGTTGACCACCCGCTGCACCGTACCCGCCACCAGTTCGATGTAGTAACCCGCACGGTCGCCGATCAACCGCTCCAGCAGACGATGGACAAACATCGCCAGGCGCGGCCCGTCCCGGTAGAAAAAGAACACGAACACCAGGCTCAGGGTCAGTTCCAGGATGCCACCACCGATCTGCGCACTGCGAGCCAGTAACCAGTTGCCCACCTGCCCCAGATAAGGTTTCAACGTGACCATCAGCGCCGCACCCTGCTGGTCGATGCTGTCCCACATCGCCACCAACCGCTCGCCGACAAACGGAATGGAGCCCAGCCAGGTCGGCGCCGCAGGCAAGCCATCCACCTGAATATCCTTGATCAGGCCCACGGCGTCGCGCACATGGTCAGCCAGGTTGAACCCCAGCCACACCAGCGGCAACGCCACCAGAAGCATCCAGACCAGGGTGAGGATTCCGGCCGCCAGGGATTCGCGCCCACCCAGCCAGCGGGTGAGCAGGCGCATCACCGGCCAACTGGCAAACGCCAGTACCGCGCCCCAGAACAGCGCCGACCAGAACGGCGCCATCACCCAGAAGCTGGCACCAAACAACACCAGCAGCAGGATCTGCACCAGCAGGCGATCGTTATTGAGCATGTGGTTTCTCGAAAAGAAGTCTGTAAGAGGAAGAGCTTAGGCGAACGGCGCGGGTCCGTTCGCCCTGGAACGGTCAGCGTATCAGATGCAGGTGCAAACCCTTCGCCTCGGCGGTGCCGGTTTCCAGGCGGGCCGCACGTACGCCCTGATCGATCAAGCCCTGGCGCCATGCTTCGGCAGTGGGCCCGGTCAAACTGACCCGCAGGGTGGCATCCAGGTTCAATCCACGGGAAATAAGCGTGAGCCAGGTGGCGTCAGGTTCGGCGCCCAACTTGGGGAAGTCCAGCTCGCCGGTGCTTTTCAGCTCCCGCAGCAGCGTGGCGGAAGTCGGCAGCAAGTCGCCCAGCGGTGCGCTGGCGTCCAGTTGCTCTACATGCAGATAGGCCCGGCGATTGCCCCGGGTGATGCCGTACAGCGCGACCAGCGAGTTGTCCTGAGGTGCTGCCAGACGCAGCAACAGGTATTCCTGTTGGCCGTCGGCGCCCACCAGCTTGGCGTTGCCAAAGACTTCATTGGCCCACAGGCTGCTTTCGCCGCAATCCCGGGCCTGGCACCAGAACAGCAACTGCGCGCCCTGGGCCTGCAAGGCTTCGCGGGTGGCGGTAAAGGCGGCACTGGAGGTGTGTTCAGCGGGCAGTTCGTAGGTGATGGCGGTGTTTAGCCCACGGGCGGCGGCCTGGCCTTCATAGCGCAACTGGCCGCTGATCTTGCGGATCGAGCCCAGCGGGTAGATGCGTTCTTTATCTTCGGCGGGGCGGTAGTCGACGATCTGCGCGTCGACCTGACGGGCCACGGCGGGCAAGTCCTGGCTACCCGGCACGTCGGCGGCAAACACCAGCGGGCTGAAACAGCACAGCCCCAGAATACGGATAAATCCCTTCGGCATACTCATCGGATGAGCGCGCCCTGGCCATTGGGGTGCGCTGCGGTGTTGAGATCGTTCATGGTTGACTCCCTTTCGATCCGCCCAGCCTCGGCAGTTGACCCCGCCAAGTCAAGGCGTGGAGAAGAACCGATTGAAACAGTCTGCAACAAGGGTAGCCCCTGACTCGTCGTTCAGGTGCAAATGATGGCCACCGGGCAAGGTGGTCACCTGGAACGGAAGCCCGGAAAGCAATTCGGAATGTTTCGCCAGCATGCCGTCTTCAGCGACCACCAGCTGTGTCGGACAGCCAACTCGACGCACGAAAGCCATCGCCTGTTCTTCTGTCAGACGCATCGGGGAAGCCAGGGTCAGACGGCTGTCGCTGCGCCAGGTGTAACCGCCCGGAACGGGCATAAGGCCGCGCTGGGCCAGCAGTTCGGCGGCTTCGCGGCTGACCGCCACCACGCCTTTCATCCGCGCTTCCACCGCACGATCGAGGGTGCTGTACACCGGTTTGCGCTTGTCCTGCAGGTTCAATTGCGCCTGCAACGCCATCCCAAGGCGCTCGGGGGCGTTGTCTGCGGTGCCGGTCGGCGGGATTACGCCATCAATCAATCCCAGGTGCGTTACGCGCTCCGGCAAGGCGCCGGCCAACACCAGGGAAACGATGGCGCCGAGGGAGTGGCCAAGTAATGCAAAACGTTTCCATCCCAGTTGTTCGGCGACTTGCAGCACATCGTGGATGTAATCCCACAGGGAGTAGCCGGCACCGACGGGGCGATGGGCCGAATGACCATGGCCGGCCATGTCCAGCGCGACGATGCGCAGGCCATGGAGTTTCGGCGCCAGGCGCGCGAAGCTGTTGGCGTTGTCCAGCCAGCCATGCAGGGCGATGACCGGCAGGCCGTCTTCAGGGCCGAACAGATGCGCCGCCAACTCGATGTGCGGCAGCGCCAGGCGGACTTCTTCGACAGGCGCAGTCATGCGCAACTGCGCTCGCGCTGGCGAGCTTCCCAGCGGGCAAACAGGTTTTTGATCAAGGTGGCGGTGTCCTGGGGGCGCTCAAGGGGAAACATGTGGCCGCCGGGCATGGTCAGCATTTCGCCCATGGGCATGCGCCCCACACCGCTGGCATGGTGACGCATCACTACCCGGCTCTGCCGACCACGCACCACCGCCAGTGGCACCTTCAGTTGCCGGGCCTGGCCGGGGCTGGTGTGGGGCACGCCACGGTAGATGCTGATCTCGGTGGCCGGATCAAAGCGCAGACGCAGGCGGTCGCCCACCTGCTCCAGGCCGTGTTGCAGGTAGGCATCAAAACAGTCGGGATCAAAGCCCCGAAACAGGGTCTTGCCGGCAAAGTACTGGCGCGCTGCCGCCAGGTCAGCGAACTCTTCACGACGGCCCAGGGTGCGACCCGCCGGGGTCAGCCGGTCGATAAAGCCGAAGCGCTTGGCCGCACGAATCACCCAGCGATCGGCCAGGGTCAGTACCGGGGAATCGAGCATGACCACCCCGCGATACAACTGCGGGCACCGCATGGCCGCATGCAAGTGCAGCACGCCACCCAACGAATGGCCCACGCCCCACACCGGCTCGGGTTGTTGCTCAAGGTGGTGGATCAGTTCGTCCACCAGGTTCTGCCAGTTGTCATCCACCGGAAATCGGGGGTCATGGCCGTGTTGCGGCAAATGCGCGACGGCGTACTCCGGGGCCAGGGCGGCAAACAATTTGCCGTAGGTCGCCGAAGGAAAGCCATTGGCGTGAGCGAAAAACACGTGCTGCGACATACCAGATCCATCACCGTAAACAGACTGTTGATTCTCCCCAGACCGGGCAGTCACAGCAATGACTGTAACTGCCAGGAATGATGACACTCACGCCACGCCTATCGGGCCGGCGGGGTCTCGCCCAGCGGCACCACGGCCATGGTCAGGCGCGATACGCAGCTGGCCTTGCCTTCATCGCTGGTCAGGCGGATGTCCCATACGTGGGTGGTGCGTCCGATATGAATCGGCTTGGCCACCGCCGTCACCCGCCCGCTGCGCAAACCGCGCAGGTGGTTGGCGTTGATTTCCAGGCCCACGCAGTAGAACTTGCTGGCGTCGATGCACAGGTAACTCGCCATGGAGCCCACGGTTTCCGCCAGCACCGCCGACGCGCCGCCGTGCAACAGGCCGTAGGGTTGATGGGTACGGTGGTCGATCACCATGCTGGCGGTCAGGGACTCGTCGTCAAAACTTTCAAAGCGGATATCCAGCACTTCACCGATGGTGTTTTTCTGGCTCGCATTGAGTTGTTCGATGTTGGGTTGGGTGCGCCACAGGCTCATTGATCGGTCCTTATTGGTTTTATGTCAGTGCTCAATCCTGCCACAGCACGGCTTCGGAGCGCTCGCTCCAAGCCATGAACTGTGGCCCGTAAACGGCTTCAATCACGTTACGCTTGATCTTCAAGGTGGGCGTGAGGAAACCGTTTTCCACCGCCCAACTGTCTTTTACCACCACCAGCTGACGCAAGCGCTCATGTTTATCCAGCGCCAGGTTGACCTCTTCCAGCAAGCGTTCGAGGCTGCCCTGCAATGCCTGCCGCCCCTGTCCATTGGCATCTTGCAGGCCCACCACCGATAACACGCACAGGCCCATGGGCGCGCTCAAGCCATCGCCCACCACGCACACCTGCTCGATACGCGCATGCTCGGCCAGGCGGTTTTCGATCGGCGCCGGCGCCACGTATTTGCCTTTGCTGGTCTTGAAGATTTCCTTCAGCCGCCCGGTCAATCGCAAGCGGCCATCGGCGCCCTGCTCGCCCTTGTCGCCGGTGCGCAGGAAGCCGTCGGCGGTGATGGTTTCGGCGGTTTTCACCGGGTCCTTGAAATAACCGAGCATGGTCGCGCCGCTGCGCACCTGGACTTCGCCGTCGTCACCGATGCGCACTTCAACGTCCGGGCATGGCGGGCCGATCCAGCCGAGTTTCTGCTCGCCGGGGCGGCACACGTGGGAGTAGCCGCAGCTTTCGGTCATGCCGTAGACCTCCAGCACATCCAGGCCGAGCCTGCGGTACCAGGCCAACAGGGCTTCGGGCACGGGGGCAGCGCCGGAGAGCGCCACGCGCACAGCGTCCAGGCCCAGTCCGGCGAGCACTTTGTGGCCGACCCGTTTACCGATGAAGGGCAGGCGCAGCAAGGTATCGAGGCGGCTTGCGGGGATTTTGCTGTAGACGCCCATCTGGAATTTGGTCCAGATGCGCGGTACGCCGAACAGCGCTGTCGGCCTGGCCCGCTTGAGGTCTGTGAGAAACGTGTCGAGGCTCTCGGCGAAAAATACGGTTTGCCCGGTGTAGATCGAGGCCATTTCCACAAACATGCGCTCGGCCACGTGGCACAGCGGCAGGTAGGACAGCAGGCGATCACCCTCCCCGAGGCCGAACAATTCAGTGCCACGAGTGGCCGCGAAAGCCAGGGCGCCGAAGCTGTGCATCACGCCCTTGGGCAGGCCGGTGGTGCCGGAGGTGTAGATGATGGTGGCTAGATCGGATGCTGCGGGCGCGGGGTTGTCCTGGATGGGTGAGCAGGCTTGCAGGTCGGCCCAGGAGAAGTCGAATTCGCCTTCGGGGCACAGCGGCAGGCTGATGGTGGGCAGGTCGGCCATTACGCCGGCGGACATGGCGGGCCAGTCGTCCAGTTTGCCAATGAACGCCAGCGCGGCTTCGGAGTGCTCGAGTACGTGGGCGACGGAGTCGGCGGTTAGATTAGGGTAGAGCGGGACCGAGACGTGGCCGGCCATCCAGATGGCGAGGTCGATGATGATCCAGTGGGCGCAATTTTTCGAGATCAGGGCGATGTGGGAGCCCTGGGGCAGGTCGCGCGCTCGCAGCCAGTGGGCGGCGCAACGGGCTTGGTGGCCGGCTTCGGCCCAGGTGAGGGTTTGGACCTCGCCGCCTTTGATGGGCTGGACGAGAAACCGTTGGCGCGGGTGTCGCGCTTCACGTTCGAAGAAGACCTGCAACGGCAAACGAAAAGCGACAGACATGGACGCGCTCCTTTGTGTTCCGATGGTAGCCAACCAAGCACTTGCTTGGGTGGACTATTTCATGGGAGCGCGGGGGGTGCAAGTTCTGCTGTTTTGGGGGCATATCCGTTATTTAGGTAACGGCCGCCTAGGGTTCCGCTCTTACAGCGGCTCACTTTTGAAAAGCGCA
>NZ_JAIWYM010000055.1:0-16605 GCF_020515595.1 Pseudomonas sp. MWU16-30323
CTGCGCTTTCAGGCGGGACCTGCATTATCAGGGCCGCGCTTAATAACGCGGTGCCGGAACCGGTTGCGGCGGGTAGTAATAGCCCGGAGGAGGCGGCGCCTGGTAGTAGACCGGCGGCGGTTGCTGGATGTACACCGGCTGCGGTTGCACGTAAACCGGTTGTTGCTGCACGTAGACCGGAGGCTGGGAGTTGGCGACCACCGAGCCCACTACCAATCCACCCACCACCGCGCCCAGCAGGGCCGGGCCACCCCAGCCCCAACCACCATGGTAGCCACCGTGACCCCATCCATAGCCGTACCCACCACGGGCTTCTGCTTGCCCTGCGATGGCGAGGGTGGCAATAAGCACGATGGCTACTTTCATTTTTGAGAGTCGACTGATCATGACAAGTCCTCTACCTATGCATCGAACCGGCTTTAATAATATTCCCGGGCATACGTTTCAGACAGCACTTTTTGAGGGGATGACGCGGCGCCAGAGTAAAGGTTAGGTAAGGTTTGTAGCCTGTCTGTTACTTGGCTTTGGCGTTCAGGTTAAGACGGGTTTCCTGCGGTACTGTAGCTATAAAAACACCGGCGCCGTCATGGAGATCGACGGCACCGGTCTACCCTGTGTCAGCCCTTGAGTGTGCGCGTCATGCGCAACGCCAGCACACTGCCCGCGACGATCACTGCCGCCAGCAGGTACAGCGCCATGTCCGTAGACCCGGTGGCATCCTTCACAAACCCGACGATATACGGGCTGAGGAAGCCCGCCATCTGGCCCATGGAGTTGATCAACGCCAAACCACCTGCGGCAGCACCTGCGCTGAGCAGGGCGGTGGGCACCGGCCAGAACATCGGCAGGCCGGTGAGGGCGCCCATGGTGGCGATGGTCAGGCCAAGGATGGCAATGGCCGGCGTGGTTGCAAAGTTCACCGCAATCACCAGCCCGATCGCGCCCATCAACATCGGCACCACCAAGTGCCAGCGCCGCTCCTTGCGCAGGTCGGCAGAGCGGCCCACCAGCAACATGAACACCGCCGCCAGCAGGTACGGAATCGCACTGAGCCAGCCAATCACCAGGTTATCGCTGAAACCCATGTTCTTGATGATCGACGGCAGCCAGAAGTTGATGGCGTACACACCGCTCTGGATGCAGAAGTAGATCAGGCCGAACGCCCAGATGGCCGGGTTCTTGAACACTTCCAGCAGCGAGTCGCTGGTGGTCTTCGGTTTGTTGGCCAGGTCGGTCGCCTGGTCGGCTTCCAGCACGGCACGCTCATGGGGCGTGAGCCACTGGGCGTTGGCAAAGCTGTCGCTGAGCAGGAAGTAGGCGAGGGCACCGAGGATCACCGTCGGCACGCCTTGCAGCAGGAACATCCACTGCCAGCCCGCAAGCCCGCCTTGGCCTGCGGCGAAGTGGTTGAGGATCCAGCCGGAGAACGGGCTGCCGAGCAGGCCGGACACCGGAATCGCCGACATGAACAGCGCCATGATCCGCCCACGGCGGAAGGTCGGGAACCACTGCGAGAGGTACAGCACCACGCCCGGGAAGAACCCGGCTTCGGCAGCACCTGTCAGCAGGCGCAAACCGTAGAAGTGCGTTGGCGTGGTGACGAACAGCAGGCAGGTGGACAGGGTGCCCCAGACGATCATCATCAGCGCAATCCAGCGCCGTGGACCGAATTTGGTCAACGCCAGGTTGCTTGGCACGCCGCACAGCACGTAGCCGATAAAGAAGATCCCGGCGCCGAGGCCGTACACGGTCTCGCTGAATTTGAGGGCGTCGAGCATCTGCAGCTTGGCAAAGCCGACGTTGACGCGGTCGAGGTAGTTGAACAGGTAGCAGATGAAAATGAAGGGGATCAGGCGCAGGGTGATGCGCTTGTATACGGCGTTTTTATCGTCATCGGTGGCCTGGGTGACAGCGGCGCTCTGTGACATGGCAGTCTCTCTTTATTATGATTTTTCGCGATGCGAGGGTAACGTTGATCGCCCAATGAGTCTCGGCCACCTCAAGGGGTGATGTCTTTGTGCTCGCGCACAGTCAAGCATCGTTTGCGCTGTGCCTATGAACAACCGGATTTTTCAGGAATTTAGCCCCATGTTCGAGCTGGATCATGACTTGGCGCAGGATATCGTCAATCGCACCATGGCGATCCTGCCCTATAACGTCAACGTCATGGACAGCCAGGGCCTGATCCTGGGCAGCGGCGAACCCGAACGCATCAACACCCGCCATGAAGGCGCGCAGTTGGTGCTGGCGAATGTGCGCGTGGTGGAGATCGACAGCCAGACCGCCAAGCACCTCAAGGGCGTGCAGCCCGGGATCAACCTGCCGTTGCTGCACGATCAGCGCCTGATCGGCGTCCTGGGCATTACCGGCGAACCGGAATTACTGCGCACCTATGCGCAACTCGTACGTATGACCGCCGAAATGCTGGTGAGCCAGCGCCACCAGCAGGCCGAGCAGCAATGGCGCCGCCAGCGTTGCGATGACCTGCTGGCGCTGCTGCTGGCCGAGACCGGCGACTCGCCGCGGCTGGTGGACGAGGCGCAGCAACTGGGCCTCAAACCGCAGATGGCACGTACGCCGTACCTGTTTGAACTGGGCAGCGGCCAGTCGGCGGAAGCCTTGAGCGCCTGGCTGACCTCGCGCTACCCGGACAGCTGGTGCGTCAGCTCCGCACAGTTTTCCCTACTGTGGTGCCGACCGGCGTCGGTGCAAGTCGACAACCCGCGCCTGCTGGAAAAACTCGACGGCCTGGGCTGGAACATCCTGCGGGTTGCCGTCGGCGGGCAAGCAGACGGCCTGGCCGGGCTACGCCGTTGCTACCGACGGGTCGGCGATCTGCTTGCCTATGGCCGCGATGTGCTGCCCGAGTCGCGGTTGCTGACCCTCAATCGCTACCGCCTGCCGGTAATGCTCTGGCGCCACCGCAACGACGACGCCCTCGACGAACTGCTCAACCCGTTGCGCAAGGTGCTGGCCAAGGACAGCAACGGCCAGTTGCTGGCGACCCTGCGCAGTTGGTGCGATCACGACGGCCAAAGCCAGGCCTGCGCCGACGCCCTGGGCATTCACCGCAACAGCCTGCGTTATCGCATGGAGCGCATCGCCGAGTTGAGCGGCGTCGACCCGTTGACCCTCGACGGCATGCTTGCGTTGTACCTGGGCGTGCAGCTATTGCCCCAGGCTTTGTCGAAATGAACAACAAACCCCAGCCACTCTTGTGCAATGGACCGGCGTTATTGCCGGTGCCAACTGGCAGCATGGGCGTTATAAAAACCGGAGAAAGCCCATGAAAATCATCATCGCCCCCGACTCGTTCAAGGACAGCCTGAGTGCCGAAGGCGTGGCGAATGCCATTGCCGAGGGGCTGGCCAGCGTGTGGCCCGACGCCGAGCTGATCAAGTGCCCGATGGCGGATGGTGGTGAGGGCACGGTGGAGTCGGTACTCGCCGCCTGCCAGGGCGAGTTGCGCACCACCCGTGTGCAAGGGCCGTTGAGTGGCAGTGTCGACGCACATTGGGGCTGGCTGGCTGAGAGCCACACCGCAATCATCGAAATGGCCGAGGCCAGCGGCCTGCAACTCGTGCCACCGGGTCAGCGAGATGCGTGTTCCAGCAGCACCTTCGGCACTGGTGAGTTGATCCGCGCCGCCCTGGATGCCGGCGCCCAACGCGTTATTCTGGCCATTGGCGGCAGCGCCACCAACGACGGCGGCGCCGGGGCGATGCTGGCTCTCGGTGTGCAATTGCTTGATGCCGAAGAGGCTGCATTGCCCCTGGGCGGCCTGGCGCTGGCCAAGCTGTCGCGCATCAGCCTTGAGCAACTGGACCCACGCCTGGCCCAGGTGCGCTTCGAAATTGCCGCCGACGTGAACAATCCTCTGTGCGGCCCCCACGGTGCCTCGGCGATTTTCGGCCCGCAAAAAGGCGCCAATCCCCAGCAAGTCGAACAACTGGATGCCGCCCTCGGCCATTTCGCCGATCACTGCGCCAAGGTCTTGCCCAAAGATGTACGCGACGAACCCGGCAGTGGTGCCGCCGGCGGCCTGGGCTTTGCCGCCAAGGCGTTCCTTGGCGCACAGTTTCGTGCAGGGGTTGAAGTGGTCGCCGAGCTGGTGGGGCTCGAAAAGGCCGTGCGTGGCGCCGACCTGGTCATCACCGGCGAAGGCCGCTTCGACGCCCAGACCCTGCGGGGCAAAACCCCGTTTGGCGTCGCGCGGATCGCCAAACAGCACAACGTGCCAGTGATTGTGATCGCCGGCACCTTGGGTGATGGTTACGAGCAGATGTACGCCCACGGCGTGGATGCCGCGTTCGCCTTGCCGTCCGGCCCGACGACCCTGGAACAGGCCTGCAGCGAGGCGCCGCGCCTGTTGCGCGAGCGCGCTTCGGACATTGCCCGGGTCTGGAAAATGGTCGCTGCACGGTCCCCATGATTGCGGTGCAGGGCTCGCCAACCTGAGGCTTTGCCGCCTACACTGGCCCGCCATGTGTTTTCAAAGGATGAAACACCATGCACACACCTGAACCCAAAATCGTGATCACGCGCTTCACCGAGGCCCACCTTGAAGGCGTCGCTGCGCTCTACAACGACCCGGCTGTCTGCCGTCAGGTGCTGCAAATGCCTTTCCAATCGGTTGAGGCCTGGCGCGCACGCCTGGCACCCGGGGATGAGCGGCGGCTACAACTGGTGGCCGTGCATGCCGGCGAGGTGATCGGCAACCTGGGGCTTGAGCAATATTCCCGCGTGCGCCGCAGCCATGTCGGTTCATTCGGCATGGGCGTGGCCACCGCCTGGCAGGGCAGGGGCGTGGGCTCCCGGCTGTTGAGTGCGGCGCTGGAGGTGGCGGATAACTGGATGAACCTGCACCGGGTGGAACTGACGGTGTACGCCGACAACGAGGCCGCCCACCGCCTGTACCACAAGTTCGGCTTCGAGACCGAGGGCCGGCTGCGGGATTACGCCGTACGTGACGGCGCCTTCGTCGATACCCTGACCATGGCGCGCATCCGCCAGCCGGCCTAGTCGTCCTGCAAGGCAAACGCCACCGCAGCCTGCGCATGCAGCTCGGTGGTGTCCAGCAAGGGCAGGTCGCTGTGCTGCGGCTTGATCAACAGGCTGATTTCCGTACAGCCGAGGATGATGGCCTGGGCGCCACGGGCTGCCAAAGACTCGATCACCCGCTGGTACACCTCGCGCGATGCGTCGCTGACCACCCCGACACACAACTCTTCATAGATGATCCGGTGCACGGCCTGGCGCTCGTCGGCGTCCGGCACCAGCACGGTCAGCCCCTGCGCCGCCAGGCGTGACTTGAGAAACGCCTGTTCCATGGTAAAGGCAGTGCCCAGCAGGCCTACGGTCAGGGTGCCGGCCTCCACGGCCGCCGCGCCGGCGGCGTCTGCAATATGCAGAAACGGTATGGACACCGCCGCTTCAATGCGCGGCGCCACCAGGTGCATGGTGTTGGTACACAGCACGATGCATTCGGCGCCACCGGCTTGCAGGCGGCGGGCGGCGTCTTCGAGGATCAGCGCCGCGTCATCCCAGCGCCCGGCGTGCTGGGCCTGCTCCACCGGGCCGAAGTCGACGCTGTACATCAACAGTTGTGCCGAACGCAGGGGGCCGAGCTGGTCGCGCACACGTTGGTTGATGATGCGGTAATACTCGGCGCTGGACTCCCAGCTCATGCCGCCGATAAGGCCGATGGTGCGCATGCGATGCTCCTGAATTGGACGGGCGAGGGCACCACATTACCCAAGCGCTGTGCTTTAGTCATACGCCAGCGTGCGGCATCTGCCATGATCAAGGTTCGCAACATGGGTCACCCAAGGAACACGGCAATGGACGATGTACAACAACTGGGCGAGATGCTGCGTCATTACGCCGACAGCGAAGCCCACAAGAAGCAGCAGTTCGAAGTGCAGTCGGCCCATTGGGCGCAGAAGATCGGCGAGTTGTTCGACCAGATCGAGCAGTGGCTGGAACCGGTGAAGACCGTCGGCTTGCTGGAAGTGCAGCGCGAGGCGTACGTGGCTAACGGCCCTAGCGTGCCGGTGGAGACCTCCCCCTTCAAGACCGAGAAACTGACCGTCCATATCGCCGGCAAACCGGTGGAGTTCGTGCCGGATGTGATGGGCGCCGGTGGGTTGATTTCGTTGTCGGTGATGGGCTTGACCGCCGCCCGCTACGGCAGCATTTCCCTGGTGCTGCTGCCGGGGAAAAACGATTGGTTGTGGAAGAAAACCAACGGCCTGAAAGACCCGGACACCTTCGGTTTCGATGCCAACTTCCTGGCCTTGCAGTTGCAGAGCCTGATTCCCCGCGAACGCGGCTAGTCGCTCAATGTGGTGCTTGTGTGGGAGCGGGCTTGCTCGCGAAAGCGGTGTGTCAGTCGCTGTATATGTTGACTGAACCTCCGCATTCGCGAGCAAGCCCGCTCCCACAATTAGATCTCTATATTGCCCCAGTCCTGCTTTGTTTCTTCAGGCGCCACCGCGTTGATCCGCTTGCCCGTGGCCAACTCCACCCGCCGCGCCACCTCCGGGTCATCGGCAAAGGGCATCAGGCTGGCCTCATCCAGGCTCTCCTTCGACTGGCCCCGCAAGCAATACTCCACCGCGCCATACAGGCCAATCACCGCCGCCAGGTTCAGCGCTATCTCCCCCATCAGGCGATCTGCGCTTCAAGCTGCGCCACCTTCAGATCCGCCACGCGCACCGTGCGCCAGGTGTTGTACGCCATCAGCAACATGCCGCTGAGGAAGAACACCCCGCCGACAAAGCGCACCACGAACCCTGGATGGCTGGCCTGCAAGGCTTCCACAAAGGAGTAGGTGAGGGTGCCGTCATCATTCACCGCCCGCCACATCAAGCCCTGGGTGATGCCGTTGACCCACATCGACGCGATGTACAGCACCGTGCCAATGGTTGCCAGCCAGAAGTGCATATTGATCAGCCCCACGCTGTGCATCTGCACGCGCCCGAATATTTTCGGGATCATGTGGTACAGCGACCCAAACGTGATCATCGCCACCCAGCCCAAGGCCCCGGCGTGGACGTGGCCGATGGTCCAGTCGGTGTAGTGGGACAGGGCGTTGACGGTCTTGATCGCCATCATCGGCCCTTCAAACGTCGACATGCCGTAGAACGCCAGCGACAGCACCAGGAAACGCAGGATCGGGTCGGTGCGCAATTTATGCCAGGCCCCGGAAAGCGTCATCATGCCGTTGATCATCCCGCCCCAGCTGGGCGCCAGCAGGATCAGCGACATCGCCATGCCCAGGGACTGTGCCCAGTCCGGCAGCGCGGTGTAGTGCAAGTGGTGCGGGCCGGCCCAGATGTACAGGGTGATCAGTGCCCAGAAGTGCACGATGGACAGGCGATAGGAGTACACCGGCCGCCCGACTTGCTTGGGCACGAAGTAATACATCATCCCCAGGAAACCGGTGGTCAGGAAGAAACCCACCGCGTTGTGCCCGTACCACCACTGCACCATGGCGTCGGTGGCGCCGGCGTACACCGGGTAGGACTTGAACCAGTCCACCGGGATCGACAGGTGATTGACCACGTGCAGCATCGCGATCACGATGATGAACGCACCGAAGAACCAGTTGCCGACATAGATATGCTGGGTCTTGCGCTGCACCACGGTGGTGAAAAACACGATGGCATAGGCGACCCAGACCACCGTCATCCATACGGCGCCGGTGAACTCGATTTCGGCGTATTCCTTGGTGGTGGTGTAGCCCAGGGGCAGGCTGACCACCATGATCACGATCACCGACTGCCAGCCCCAAAAGGTAAAGGCGGCGAGCTTGTCCGAGTACAGCCGTACCTGGCAGGTGCGCTGTACTGCGTAGTAGCTGGCGGCGAATTGCGCGCTGCCGGCAAAGCCGAAAATCACCAGGCTGGTGTGCAGCGGGCGCAGGCGGCCGAAGGTGGTCCACGGCAGGTCGAGGTTCATTTCCGGCCAGACCAGTTGCGAGGCGATCCACACGCCCATGGCCATGCCGACCACGCCCCAAACGATGGTTGCAATGACGAATTGACGCACGACCTTGTAGTTGTAGGCCTGTGCGGTTGATGGTGGTTGCATGCTTAGTCCTCCCACGGTTCCAAGTGGGCGGCACTGTAGGAAGTATGGGCAGAACAATACAGACTCAGACCCGGGTCATTAATACGGATCAGCCACTAACCTGCGTTTTTTGCACGTTACCCCCGTCAATAAATCATTTGTCCAACCCCCGCCCAATGACAAAACTGCAAGTCACTCGCAAAACAACAACGATTGGGCAAAAAACCACATGCAAATCGAGCGCAACTTTTTCAACGGCCACTTCGCCGAACCTGCCAGCACCGCCCAGATCGCGGTCTACAACCCCGCGACCGAGGCTCAGGTCGGCCTGGTCTGCGCCGCCACATCTGATGAGGCCATCGCTGCCGTCGAAGCTGCCGCTACCGCCCAAAAGACCTGGGGCAAACTCACCAGCATCCAGCGCGCCGAACACCTGCGGGCGTTCGCCGACGCCCTTGAAACCTGCGCTGAAAGCATAGGCAAGGCGCTTGCCAGCGAATCCGGCAAAAGCCTTGACGACGCCAGCAACGAAGCCCGCTATGCCGCCCAGATCACCCACTACCACGCCGAATGGGCGCGCCGCATCGAAGGCGAAATCATCCCCAGCGACACCCCGGACGAAAACCTGTTCCTGCAGCGCGAGCCCATTGGCGTGGTGGCTTGCCTGATTCCGTTCAACTACCCGGTCTACACCCTGCTGCGCAAAATCGCCCCGGCGCTGATTGCCGGCAACACCGTGGTGGTGCGCCCGAGCAACAACACGCCGTTGTCTGCTTTTGAAATCGCCCGTGCGGTCGAGCAGTCGGGCATTCCGGCCGGTGTGATCAATATCCTGACCATGGACCACGCCACCGCCGCCGCCCTGTGCACCCACAAGGCCGTGGGCCTGATCACCCTGACCGGCAGCGTCAACGCCGGGCGCATCGTCCTCGACTACTGCAAGGCCAACATCGCCAAGCCGTCCCTGGAGCTGGGCGGCAAGACCCCGGCGATCATCGAAGCCGACGCCGACCTGGAACAGGCCGCCAGCGCAATCATCGCGTCCAAGACCACCCACTGCGGCCAGTTGTGCACGGCGGTCGAGCGGGTGTACGTGCAGGAAAGCGTCTACGACCAATTCCTGGCCCTGCTCAAGACCAAGATCAGTGCCGTCAAATTCGGTGACCGTGCCACGGACGCAGGCCTGATGGGCCCGCTGGTCAACGCCAGTTCCCGGCAGAATATTCACGCCATGGTCCAGCGCGCCATCACCGACGGTGCTGTACTGGAAGCCGGCGGCGTACTGCCCGAAGGCCCGGGCCATTTCTACCCGCCGACGCTGCTCAGCGGCTGCCGCCAGGACATGGAAATCATCCAGGAGGAAATCTTCGGCCCGGTGCTGCCGGTGCTCAAGTACCGCGACATCGACGAAGCGCTGGCCATGGCCAACGACCACCAGTTCGGCCTGTCGTCGGTGCTCTACACCGAGAACTACCGCACGGCCATGAAAGTCGCCAACGCCATTGAGGCCGGCGAGTTGTACGTCAATCGGACCCCGGCCGACCCTTACCAGGGTTTCCATGCCGGCTGGAAACGCTCAGGGCTGGGCGGCGATGACGGCAAGCACGGGATGCTTGAGTTCACCCAGACCCGTTTGGTGGTCATGAAGTACTGATTCACCGATCACCGGCTTCACCTCAATAAAAACAATTATCGGGGCACCTGCACAGTGGGTGCCCGAGGTCTACAAGATGTCCAAGCCTGCACCCGTTGCCCAGGGTTTCGATGCCGTGTCCGCGGCCAAAAGCGACAAAGCCAGTCGCTACTTCCAATTGATGTTGCTGGTGCTGGCCGCCGGGGCGATCTACCCGATCCTCTACCTGCGCCAGGTCTACCAGACCACCATGCTCGAGGTGTTCCAGATCAACCACAGCCAGCTGGGTTATCTGTATTCGATGCTCGGTACGATCTTCCTCCTCAGCTACCTGCCCAGCGGCTGGTTGGCCGATCGCCTGCCGCCGCGCTTCCTGATCTTTTTCTCGCTGGTGGCCACCGGTGCCCTGGGCCTCTGGTATTCCACCGTGCCGTCGATGACCGGCCTGATGATCATATTCGGCTGCTGGGGCTTGACCACCGGCCTGACCTTCTGGGCGTCGGTGCTCAAGCGGGTGAAGATGATCGCCCATCACAGCGAGCAGGGCCGATTCTTCGGCATCCTCGACGGTGGCCGTGGTTTGGTGGAAGCCTTGCTGGCAACCGTAGCCCTGGGGCTGTTTGCCTACGCCACCGAAACCCGCAGCCAGACGGCCGCCGAAGGTTTCAAGCACGTGGTGTACCTGTATTCATTCGTGTGTATCGCGATTGGTTGTGTGCTGGTGCTGCTCAAGGACCCCAAATCCATGGCCGAAACCGCCGCGGTGGAGAAGGGCAAGTTCAACCTGGTCGCCGACCTCACCACCCTGGTGAAAATCCCCGAGCTGTGGCTGGTCACCGCCATTGTGTTCTGCGGCTATCACATGTTCTGGGCCACCTACAGCTTTTCCGACTACCTGCAAGGCAGCGGCATGACCGCCGTGATGGCCGGCACCATCACCACCATCAAGCTGTGGATGCGACCTATCGGCGGGATCGGCGGCGGCTGGCTGGGGGACAAGTTTTCGAACATCTCGGTGCTGATCGTCGCGCTGGCGCTGGTGACCCTGGCGATGGTCGGCCTGATCGTATTCCCGGCCATTGGCAGCCTCGGTTTGCTGATCGGCACGGTGATCTTTATCGGCCTGATGACCTACGCGATTCGCGGCCTGTACTGGGCGATCCTCGACAGTTGCAACATCCCGCTGCGCATCACCGGGCTGGCCATCGGCATCGTTTCGGTGGTGGGTTACCTGCCGGACACCTTTATCCCGCTGATCAATGGCTACCTCACCGACACCTACCCGGGGCAGGTCGGCTACAACCTGTACTTCGGCTACATCGCCTTCATCGGTGTGCTCGGGACCCTCGCGGCCCTGACCCTGCGCGCTCGAATCAATCGTAAAAAATTCAACCAGACAGGTGCCTGAGATGAAAATCGTCGCCCTTGAAACCCATATTGTTGCCGTACCGCCACCGCACATCGGTGGGATGTACTGGCTGTTCGTCAAACTGAAAACCGACTGCGGCATTGAAGGCGTGGGCGAGATTTACGCCGCCACTTTCGGGCCCAAGGCGATGCTGCCGATCATTGAGGATGTGTTCGAGCGCTACCTGCTCAACCACGACCCGCACCATATCGAACGTTTCTTCCGTCAGGCGTATTCCAGCGGGTTCACCCAGCGCCCCGACCTGACCATGATGGGCGTGGTCAGCGGCCTGGAAATGGCCTGCTGGGACATCATCGGCAAGGCGGCCAACAAGCCGGTCTACGAGTTGCTGGGGGGCAAGGTCAACGAGCGCCTGCGTTCCTACACCTACTTGTACCCGGTCAACAGCCAGGGCGAGTACGACTACGACGACCCGGACCTGGCTGCCGAGTGCGCCGTCGAGAACATGAACAAAGGCTTTACCGCCGTGAAGTTCGACCCGGCCGGCCCGTACACCGCGTACTCCGGCCACCAGATTTCCCTGGAAGTGCTGGAGCGCTGCGAAACCTTCTGCCGCAAGATCCGCGAAGCGGTGGGGGACAAGTGCGACCTGCTGTTTGGCACCCACGGGCAGATGGTGCCGTCGTCGGCGATCCGCCTGGCCAAGCGCCTGGAGAAATACGACCCGCTGTGGTTCGAAGAGCCGGTGCCACCGGGCCAGGAAGAGGCCATGGCCCAGGTCGCGGCCAAGACCAGCATCCCTATCGCCACCGGCGAGCGGCTGACCACCAAGTACGAGTTCTTCAAGCTGTTGCAGGCCGGCGGTGCGTCGATCCTGCAAATGAACGTGGCCCGCTGCGGCGGCCTGCTGGAAGCCAAGAAAATCGCAAGCATGGCCGAGGCCTACTACGCGCAGATCGCCCCGCACCTGTACAACGGCCCGATTGGCGCGGCGGCGAGTTTCCAGTTGGCCACGTGCACGCCGAACTTCCTGATCCAGGAAAGCATCATGACCTGGGGCGGCTTCCATGCCGAAGTGCTGACCAAGCCGCTGCAATGGGAGGACGGCTACATCATCCCGTCCACCGAGCCAGGCCTTGGGGTGGAGCTGAACATGGACGTGGTGCGCAAGCACACGCCGTACACGGGCGAGCGCCTGCACCTGCAAATGGCGCCCACGCCTGCCGATGTGAAAGACACTTCGCCCGCCAAGGGCTAAAAAAAACGACTTATGCGGTAACCGTGAATGACATACGACTACATCATCGCCGGCGCTGGCGCCGCAGGTTGCGTCCTGGCCAACCGACTCTCCGCCTCGGGCGAGCATTCGGTGCTGCTGCTGGAGGCCGGCGGCAAGGACAGTTCCTGGTGGTTCAAGATTCCGGTCGGTTTCGCCAAGATGTACTACAACCCGACCTTCAACTGGATGTACTACAGCCAGCCGCAAAAACAGCTGGCCGACCGCGCCATCTATGCCCCACGGGGCAAGGTGCAGGGCGGTTCCGGCTCGATCAACGCCATGATCTACGTGCGCGGCCAGGCCCATGACTTCAATGACTGGGCCGCCAATGGCAACGACGGCTGGGGCTTCAAGGACGTGCTGCCGTACTTCCGCAAGCTGGAAAACCACCCCCTGGGCGACACCGAATACCACGGCAGCAGCGGCCCCATCAGCATCACCCCGATGAAGGGCCAGACCCACGCCATCTGCGACGTGTTCCTCAAGGGCTGCGAGCAATTGGGCTATGGCCTGAGCGATGACTTCAACGGGCCGAACTTCGAAGGCGCGGGTCTCTACGACGTCAACACCCGCAACGGCGAGCGCTGCTCCAGCAGTTTTGCGCACCTGCATCCGGCGTTGGGTAGGCCGAACCTGACCGTCGAACTGCATGCACTGGTAGACCGCGTGCTGTTCGACGACCAGCAGCGCGCCACCGGCATCAGCGTGACCCAGCACGGCGTGGTGCGGACCTTTACCGCGCGCAAGGAAGTGATCCTGTGTGCCGGTGCGGTGGATACGCCGAAGATCCTGCAACTGTCGGGGGTGGCGGACAAGCAACTGCTTGCCGAACACAACATCCCGCTGGTCAAGGACCTGCCGGCGGTGGGGCAGAACCTGCAGGACCACCTGTGCGCCAGCTATTACTACAAGGCCAATATCCCGACCTTGAACGACCAGCTCAGCTCGCTGTTCGGCCAGTTCAAGCTGGGCCTCAAGTACCTGCTGACCCGCAAGGGCGCGCTGGCCATGAGCGTCAACCAGGCTGGCGGATTCTTTCGCGGTACTGCTGAACAGGCGCATCCGAACCTGCAGCTGTACTTCAACCCGCTGTCGTACCAGATCCCGAAAAACAACAAGGCCAGCCTCAAGCCCGAGCCGTATTCAGGCTTCCTGCTGTGCTTCAACCCGTGCCGGCCCACCAGCCGCGGGACGATTCGCATCGCCTCGAAAAACCCACGGGATGCGGCCTTGATCGACCCCAACTACCTGAGTACCCAGAAGGACATCGACGAGGTGATCCAGGGCAGCCGGCTGATGCGCAAGATCATGCAGGCACCGGCGCTCAAGGGCGTGACGGTGGCTGAAGTGTTGCCAGGTGCAGCGGTGGAAACCGATGAGCAGATGCTGCAGTACTTCCGCGAGAACAGCGGCTCGATCTATCACCTGTGCGGCTCGTGCGCCATGGGTTCGGACCCGCAGGTGTCGGTGGTGGACAAGCGCTTGAAGGTGCATGGGATGCAAGGGCTGCGGATTGTCGATGCATCGATTTTCCCCAACGTGACCTCCGGCAATACCCATGCGGCGGTGTTGATGGTGGCGGAGAAGGGCGCGGATCTGATCCTGCAGGATGCCTGAACTGATCGTTCCCACGCTCTGCGTGGGAATGCATCCCGTGACGCTCCGCGTCACGACTTCAAGAGCAGACGCGGAGCGTCCAGGGCGGCATTCCCACGCGGAGCGTGGGAACGATCATAGAGAGACCGTGTTCTGCCAATGAGCAACCGTTTCGGCATTGATGCTCACCCCGCCACACACAATCACCACCACATCCTCGACCCCGGCAATCGCGGCATGCTCCAAGTAAGCCACGGCCAACGAAACCCCACACGCCGGCTCCACCAACTGCCGTAAATCATCGGCATACCGCGCCACCCCCTTCATCGCCTCGGCATCACTCAACACCACGCACTGATAGGCAAACCGGCCGATATGTTCAACCGGCCACGCCGCCACCTGGGTTGCCGCCAACGATTTGGCCACGGTATCGATCTTCTCCAGCCGCACCGGTTTTCCAGCTTCCACCGCGGCCGCAAACGAAGCCGCGCCCGCCGTTTCGCACGCAATCACCTTGCAGTCGAACCGCCCATGGCGCTCCAGCCCCGTCAGCACGCCCGCAAGCAATCCACCGCCGCCCACGGAGGTCACGATGGCGCCCACCTGAGGGCAGTCTTCGAGAATCTCGTCGATCATGCGGCTGTGACCTTCCCACAACAGCGGGTGATCAAAGGCCGGCACATACAACGCGTCCGGCGCTTCGGCGAGTTGCAGGGCCAGTTCGTTGGATTGATCCCACAGATCACCGTGCACCACCACCTCGGCCCCGGCCTGGCGGATGCGCGCGCGGGTGGCTTCGGGGGTGGTGGAGGGCACCACGATCCGCGCCTGCAACCCCAAGCTCCGCGCCGCAAAGGCCGTCGCCAGCCCGGCATTACCGCCGGAGGGGCACACCACGGTGGTCTTGCCCTGGCTGGCCGCGTAGGCACACAACGTGGTCATCCCGCGCAACTTGAACGAGCCACAGGGTTGCAGGTTCTCGAGCTTCAGCCAGACCCGCCGGGTAGCGGTGGACAAGCCGGGGTGCAGGATCAACGGGGTACGGATCGGCAGCATTTCACAACTTCCTTATTGGTTGGTCTGCCATCCTACCTCAGCTTGTGGCTGCCACCAGCGGTTCGGCCGGTGTCTTGCGGCGTGTCACATGGCTGATGCCCATGATGATCAGCGGCGTGAACAGGGCGATGTAAGCGTTGTCGATGCCCCATGGATTACCGGCGAGGAACCAGCCCACGGTGGCCAGCAACGAGGCAATGATGCTCAGGAATGCCCCGGCCGCCGTGCCGAATTTCGGCGCGTAGAACACCATCAACACCAGCACCGCCAGGGAGGCGCGCAACGCCTTGCCGAGGAAGGCGATCATCAGCACCTTGTCCGAGGTCAGCGCCAGGGCAATCGGCAACAGGCCGACGGCGATGGTCGCCAAGCGCACGAAGCGCAGGGACTTGGCGTCGCTTTTTTCCGGGTTGAACCACGGCTCGTAGAAGTCCCGCAACAGCAACGTCGCCGAGCCCATGCTCACCGCTGAAATGGTGCCGAACAGCGAGCCGGCAAGGCCTGCCACCACCAGGCCGGCCGTCAGTTGGTCCATGCTGGCGATCAGGGTGGGGAAGGCTTGCAGCGAATCGACATTGGGGAACAGCACTGCGCTGCACATCCCGATCAATGCCGCGCCGATGCCGAACGGCACCATCAGCACCGCCACGTAGAAACATGCGCGCTGGGCCTTGCCTGCATGGCTGACGGTGTTCACCGCCTGGATCACGTATTGGGTGGAGAAGATCGAACCGATACCGGCGATCATCCAGGCAATGATCTGGCCCCAGCCGACGGTGGTCCAGTCAAACATGCTGGCGGGCAATTGCGCTTGCAACTGGCCGATGCCGCCCACCTGCTTCAAGCCAAACCACAGTGCCAGGCCGACGCCCAGGTATTTCAGGGCGGCGTGGACGAAGTTGGTGTAGATCACCGAGCGCATGCCGCCGATGCTCACGTACGCCACCGAGACCACGCCGACGATCACGATCGCCAGGGTCCGGTCCACTTGCATTACGCTGGCTAATACGGCGCCGCCACTGGCGTAGATCGAGACGGCTACGATTTCCAGGGCAAAGATGGTGATGATCGAGGTGGCGAAGCGGGTGCGTTGGCCGTAGTTGCGCGCGAGTACGCCGGAGATGGTGTTGTCGCCCAGGTCCTTGTATTTGCGGGCCAGTAGCCAGGCGAAGAGTACGAAGCCGAGGGCCAGGGCGAACAGGTTCCATGCGGCGGAGATGCCCACCTTGAAACCGGTTTGGGCGGTGCCGATGCTGACTGCGGTGCCGATGAATTCCGAGAGCATCAGGAAGCCGATCAGGAACGCCGGGAAGTGGCCGCCGCCGGTGGTGTAGTTGGTGGCGCTGCGGGAGTGGCGGCGAACGCCGTAGCTGATCAGTGCCAGGCTGAGCATGTACAGGCCGGTGATGGACAGTACGATCCAGGAGGAGTGGGTGGGCATTTTTTATGCTCTTTAGGTATTTTTGTAATTGTGGGTAGTTTCCTCTGCTGGTTTTGCTTTCGTCTAATATCGGGTTGGTATGGTTTGATACTCTTTTGGTATGGGTGTATATCCGTTATCTGGGTAACGGCTACCTATGGTTTCGCTCTTACAGCGAG
>NZ_JAIWYM010000056.1:0-15647 GCF_020515595.1 Pseudomonas sp. MWU16-30323
TCCGAGCCTAGGCGAGGAGCCGAGTGGTGGGGCAAGAGCCTTTTGGTTACTTTTGGGCTCCTTTCAAAAGTGACCCGCTGTAAGAGCGGAACCAATATCAGCCGTTACCCAAATAATGGATATGCCCCCGATCCAATTCCCCCCCCAAACAACGCCGACAGCTATAAACCCCCAACACCACCGGCTTTTCCCGCGCCCCACGCTCTACCCAGGTCGGCGCAACAAACCGATACCCCTGGCCCATCGCCGTCGCGATATAGACCGAATCATCATCCCCCAACGCCCGGCGGATCGCCTTGATCTGCGCCCGCAGGTTGCACTCTTCCACCACCAACCGTGGCCAGGCAATGTCCAGCAATTGGGTCTTCTCCAACAGCTCACCAGGCCGGGAGGCGAGGGCAATCAGCAACGTCAGGGCCCGACTCCCCAAACTCACCGGCTCACCGTTTTTCAGCAGCAGATGACGCCTGGGCAACAGTCGATAAGGCCCAAAGTGAATTTCAAAAGCGCTGTCTTCAAGAGGGCTGCGTTGTGAATACGTCATGTGATTAACCTTTGTGCATGTTCAAAAACACAACCCCGCGCGGCTCCCTTCGCGCAAGGCTGCAAGGGACGGTCAGGTGTTGATCGCCGGGATCGGGTCTTCAGGATAATCACCCGGCTCCGTAGGCCCGCCAGTCAAACCGTATTGCTTGAGCACCGGCACAAGCTCGCCGTAGAACGCGTCCTGCGCCTTGCCATGAGCATCGGCCAGGGCGAAGGGCAGAAAGGCGCTGCCGATCCCGCCAAGAATCGCCGTCGCCCCGCCAAGGATGCCGCTGATAGTCCCGGCCACCGCGCCGATTTCCGTCGCGCCGTACAACCCGGCCCCGGCTTCCACCAACCCGGCCACCGCCGCTCCCGTGCCCAGCACACCGGTGGCCACCGAAAAACTGCCACTCAGGTAATCACCGTTTTTCAACGAGTCGACACCGCCAATCACCCCGATCACGCCGCCGATAATCCCGCCCGCCGAGCCGATGATCTTGCCGGCCGCGCCGAGGTTGGCAATTTGCTGCGGGCTTAGCGGGCCCTTGCCCACCGGCACCTTGCCGGGGAAATCCCCAATGGTGCCGCCGTCCGGCCGATTGACCCAGGTGATGCCGTAACCCGCTTCCTTGGCGTATTTGGTACCACCCTCCATCAACAACCCGGCAAATTGCAGCCCGGCGGACACCCGGTTGGCGTCCGCCACCGGCGTGTTACTGCCGCTGGCCGAACGGGCCATCAGCACGCCGCTCATCAGCACCGCACTGCCGATGTGCAACAGGCCTTGCTTGAACGCCGGGCTGACGTCGCCGAACTTCATGCCTTCGATGGCCTTGGGCAGCGCGTCGGCAATCTTGTCGCCCTGGCGCCCGATGTCCCACACCGAGCGCAGCATCGACACCACCTGCGCCGGGTCGATCTTGCCGCCGTCCGAGGTGACAAACATCTCGGGGTCTTTCTGCTGGGCGTCGTTGATCGCGGCAGTCACCTTGGCTTCGTCGAAGTTGCCCTTGCCGTCCCCCAGGGTAATGTTCAGGGTGTCGGTGGTGGCGCCTCCGAGCAGGGCGTCGCCCAGGGCTTCGTTGAAATTCACCTGCAAGGTGGCGGCGTCATCCGCTGAGGCTTTGTCGCCGAGGAAGGCCTGGGCCGAGGCGGTGCTGGCGGCGAAGCTGCTGGCGGCCACGGTCGGGTCCATGCCGCCGGCCACCGCGTCGGTAAAGGCCTTGCCGGTCACCAGTTCGGTTTTGTAGTACTGCTGGATGTTGTCGCTTTGCCCGGCCTTGTCGGCGATGCCGGTCAGGTCCACATGGCCGTTGCCCCCCAGCGCCAGGTTGGCGATGGTGGTGTCGTTGGCCGCGTTTTGCAGGCCCATGCCCATGTCGATCTGCTTGCCGTTCTGGTCCTTGGCGTTGAGGTTGTCGTTGAGGTTTTTGCCGGTCTCGATGTCGCTGGTGTAGTAGTTCTGCATCGCGACTTTCATAGTCGGGTTGCTGTCGACGATGTCGGCCAGTGCCGGGCCGCGGTTGTTTTGCAGGAACGCTTGTACGTCCGGATCGGCCGAGAGGGTTTCGATGCCGCTTTGCAGCTGCGCCTTGATCTTGTCTTCGTTGGGGTTGAGGCCGTAGTGAGGCGAGGTGTACTTGTCCATCAGCCCGGCGTGGGGCACGTAGTCGCTCACCAGCAGGCGGGTTTGCGCGTCGGTGAGTTGCACCAGCACTGCGGCTTTTTGCTCGCCGCTGTAGTTCTGCGGGTTGGCCAGGATGTCGGCGGTCAGGCCCGAGGTGTCGACACCGGCGACGGCATCACGGGTGGCGGCGCCGTCGAGGAAGGTCAGGGTGTCGCTGTCGGTTTTCGGCGCCTGTTTTTCCAGCCAGGCGCCGATGTTGTCGCGGGTGCCGATGCCGTCCGACTTGCCGGTGGCCGGGTTGTCACCACCGGTTTCCAGGGCATGGAACATCCCGGGTCTGGACCACATGGCCGCCGCGCCGGTCAGCTCGGTACTCAGCGCTGAATCGCTGCCCAAGGCTTGCAGGTTATCGGTGCGCAGCATGCCGTCGTTGCTGCGCTGGTTGGCGTCACCGGGGCGCATCGCCGAACCGGCGCCGGCGGCCAGGCTTTCGTTGGCCATCAGGATCGCCGTCGACTTGGCGTTGGCCTTGGCCAGGTCGCCGGGGTGGCTGCCGAGGAAGCTGCCATAGGATTTCGATGCAGCGCCGAGGTCCTTGCCGGCGTTGTCGATGAAGTGGTCGACGTCCGAATGGGTGATCACGTTGTCGGCCTTGCCACGCCCGCCGGTGTCCAGCGCGGCCATCAGGCTCGGGCTGCTGGCGACGTACTTGAGCACGGCCTGGGCCTCGGGCGGCAGGCTGGTGGGCGGGTTGGCGAAGTCGATGGGCGCGCCGTGCAGGCCCCAGGCGTCCCAGTTTTGAGAAAGCAATTGCGCGGCCGC
Source organism: Pseudomonas sp. MWU16-30323 (assembly GCF_020515595.1). NCBI lineage: Bacteria > Pseudomonadati > Pseudomonadota > Gammaproteobacteria > Pseudomonadales > Pseudomonadaceae > Pseudomonas > Pseudomonas sp. MWU16-30323. The sequence goes on from NZ_JAIWYM010000056.1 coordinate 2,978, forward strand.
CTTGGGCCGGTTCAGGTCCAGTTCTTCCTTGGTCGGTGTGCCGCTGGTGTTGCCGGTGATGGTGTCCCAGTCCTTGGCGCCGGATACGCCGAACGACGAGGTGTCGATCCAGGACGTGTCCGAGGCACCCGCGGCGCCGGTGCTGCCGGCATACAGTTTGGCCACCTGGTCGTACAGCGCGGGGGTGATGTCCTGGGACACGATCACCTTGTCGCCCGAAGCCGTGGTATAGCGAATCAACCCCGGGCCGACTTCTTCGGGTGGGCCGATATTCGCGGCCGGGTCCATGGTTTCGGTGGGGCCGGCCAGGCGATAGCCGTCGGCCTGGCTGGCGTTGATCGCGAACAGCTTGGCCGAATCGCCGCTGACCTGGGCGAACAGCGCGGGTGTTTCCTTCTGGCTGACCACGATTTTGTCGCCGGCACTGGTCTCGTAGCGGATCAGCCCCGGGCCTAATTCGGTGGTGCTGCCGATCGCCTTGTAGTTGCCCAAGCCGGGCGCCACGGTGCTGGCGTCGGCCTCCTTGTAGCCGGCGCTTTTGCTGTCAGCCAGGTTCTTCTCAAGGGTCGCGTCGCTTTGCTGCGCGTTGTACTGGTTGACCAATTGCTCAAACAGCCTGGGGTTGTCGATCTGCTTGAGGGTCACCGGTTTGTCGCTGCCCAGCGGGGTGTAGGTGATGCTGTTGTTCACCGGCGCCTGAACGTTCTGGTACGGCAGCGGGATGGACGGGCCGCGGATTTTCGAGGGGTCGAATACCGGCCGGTCGACCGCCGTGAACAGGGCTTTTTCAAATGTGCTCCGGGCGCCATTCGGGCCCTTGTTATCGGCAGGGTCAAGGCCATTCGGGATCGCAGTCATAGATCACCTGGAAGTTGTCTTATATCAATCGGTATTTAGTGCAAGTGCACTAACTGGGGCGGGCGAAAGTTGCGAAGTGTTATTGAGCTAGCCCGCGCCGAGCTATCAAACGCGATGATCAAGTCGCTTTTGTTACAAATGGCCGTGCCTAAAAAGTTGGGCAATTGGCTACTAGTTAAAAGTGTGAAGTTGTCAGCTTTATTTTCAAAAATTGTTGGGTAGTCAAGGTTTTTGCCCAGGCGTTATTGGCCTCTACATTGTTCAAAACCGTTCATGTTCAAGCGAAAGGCCCCGTAATCATTGGGTTTCGTCATGTATTGGCTTTTTTCCAAAAGTTCCACTCCCGCTTGGGGATGAGATTTTCTCAACGGCAGGTTGAGCCAGGTTTTTCACAGCCCCCACCCTGAACGTTTCACAAGCTTTCACAGCGCAGGCGTTTTATTCGTGAGTAGTATGGATCCCATGCAAACCGACGGCTGTATTGCCAACTCACTGTCTGACGCGGGGAGTTCGGTTCGGTTTGCATGCGGCTTAACTTCCCTATCGATGCAAGGAGATTGAACATGGCTACTACTCCACCCGTAAGTGCAGGCGGCGCCGACGACGCTATCGCGAAGATGGAAGCAACTTTCAACATGGCCATCGAGAAGTCGGCCAAGATCACCGAGATCAGCACCGCGAAAAAAGCAGAGCTCGACGCCACCAAACAGCGTCCGCAGAACTGATTCGCCATACGGGCAGCGCCGGCGCTGCCCGTATACCTGCGTTACCCCGTTGCACCGTTGTTGATCGGCACAGGTGTGGTTGCTGCCTGTGATTCTCAAGGGGGCAAACCCAACCATGACAGCCTTGATTTCCCTGGGCCTGCCCGCCACGAATGGCGCGCCGACCCTGCTCGTGACCCACGGTTTGCACCAGGGCAGTTCCCTGACGCTCGACCAGCCGGTCTACACCCTTGGCGCCGCCCTGGCGGCCGACCTTCAGCTCAGCGATCCCGGAATCGCCGAACTGCACCTGCGCCTGCGTTTTGAAGGGGCCCAGGTGGCCGTCGAGGCCCTCGGCGGCGATGTACTGATCACCGGCACCGCCGGCGATATCCGTATTCCCCAAGGCAGCGGCCATCGCGCGCGGCTGCCGTTGCAACTGCGCATCGGCACGGCGGGTGTGAGCCTGGCGCTGCCGGGCAGCCCTGAAAAACCGCCTGGAGCCACACGCACCTTTACCCCGTGGATCATCGCCACGGCCTTGCTGTTCGTGTGCGCAGGTGCCTTGGCCTTTCGCAACGATCCGCCCCAAGCACAGGCCGTACTGCCGGTCGCCGAAAAAGCCGTGGCCAAGCCTTCCCGCGCCGAAGCCAAGGCCTGGTTCGAAGGGCAATTGCAGGCCGCCCACCTGGACGCCGTGACGGTCAACGACATCGACGGCCAGCTCAACGCCGTCGGATCCTTCGAGCGGGCGCAAAAGCCCCAGTGGATCGCCCTGCAACAAGCCTTCGACCAGCGCTATGGCCAGCAGATCGTGCTTAACCCGCGGGTTGCGGTGCGTGCGGATGCAGCCCGGCCACGGGTGCGCTTCCAGGCGGTGTGGTTCGGCACCCATCCCTATGTGATCAACGACAGCGGCAAGCGCCTGTACCCCGGCGCGGCCCTGGCCGACAACTGGGTACTGGAACGCATCGAGAACAACCAGGTGATCCTCGCCCGTGGCGAAGAACGCTTCACCTTCACCCTATGACGCTGCTTTTTTCAGCTAAGGCCCCGGGATGAAAGTCGAACCCCGTCCGTTGATTCCCAGTGATGTGCGCAGCGCGCCGGTGGAGGCGATCCGCCCGGTCAGTTCGCGCCAGGCCACCGCCTTCGAGGCGGTGCTGAAAACCCGCAAGGTCCAGTCCCGCCGCTCCCTGCGCAGTGACCTGGAAGAACTCACCAGCGCCGCCGGCGTCGACTCGCTGCTGTTTGGCAGCGCACGGTCCCTGGAGTTGCTGGATCACGTGATGCAGCACCTGTTGCCGAACCTCGACGCCGAGCCGCAGATCAAGGCGCTGGCCCATGACCTGATCAGCGAGGAAATCGAGATGCGCCGCACCCTCGAACAACAACGCTCGGAGGTCCAGGTTTGATGTCCCGGAATAACGACGACGCGGTGCAATTGCTCAAGGGCATTGGCGAGCTGTACCGGCGCAACGGCCAGTCCCAGCGTGCGCTGGTGATGTTGCTGATCGCCGTGAGCGTGGCGCCCGACGACGGCCTGCTGCTGCGCTCGCTGGTGCTGGCGTTCACCGACAGCGGCGACTTCACCCGCGCACTCGCGGCCCTGGACCGCCTGGTGGTGCTGGAAGGCGAGTCCGCCAGCCTGTTGCTGCTGCGCGCCCGGGCGCTGTGGTATGGGGAACGCAAGGACGAAGCGCGCCAGTGCTTCAAACGTTACCTGGCTGCACGGAGAGTGGCGCCATGAACCTGCTCAACCGCCTGAACGGCATCGCACGCATGGCCGCCCAGCGTACCGACGTGATCATCGTCGCGTTCATGCTGATGGCGATTGTGATGATGATCATCCCGCTGCCCACCTACCTGGTGGACATGCTGATCGGCCTGAACATCGCCCTGAGCATCCTGATCCTGATCGTCGCCTTCTACATCGGCCACTCGGTGGAATTCTCCGCGCTGCCACCGCTGATTCTGCTCAGCACCCTGTTTCGCCTGTCGCTGTCCATCACCACCACCCGCTTGATTCTGCTGCACGGCGACGCGGGCCACATCGTCAAGGCCTTCGGCGACTTCGTGATTGCCGGCCAGGTGGTGGTGGGCATGGTGGTGTTCCTGATCATCACCGTGGCGCAGTTCGTGGTGATCACCAAGGGCGCCGAGCGGGTCGCGGAAGTGGCGGCGCGCTTCACCCTGGACGCGATGCCCGGCAAACAGATGAGCATCGACAACGACCTGCGCAACGGAGATATCGACCAGGCCGAAGCCCGGCGCCGGCGCTCCCGCCTGGAGCGCGAGAGCCAGATGTTCGGCGCGATGGACGGGGCGATGAAGTTCGTCAAGGGCGATGCGATTGCCGGGTTGGTGATCCTCGCGGTCAACCTGCTGGGCGGCATGCTGATCGGCATGATCGAGCGCGACATGGCCTTCGGCGCGGCGGTGCACACCTATTCGCTGCTGACCGTGGGCGACGGTTTGATCGCACAGATCCCGGCGCTGCTGATCTCGGTAGCGGCGGGCACCGTGGTGACTCGGGTCAACAGCGACGGCGAGGCGGGTGACCTCGGCAGCGAGATTCTCAAGCAGTTGGGTGCCAGCTACCGGGCCCTCGGGTTGACCGCATTGATCATGGTGGGCGTCAGCGTGATCCCGGGTTTTCCGACCTGGGTGTTCCTCGGGTTGTCGCTGGTGTTCGGCGGCGCGGCGTTCGTGATGTACCGCCGGCATACCCGTGAACATCAGGTAGAGCCTGAAGCCCTGATCGAAACACTGGAGCCGGTGGTCGAAGTGCAAGCCGAGCAGGACTACGGCGTGGCGCCCGACACTCGCGTGCTGCTGACCCTCGGCAGCGCCCTGGCCCTCAGCGCACCGCGCCAGCTGTTGAGCCAGCGCATCGAAGCGCTGTGTCACGACATTCGCAGCGACCTCGGCGTCGACATGCCGGTGCCGGGCATTCACATGGACGCCAAGGCCACGCCGGGCAGCTTTCGGGTGTCCCTGGAAGGCGTGCCGGTCAGCGAAGGCGAGATGCCGGTCAACTGCCTGTTGTTGCAGGACGATCCGGTGCACGTGCAACTGCTGGACATCGCCACCCTGCAAGCCGATTCGCCCCTCAATGGCCGCGCCGCACACTGGATCGAGCGCCAGCACGAAGACGCGTTGCGCGCTGCCGGCATCGGTTTCCTGCTACCGGATGAGGTGCTGCGCGGCGTGCTGGAGCGCAGCCTGCGCCGCTATGCCGCGGACTTCCTCGGGATCCAGGAAACTCGCCTGCTGCTCGAACGCACCGAAGCCACCTACGGCGAACTGGTCAAGGAAGCCTTGCGCCTGGTGCCGTTGCAGCGGGTAGCCGAGACCCTGCGCCTGCTGGTGGGCGAGGGCGTGTCGATCCGCAATCAACGGGCCTTGCTTGAAGCCATGGTGGAGTGGGGCGCCCGGGAAACCGACGCCGGCCGCCTCGCCGAACACCTGCGCGCTGCGTTGGCGCGGCAGATCAGCCATCAATACGCCGACCGCAATCGGGTGATTGGCGCCCTGGTATTGGCGCCGGGTTTGGAAGACCAGTTGCGCGCGTCCCTGCGTCGCCAGGAGCCCAGCCGCGATGTGATCCCCGAAGAGATCAACCGCGCCTTGCTCGCCCAACTGCGCCAGGCCTGCGACAAAACCGTCGAGGCCAACAGCGCGGTGTTGCTGGTGCATCCGGAATTGCGCCGCAGCCTGCGCCGTTTGGTGCTGCGCGGCGAGCTGGAGCTGGCGGTGCTGTCGTTTCGCGAACTGGCCACTGAATACAACCTGCAAGCGCTGGTGACCATCAGCCTCACCGATATCTCCAACCGCCGTGCACCTGCTGCGGCTTCCGTCACTTCCCTGGCGTCTGCCTCATGATTCGTTTTTGTTTGTTATTGCTGACGTTGACCTCGTCTTTTTGCAGCGCCCAGGACATTGCCAACGGTGCGCAGGGCTCTGTCAGCCTCGCCTCCGGAGAAGGCCGGATCCTGCACTTCGTCGCGCCGGTGGAATCGGTGCTGGTGGCCGAACCGGGGATTGCCGACTTGCAAGTGGTGTCGCCCGGTGTGATCTACATCTTCGGCAAGGCGCCGGGCAATACCAGCCTGATTGCCCTCGGCAGCGACGGCAAACAGCTCGCCAGCCTGACGTTGGCCGTCAGCAGCGCCACCCAGGCGGTGACCGCGCCGATGCAGGAATTGCATCCCGGCAATGGCGCTCAGATCAGCGGCGCGGGCAACCGCTTGATCGCCAAGGGCACGGTGCGCAGCGTAGGCGAAGCGACGGATTTGAATGCCTTGCTCAACCCACAGGGCCAGGGCTTTCAGAGCGCGGTCAACACCACTGAATACGCCGGTGCGGCCCAGGTCAATTTGCGGGTGCGGTTCGCTGAAGTGTCCCGCTCGGAACTGTTGCACTACGGCGTGAACTGGAACGCGATGTTCAGCAACGGCACGTTTTCCTTCGGCCTGATCACCGGAGGGCCGCTGGCAGCGGCGACTGCGGGTGGACTGGCAGCGGCGGGCAGCGGTTCGGGCAACACCAATATCGACGGCATGCTCGACGCGTTGCAGGCCAACGGGATTCTGCAAATTCTGGCCGAGCCGAATATCACCGCCATGACCGGGCAGACCGCGAGCTTCCTGGCGGGCGGCGAAGTGGCGATTCCGGTGCCGGTGAATCGGGACCTGGTGGGGATTGAATACAAGTCCTTCGGTGTGTCGCTGTTGTTCAACCCGACCCTGCTGCCCAACGGCCGGATCGCCCTGCAAGTGCGTCCAGAAGTCAGCAGCGTGGTGAGTGGCGGAACGGTGGATTTCGGTAATTTCCATGTGCCGTCGTTCAGCGTGCGCCGCGCGGATACACGGGTGGAAGTGGGCAGCGGGCAGACGTTTGCGATTGCCGGGCTGTTCCAGCGTGAGAGCAGCCAGGACATCGAGAAGCTGCCGTTGCTGGGGGACTTGCCGATCCTGGGCAACCTGTTTCGCTCCAAGCGTTTTCAGCGCAATGAAACCGAGCTGGTGATTTTGATTACGCCGTACCTGGTGGAGCCGGTGCGCAGTCGCACCCTGGCCACGCCGCTGGATGCGCAGCCTGCCACCGCCGCAGCGGCGGGGCCGCGCAGTGGTGGGGCGTTTGGTTTCTACATGAATTGATGAGGGGGCATGGCATGAAAGTTTCGCGTTTGTTGATGTGTTTGCCCCTGTTGGTGGTGGGGTGCAAGACGCATCTGGCGCCGGTGTATTACTCGCCGCAGTATCAGGCGGATGGCTTGCCGAGCCAATGCCAGCAGCCGCCGGCCAAGGATGAGATTGGGTTGGATGAGGATTTCAAGGCGACCTTGCCGTTGGGCTGTGCCAACAATTTGAATTTGATGCAGATGGTGGAGCAGCGGCAGGATTTGAATCAGGGGCGGGCCACCGGCCCGGCGATGGCGGCGCCGGTTGGGCGGGCGGCGCAGGTGTATATCGAGGGGTTTGATCGGGAGCAGTTGCAGCGGCGTCAGGCTCAGCAAGAGGCCAAGGCGGGCGCTCCGGGAGCACAGCAATGAAGGCCACGCTGATCGTTCCCACGCTCTGCGTGGGAGTGCCGCCCCGGACGCTCCGCGTCCCGCGGTGGATGCAAGGTGACGCGGAGCGTCACAGGATGCATTCCCACGCAGAGCGTGGGAACGATCAGTCAGTGCGTGTCCACCAGCCCCAATTCCCGCGCTTGCGCAACCGGATCGCTGATGGCTTTGATGCGGTTGGCTTCGGTGATCAGGCGTGCGCGCTCAGCGGCCGGAATATCGTCCAGCGGCAAGCTGGCCACTCGTTGTTCGTATCCCGCCAATACCAGCACCAGCAGCTCATTGCGCTGATGCCGTGGCAACGCGCGGGGCGATTGGGTGACGGGGGCGATGGTGTCCAACGCCTGTTGCGTCTGGCCGCCAAGGGCGTAGGCCAGGGCCAGGTTGCAGCGGCTGTCGAGGTCGTCGGGTTGCAGGCTCAGGCTTTTGGCGAAGGCGGTTTGTGCCGTCACCGCCTGGCCGTTCAGCACCTGGGCGATGCCCAGTCGGGTGTAGGCGACCGGCGTTTGGCTGGCCTCTGCGGCTTGGCCCAGGGCCGTCACGGCGCGCTGGGTTTTGCCCAGGCGCAGTTGCGCGGTGCCCAGGCCCAGCAAGGCGTCGGCGTTGTGCGCCTGGAGGCCGAGGGCTTGTTGGAAGGCGCGCTCGGCGCCGACCGCATCGTTGCCGTCGAGCCGCGCCTGGCCGAGTTTGAGCCACAGGTCGATGCCGGCGCCCGGTTGCTGGGCCGCTCGTTCGTACAGCGCCGCCGCGCTGGCGTAGTCACCGCGTTGGTTCAGGTCGTCGGCCAGCTTCAGCGAGCGGTCGGAATCGCTCGGCGCAGTACTGGAACAGGCGGCGAGCAACAGGCTGCCGGCAAGCAAAAGGTGTTTGGTCATCGTCACAACTCGTTGGGCGAAGGCGGATGTCATGTAAGCATATTTTCCATGGCGCTCCTATGTCTGTCGGTGCTGTTTGGCGCCTCGATTGCCCACGCCGCTGAAGAGCCCGAATGGTTTGCCAAACCCTACGCCTACGTGCTGGTGGACCAGGATGTACGCGCCGCCCTCGAAGAGTTCGGCCACAACCTCGACATCCCGCTGGTGCTCTCGGACAAGGTGCGTGGCAAGGCCCGCAGCACCGTGCGCGCCGCCACCGCCGGGGAGTTTCTGCAGACGCTGTGCAGCACCAACGGCCTGACCTGGTACTTCGACGGCAACCTGCTGTACCTCAATGCCAGCGACGAAATCACCACCAGGCTGTTCAAGGCCAGTGCCCTGAACCTGGACCAGTTGCAGGCGTATCTGAATAACCTCGATGTGTTCGGCCAGCAGTTGTCGATGCGCAACGGCCCCGAGGGCGATGAAGTTTTTGTGTCCGGGCCGCCGCCGTACCTGGCGCTGGTCCAGCAGCATGTGGATCACCTGCAGCCCAAGGCCACCCCGCCTGTCGTGGCGCGTGAGCACGGCGTGCGGGTATTTCGCGGCGCCCAGGTGAGCACCGAAACCCCTTGATTCACCCCAACCCCAGCAAAGGAGCATGACCATGTCCGTAACCGCCGTAGACAGCAACCTCGCCCCCGGTGGCGCCAGCCCTGAAGCCAAGTTCAACGCCGCGGTGGATAACGCCAAGAGCGCCGACAAACCGGAGATGACCGACGCCGAATTTACCGATGCCCTGATCACCCAGGCGGTCACCATCGGCGGTCAATTCATCATCATGCCCAAGGCGCAGGAAATGCTGAATGACGCCATGTCCGATGACGACGAAGAGTAGGGCGAACCCATGACCATCAGTCTCGCTGCCAGCGCCACGGCCTTGCCGCCGTCCGCCGGCGCGGGGCCCGCCGGGGCCTCGCAGAATCTGTTCGAGCACATGGCCAATACGGCCAAGGGCATGCCCGAGGGCGCCAGCCCCCATCAGATCGGCTCGGGCCTGATGGAGCGCTTGAACAGTTTTATCGACCGCTCCCGGACCTTTTCCGAGCGCGCCGATTTGCTTACCAATAACCCGTCGGCGCCGCCCCAAGTGGCCACTGCGGATATTCGCACCACGGGTGCCTCCTCCACGGCAGAACCGGGCAAGAAAGTCGCCGAACAGCAGGTCGACCAGATCGTCCACTCACTGGGCAAGATGTTCGATTACTCCATCGAAACCCAGATGGTGGTGCGCGGTGCGACGCAGATTTCCGGTTCCGCCAACACGCTGCTCAAGGGTCAATAACGCCATGCCAAGCCCGAATCGTGCCCTGCGCCTGCTGCTGATCGGCCTGCTCGCCAGCCTCTTGCAGGCCTGCGACATGGACCTCTACACCAACCTCAGCGAACGCGACGCCAACGCCATGGTCGCGGTGTTGCTGCGCGACGGCATCCCGGCGACGCGCAAGGTGCAGGACAACGGCCAGTTGAAAGTGGTGGTCGACGAACAGCGCTTCGCCGAAGCCATGACCCTGCTGGACAACGCCGGCCTGCCGCAGCAGAGCTTTTCCAACATGGGCGAGGTGTTCAAGGGCAACGGCCTGGTGTCGTCGCCGGTGCAGGAGCGGGCGCAGATGATTTACGCCTTGAGCGAAGAACTGTCGCACTCGGTGTCGCAGATCGACGGCATCGTCTCGGCGCGGGTGCATGTGGTGCTGCCGGACAATGACCTGCTCAAGCGAGTGATTTCGCCATCGTCAGCCTCGGTGCTGGTGCGCTACGACCCGGGCACCGATATCAATACGTTGATCCCGCAGATCAAGACCCTGGTGGCCAACGGTATTTCCGGCTTGAGCTACGACGGCGTTTCGGTGACGGCGATCAAGGCCGCCGTGTCCATCAGCCAGAACCCGGCGCAACCGCGATTGACGCGCTTCATGGGCCTGTGGCTGTTGGAAGACAACCTGAACCAGGCGCGGTTGCTGTTCGGCGGTTTGCTGCTGCTCGCCCTCGGTGCGTGTGGCGTGTTGGCCCGTCAACAATGGTCGCGGCGCCAGTCCCAGGCGTTGTATGTGCTCAAGGAGGGTGAATGAGCCTGGTTGAGCGTTGGCAGGGCCTGATCGCCCAGCCGTTGCAGTTTGTGCGCGAGCAAAGCCTCGGCGAGTGTTTCGGCGAAGGCCTGCCGGCCGAGGTGCTGCAAGCGTTGCACGGGCAGCCGCGTTTTCGGTCGCGCCTGGAGCAGTTGCTGGCCAGCCATTATCAGTTGGCGCCGCTGGCGCATCTGGTCACGCCACCCGCCGCCGATTTGCCGGTGTTGCTGCTGAGCCCGGCGCAATTTGAGCGATTGCCCAGGCTGTGTGGCGCGATCTGGCATGCCTCGACCCTGAGCCGGGAGATCCGCCGCGAAGTGGTCAATGAACTGCGCGAAGGCCTCGGTCAGGAAGCCTTTGCCCTGGCCCTGGCGAACCGGCAGTTGGGCGGCGCGGCCGACCTGCTGCGTGAGCCCGCCGAGTTGATCGACGCCATCGACCGCGATGGCCTCACCTGTGTCGCGGCCTGGTTGCAGGCCCAGCCCGCCGAGTTGCAAGGCTGGCTGCCCCTGCGTTTTGTCGCACCCAAGGGCTATAGCGGGCGGCTGCCCCGCGACCTGGAAATTGTCCAGACCGTCGCCGCCCGGTTGCTCGCCGAGGAGCTTGCCCATGAGTGAATTACCCAGCCGTCCTGCCGCGCGGATTTTGCGCGCCGATGAAGCGGCGTTGTGGACCGATGGTTTTGCCTTTGTGCAAGCCGCCAAGGAACACGCCGAGCAGATCAAGGCCGACAGCGACCAGTGGCTGTACACCGCCCGTGCCGAAGGCTTTGAGAGCGCCCGTCGGGAAGGCGCCGAACAGGTCGCGCAGTTGCTGCTGGAAACCCAGGCCAAGGTCCAGCATTACCTGGCCGGGCTTGAAGCATCGCTGGCGGACCTGGCCCTGGGCATCGTGCGTGAAGTACTCGGCGAGCTGGACGACACCGACCGCGTGGTGCGTTGTACACGCCAGGCGTTGAGCGCGTTTCGCCAAGGCCAGGCACTGACCTTATGGGTGCCACCGGCCGAGGTGAATGCCCTGCGCCCACAGTTGCTCAAGGACGGCATCGCCGTGGAGGCCGATGCGCAACTGGGCGCCGGCCAGGCCCGCCTCAGCAGCCCGGCGGGCTCGGTTGAGTTGGGGCTGGAAGCGCAGCTGCAAACCCTGCGCCGCAGCCTGTTGCCCTTTGCCGAAGAGGGCGTGGCATGAACCTCAATCAACTGCTGCCGCGCCTGACCGAGCGGCTGTCCCAGGCCCGCTTGCGTCCGATGCAAGGCACGGTGTTGAGTATTCGCGGGGTGTTGCTGCGGGCCAGCGTGGCGGGCGCGAGCATCGGTGAGCTGTGCCATTTGCGCGACCCGGTGAGTGGCCGCAGCCTCAGTGCCGAAGTGATTGGGTTTGATGGCGACGAAGCGATCCTGTCGCCCATCGGCTCCATGGAAGGCCTGTCGACCCGCACGCAAATCATCGCCACCGGCGAAAGCCTCGGTGTGGCGGTAGGCGATGCGCAACTGGGGCGGGTGATCAGCCCCATGGGCGAGTTTCTCGACGGTGACGGTGTACCGCCAACCCTGAACTTGCAGACCTACCCCTTGCACGCCGAGCCGCCGGCACCGTTCTCCCGGCAACTGATCGTGCGCTCCATGGCGTTGGGCATTCGCTCCATCGATGGCTTGCTGACCCTTGCACAAGGTCAGCGCGTGGGCATCTTTGGCGAGCCCGGGGTGGGCAAGTCCTCGTTGTTGGCGAGCATCATCCGCAACAGTGAGGCCGATGTGATTGTCATCGGTTTGATCGGCGAGCGGGGCAGGGAAGTGCGCGAACTGTTGGACGTGCAACTGGACGCGACGGCCCGCGCACGCACCGTTGCTGTCGTCGCCACCTCCGATCGCCCGGCGGCCGAGCGGGTGCGTGCGGCGTTTGTCGCCACCACCCTGGCTGAGTACCACCGCGACCAGGGCCGCAATGTATTGCTGTTGATGGACAGCCTCACACGATTCGCCCGGGCCCAGCGTGAGATCGGCTTGGCCGTGGGTGAGCCACCGACACGTCGCGGCTATCCACCGTCGTTTTTTGCCACCTTGCCCAAGTTGCTGGAGCGCGCCGGCCCCGGCCCCACCGGCAGCATCACTGCGTTGTACACCGTACTTACCGAAGGCGACGCCGCCAGCGATCCGGTGGCTGAGGAAGCGCGGTCGATCCTCGACGGGCACATCGCCCTGAGTGCCGAACTGGCGCAGCGCAACTACTTCCCGGCGGTGGACGTGCTGCGCAGTCGCAGCCGGTTGATGGAGCAGGTAGCGGGTGATGAACACAAGCGCCTGGCAATGCGCATCCGCGAATTGATGGCGCGTTACGGCGAAATCGAAATGCTGATCCGCGTCGGCGAGTACTCCGCCGGCAGCGACCCGCTGGCCGACGAAGCAATCACCCGCCATGGCGCGATCGAAGCCTTCCTGCGCCAGAACGCCGACGAACCCAGCAGCCCCGAACACACCTTGATCCGCATGCGGCAGGTGCTGGCATGAGCCCGAACGCGCAGCAAGAACCAATGTGGGAGCTGTCGAGCTT
>NZ_JAIWYM010000057.1:0-15426 GCF_020515595.1 Pseudomonas sp. MWU16-30323
ATTTATCGAACATGCCGCCGCCTTCGCAGCCTCGCTAAAGCTCGACAGCTCCCACATTTGATTTGCGCAACCCGAGTGCTTGCGACCGAACACACAATTCCCAGACTTCCCCCGAACCCTGTGGGAGCTGTCGAGCCCCAGCGAGGCTGCGATAGCGGTGTGTCAGGCAATCTACTTATCGACCATGCCGCCGTCTTCGCAGCCTCGCTAAAGCTCGACAGCTCCCAGATTCAAGGCAGTGTGCTGGTCAGCAGGCTTTCAGCCTTCTCGGTGACAATCTCCAGCAATGCATTCAAGGCGGGCGCTGGCTCGCTGCCCTTCAGTGTCAACGCATACAAGGTCACTACCATCGGTGGTGACAACGGGCACGCATCCAGCCCGGCTTCCCGTGCGCCGCTGGCGGTGAACGGGTCGACAATCGCCAGGCCTTCCCCGGCTTCGACCATGCTGCGCATCATCTGATACGTCTGCACCCGGGTTTGCACCACCGGCAGCGGGCGCAGGGCTTGCAGTTTGCTGTCCAGCAGGCGGCTCAGCGGGTCCTGGCCTTCAAGGCCGATCATCGACTGCCCGGCCAACTCCTGTAGCGCAATGTACTTCTGCCGAGGCTTCAGCCAGCCATGGGGCGCGAGCAATTGCAGCTTGCCGTGAGCCAATGGCGTGCTGTGGATCTGCGGATGTTCCGGGTCGTGCAGGCTCAGGCCAAGGTCTGCTTCGTGCAGCAGCAGGCTTTTGACCATGTCTCGGGTGGAATGACTGGAGAGGTTGCACGGCGTGTCTTGAAAGCGTCGGCGCAGCACGGCGATGGCCTGGGGCAGCAGTTGATTGGCCAGCGGCGGGGTACACAGTGCGCGCAAGGGCGGGGCATGGTGGTGCTTCAGGCTGCTGGCCAGGCGTTGCACCGGCTCAAGGGCCGCATAGAGGTGGGCGATTTCACCCTGCAACTCAAGGGTTTCCCGGGTGGCCTGCAAGCGTCCGCGCACACTGGCGAACAGCATGAAACCCAATTGCAGCTCGGCATCCTTGAGCGTCGCGTCCACATCGGCCACGGGCAGTTGCAACCATTCGGCGGCGGTGCCGAGGTGTCCGGTCTGCAAAATCGCTTGGATGACTTCGATATGACGTAAACGCATGGCCGGAGTCTATGTTCAGCGCGACGTGGATTCAATGGCTCAGGCCCGGGTGCGGAAAAAAGACCCGGCGCGGGAATGGCCCAACTAGACTTGCACGATCAAGTCCCTTGGCGCCTGCAACCAACAGGTCATACAAAGGGCGTATCAACCAAAGGATCCACGGGGGAGCCTTATCGATGCTCGGTAAAACACACACGCGCGGGTTTTCGTATTGGGATGTGCTGGTGGCCGTGCTGGTTGTGGGCGTGCTGGTGATTGCAGTTGGGCCGCGGATCTTTGGCGACGTGACTCAGACCGAAATCGCCACGGCCAAGGTACAGCTCAACGTGCTGGGCAAGGCGGTCGAGCAGTTTCATCAGGATGTAGGGCGTTATCCTACCGACGACGAGGGTCTGGCGGTGTTGACGGTTCAGCCAGCGGGGGAAGCGAAGTGGCGGGGGCCCTATCTCAAGGATGAGGACATGCTGACGGACCCGTGGGGCGTGGCCTATCAGTACCACTATCCTCCCAGCCAGGCCAAAACCAACTTTGATCTGTTCTCGTTCGGCAAGGACCGGACACTGGGAGGCGTCGGCGATAATGTGGATATCGCCTATGGGGAATAACGTCTTATGAAGCGTGGATCGTTGCGGATTCGCGGGTGATGATAGTGCCCGACTGAATCAGCCTGAACTCATCGCCATCCAGTTTTTCTACGCGGTCGCCAATGGCCAGCTTGTAGGTGGTGGTGGGCGCCGATCCAGCCAGGCCGTCGAGGGGCGGGTTGGATTCCTGGAACTCATGCACCGAATAAACGCGACCTTCCGCGTCTCTGGCATGGAACTGTCCGACAAGTACTGCTGCCATCTGTTTAGAACCTCTGGAGATAAACACTCGATTTGCGGTTCTGTAGACCGTAGGAGAGCGGGGTAGTTTACCTATTGAAAAAAAATACTATTCGTTGACTTTTTCAGACATTACTTACAAGTCCATTTGCGGTGTGAACGTCCTTGGGATTGTAAAAACGCGCTGGTGATAGCGTCGCGCAGGCTCTATAACTACAGGCTCCTTCAGTCAGAAATCGGGAACCCCCAATGAGCAAGGTCTACACGATTGCCGTACTGGTCGGCAGCTTGAGAAAAGAGTCGATCAACCGCAAGGTCGCCCTGGCATTGGCTGAGTTGGCGCCCGCCAACCTCAAATTGAACATTGCCGAAATTGGCGATTTGCCGCTCTACAACGAGGACATCGACGGTGCTGCACCGCCGGCAGCCTACAGTACTTTCCGTCAACACGTGCGTTCATCCGACGCGGTGCTGTTTGTGACCCCCGAATACAACCGCTCGGTGCCGGGTGTATTGAAGAACGCAATTGACGTCGGTTCGCGGCCTTATGGCCAAAGTGTGTTCAGCGGCAAGCCGGGCGCGGTGATCAGTGTGTCCCCCGGCGCCATCGGCGGTTTTGGGGCCAATCACCATTTGCGCCAATCCCTGGTGTTCCTCGATGTGCTGTGCATGCAACAGCCGGAAGCCTACCTGGGCGGCGCGGGCAGTGTGTTCGACGAGTCGGGGAAACTGTCGGAAAAGACCAAGCCGTTTTTGCAGGCGTTTATTGATGCCTACGGCAAGTGGGTGGAAAAGCAGAGCGCATAAGTAACCTGTAGGAGCGAGCAAGCTCGCTCCTACAGTGGCAGGACTTACCTGAGCCAGTTGGTTTTCGCCAACTCGATCACTTCATCACCGCGTCCGCTCATCACCGCCTTGAGCATGTACAGGCTGAAGCCCTTGGCCTGTTCCAGCTTGATGCTGGGCGGCATCACCAGTTCCTGGGTGGCGGTGACCACATCCACCAGCACCGGGCCGTCGTGGGCCAGGGCGCGGCGCAGGGCCGGTTCGAGGTCTTCGGACTGTTCGACGCGAATGCCGAGGATGCCCATGGCATTGGACATGGCAGCAAAGTCCGGATTCTTCAGCTCGGTGCCGGTGTCCAGGTAGCCCGCAGCTTTCATCTCCATGGCGACAAAGCCCAGGGACGAGTTGTTGAACACCACCAGTTTCACCGGCAGGTTCAACTGCGCCAGGCTGATGAAGTCCCCCATCAGCATGGTAAAGCCACCGTCGCCAGACATCGAAATCACCTGACGCCCGGGAAACGCCGCTTGTGCGCCGATGGCCTGGGGCATGGCGTTGGCCATCGAGCCGTGGTTGAACGAGCCGATCAACCGGCGCTTGCCATTCATCTTCAAGTAGCGTGCCGCCCACACGGTCGGCGACCCCACGTCGGCGGTGAAGATCGCATCATCGTCCGCCAGTTCACTGAGCAGGCGCGCGACGTATTGCGGGTGAATCGGCCGGCCGGCCTTTGACGGTTCTGCCAGGTCATCCAAGCCTTGGCGCGCTTTTTCATAATGCTTGAGGGAGGTTTCCAGGAAGCTGCGATCCGTCTTACGGGTCAGGCGTGGCAACAGCGCCTGGATGGTCTCGCTGACGTCGGCAGCAATCCCCAGGTCCAGGGTGGCACGCCGGCCCAGTGCCTGCGGGTTGCGGTCGACCTGGATGATCTTCGCGTCAGTGGGGTAGAACTGGCGATACGGGAAGTCGGTGCCAAGCATGATCAGCGTGTCGCAGTTGAGCATGGCGTGGTAACCGGAGCTGAAGCCGATCAGGCCGGTCATGCCGACGTCGAACGGGTTGTCCCACTCCACATGTTCCTTGCCGCGCAGGGCATGGACCACGGGTGCGCCGAGGGCGTCGGCCAGGGCCACCACCTCATCGTGGGCGCCGGCACAGCCACTGCCGCACAGCAGGGTGACTTTGCCGCTGTGTTCGAGGATGTCGGTGAGGCGTTGCAGGTCGTGTTCTGCCGGCAGCGTGCGCGGTGCCAGCAGGGCCGGCCATGGTTTGAATTTGTCTTCCACTTCCAGCAGCGACACATCGCCCGGAATCACCACCACCGCCACGCCGCGATTGAGGATCGCCGAGCGCATGGCGCGGTGCAGCACATGGGGCATTTGTTCGGGGTTGGTCACCAGCTCGATAAAGTGGCTGCACTCCTTGAACAGCTCCTGGGGATGGGTTTCCTGAAAGTAGTTCAGGCCGATCTCGGTGGAGGGGATCTGTGCGGCGATGGCCAGTACCGGCACATGGTTGCGATGGCAGTCGAACAGGCCATTGATCAAGTGCAGGTTGCCGGGGCCGCAGCTGCCGGCGCATACCGTCAGTTCGCCGGTGGCGGCCGCTTCGGCACCGGCGGCGAATGCGGCCACTTCTTCGTGGCGCACGTGCATCCACTCGATGCTGTCCATGGTGCGCAGGGAGTCGGTCAGACCGTTGAGGCTGTCGCCGGTCAGGCCCCAGATGCGCTTGATGCCCGCCTGTTCAAGGGTGGTCGCCAATTGCTGGGCCAGGGTGATTTTCGCCATGAAGAACTCCAATCGTCAGTGAGGGTAAAAAGCTGCTGATCAGTAAAGGACAGTTCCATGGCGTTGAATGCTCCCCGCTCAATGTGAAGAATTGGTCATCGCGGCTCGATATTGGCGGGTGCGACGGGCGATAAACAGTTGGTCTTTTATCAACGCCAGCAGCGGTGCCACCCCGGGTTTCGGCTGGCGGCCACGGCTCAGGCGGCGCAGCTGATAGCGCACCACTGCCATGTTCGCCAGGCTGGCCAGGGGTTTGCGCTTCCAGCGGATCGGCGGCAGTTGCGGGTTGAGATCGCGGCCAGCGCGCCACTGCTTGATCAGGTGCGGCTCCAGGGTCAGGGCGGTGGCGATCCCGGCCATGGCGATGCCGCTGTCCAGTACTTGCTGGACGATTGGCAAACGGCGGATACCGCCGGTGACCATCACCGGCATGCTGGCGACTTTCGCCAGGTCGCTGGCCATCTCGATGAAATAGGCTTCGCGGGCCAAGGTGCGTCCGTCGCGAGCCTCGCCTTGCATGGCCGGGGCTTCGTAGCTGCCGCCGGACAACTCCAGCAGGTCGATGGCCAGGGGGTTGAGCCGCTCGACCACGGCGCGGGCGTCGGCGGCGTCAAACCCGCCACGCTGGAAGTCGGCGGAGTTGAGTTTTACTGCCACGCAGAAGCCCGGGCTCACAGAGGCGCGCACGGCCTTGACCACCTCCAGCAGCAGCCGCGCACGGTTTTCCACGCTGCCGCCCCAGCGGTCCGTGCGCTGGTTGCTCAAGGGCGAGAGAAACTGGCTGAGCAGGTAGCCGTGGGCGGCATGGATCTGCGCGCCGCTGAAACCGGCTTTTTCGGCAAGACGCGCGCTGGTGGCGAAGCGCGAGATGACATCCTGTATATCGGCCTCGGTCATCGCCTTGGGTTGGGCGAACATCTTCGAAAAGCCGCCGAGGTCGAGGGCTACCGCAGAAGGAGCCAATGCTGGCTGGCCGAGGTTGGCCATGGTCTGCCGGCCGGGGTGGTTGAGCTGTACCCAGAATTGCGCGCCCTTGGCCCGGCCAATCGCGGCCCATTGGCGAAACTTGTCCAGGTGACGTTCGTCTTCCAGCACCACGCCGCCGGGGCCGGTCATGGCGTGGCGGTCGATCATCACGTTGCCGGTCAGGATCAGGCCGGGCTCGCCTTCGGCCCAGGCTTGGTACAAGCGCATCAAGGCCTCGGAAGGCGCCTGGTGTGCATCCGCCATGTTCTCTTCCATCGCCGCCTTGGCGATGCGGTTACTGATGAGCTGGCCGTTGGGCAATTGCAACGCTTCAAAGGGTGACATGCTTGACTCCTCACAATGGGAGCGCTCAGGCTAAGCTTAAAGGTCACTTTAAGGTCAAGCGGGTAAAGCATGAATATCGGCGAGTTGGCAAAACTCAGCGGCCTGTCGGCCTCAAAAATTCGCTTTTACGAGGCTGAGGGGCTTATCCAGGTTGAACGGCAAGCCAATGGCTATCGCCGTTATGCGCCCCAAACCCTGCAGGCGTTGCAGTTGATCCAAGGCGCTCAGCGCGCAGGTTTCAGTTTGCAGGAGCTGAAACAGCTGATGCCGGATGCCTCGCCCAGCGAGGCCAGGCGAGCAGAGATTG
This sequence comes from Pseudomonas sp. MWU16-30323, assembly GCF_020515595.1. Classification (NCBI taxonomy): domain Bacteria; kingdom Pseudomonadati; phylum Pseudomonadota; class Gammaproteobacteria; order Pseudomonadales; family Pseudomonadaceae; genus Pseudomonas; species Pseudomonas sp. MWU16-30323. Next base: position 6,152 of record NZ_JAIWYM010000057.1, read on the forward strand.
TCTTCGGGCTTGAGCGAAAGATCGAGGAAATCGAGGTGATACAGGCGCGTCTGGAGCAAAGCAAGGCTGAGTTGCGGGCGGTGATCGAGACGGTCAAGGCTCACCCGGAAGGCGAGCCTTGCTTGATCAGCGGGAGCTCGCTCCCGCGTGCAGAGGTTATTACCAGTCGACGGCATAACTCAGGCTGAACGTACGGCCTTCAGCATTCGGGTAGGGCGCGCGGGCGTTGGCCTGGGCAAACATGTTCTGGTAGTTGCGGTTGGTCAGGTTGTAGACCCCGCCTTCCAGGCGACCCACCGGCAACGCTACCGAACCTAGCAGGTCGAACAACGTGTAGCCCTTGATATCGCGACCGTTGTTATCGTCGAACGCGGCGTCATAGTTGGCCAATCGCATGCCTTGCAGGCGCAGGGTGTAGTCCCCACGGTCGTAACCCACGAAGGCAGTTGTCTTGGCCGGTGAAATACGCGTGGCAGGCAGGTCGATCCATTTGCCGTTCTGATTGGTCTCGCCCTTGGCGTACGCGTAAGTGCCGCCCACCGACCATTGATCCGTCACGTTATAGGTCAGCGTTGTTTCCGCGCCGCGCACGCGCTCTTTCTGGTTGATCAAGCGCAGTACGCGGTCGTTGGCATCATAGAACTGGGTGACGTCCGAGGTGTTCTCGTACGCCGTGACGCTGGCCTGCCACTTGTCCCAGTTGCCACGCCATCCCAACTCATAGCTGTTGACCTTGAGGGCCTGGGCATTGAGTTTCTGGATGTCAAAGGTGCTGTTGACGTCCCGCAGGAAACGCTGGATATCCGGCAGGGAAAAGCCTTGGCTGAAGTTGGCGAACACGTCCTGGTTTTCGCTCAGGTGGTACACCGCGCCGAGGTTGTACAGGGTGTCGTTGTATTTCAGGGTGCCGCCGGGGAGGGTCGCCCGATTGCCTGTCTGGACGATTTCCCCGTAGGCGATGCTGTCGGAAATCTCGCTGTCGATCCATTCGCGGCGCACGCCGCCACGCAGTGTCCAATCGCCAATGTCGTAGGACAGTTGACCGAAGATGGCCTTGTTGGTGGTCGTGATGTCCGGCCCCATTTCAAAGGTCGTGCCGGTCTTGGTGTAGCTCAGCCCATTGACCCGGTATTGATCACCGCGCTGGGTTGAGGTTTCGTGATTGTAATCGGCGCCCCAGACCAATGTACCGGTGGCCGAGCCAATGTCTGGCATGGCGCTTTCGATGGCTGCCCGCAGGCCGTACACATCCTGCACGCTATTGTTGTCGGAAATCCCGGCTCTGCCCCGTGACAGGTCCGGAAAGAACAAGGCGTCGGCGCGGCGCCAATAGCTTTCCACCTGCAAGCCCTGGCCGTAGAAATCCTTGTCGGTGTAGTTGAGGTTGACGGCCTGGTTGTGGGTGAACGGTTGGTCATCCAGGTCCAGGCCTTTTACTGCGACGGCTTCGCTGGTGATGCGTGGGTTCTTGGTGTAGTGGGTATCTTGCTGGTCTTTGTAGTCCTGCAGCGACAGGCTGATTTTCTTGTCAGCGTCCAGCTCGTAGCCGAAGCGACCTTGCAGGTCGTAGGTGTCGGTGTCCATGTTGCTGCCCTGGGACGTGTCCTGGGGGATGCGGTGTCCGTTACCGTCAAATTGATCGTTGCGCTGTACGCCGTTGGCCGACACGTACCAGTCCAGCGCGTCCTTGCGCCCGGTGGCGCTCTGGAACACGTCGTAGGCAAAACCTTTCTTGTTGAGGTTGTTGCCGGAAGTCAGGCCAATCTTGCTGCTGAATGCCAACGCCTCACCGTTGTTGCGCTTGGTGATGATGTTGATAATGCCGCCGGATGCGCCCGCTCCGTACACACTGCTGGCGCCGGAGATCACTTCGATGCGTTCGATGCTTTCCGGGGCGATGCTGTTGAGCTGGCGGAAGTTGTCTCGCGTCGAGTTCTGGGACACCCCGTCGATCAGCACCAGTGTGTTTCGCCCGCGCAGGGTCTGGCCGAAGTTACTCATGCCTCCGGTGGAAGGGGAAATACCCGGGACCAACTGGCCGAGGATGTCAGAGACGCGTCGTCCCGCACCGGTTTGCTGGGTGATCTGATCTTGACTGATCACCTGCACAGAGCCGGGAATCGAGGCGATGCTGGCCTCTGTACGGGTGGCGGACACCACCACTTCCTGTAACTGCAGGGCGTTGGGCGTGGTGGGCGCCGTTTCGGTTTGATCGGCCCACGCCGGGGTGCTCAACGAGCCGATAAAGGGCAACAGGATAGAAAGTTGGAGTTTTTTCATTTTTTTCTTTTTTAGTGTTGAGAAATGTTGGTGGTGGAAACAGTCGTTTCCGGCATTTTTGAGAAAGACCGAATGGCACGGATACCCAGTGCAGCCAACGCGTACGTGAGGGCGACGAGCCAGAAGCTGTGCGCCAACCCAACGAGCCCCATGCCGATGCCACCGATCAGGGCTCCGCACAACGCGCCGGCTTTGGCGGCGCTGTTGCCCAGGCCCAGCGCGAAGCCTTGCTGGCTGGACGCGACCGTGTTGGCGATCAAGGTGTAAGCAACGGGCAGTAGCGCGCCTTGCCATACGCCCCAGAGCAAGCGGCTGGCAATAAAGCCCATCCACTCACTGGCGACCGCAGTAAAAGCGAGGGTCAGTGCGCAGGCCCAGGCAACCCATTCAATGACGCGCAGGGTGTGCGCCGGTTGATGGCGGTCGAATAACCGCCCCCAAAGCGGCGCGGACAGTGCGAGCGTGGCGGCGCTGGCGGCATAACTGGCGCCGATCAGCCAGGCGGGCGCGTGCAGGATGTCTGCCACGTACAAGGCATAGAACGGCTGCGGCATCATTTTGGCCGCTTGAATCAGCACGATGACGCCGAGCATCGCTCCCAGCCAACCCTTGGGCAGCTGGGTATGTGGCGGTTTTTGCTTGTGGGTTACGCGCTGCGTATCGCTGGGCAAAAACACACTGATCGCCGCGCACAACAGGCAAATGACGGTGGCGCTGTAGCACAGCAACGCGAACCCCGAGACATCCATCAGCCAGCCACCCAGCACTGGGCCGGCCAGTGAGCCAACGGCCGTCGCCGATTGCAGGCGGGCAAGAATTTGCCCGCGCCCCCCGTCGCCACAGCAGGCCAGAGCGTAGGCTTGGGCCGCTGCAATAAACCCGGCGAGCGCCCCTTGCGCCACCCTGATGCCCACCAATAGCCATGGATCGAAGGTGATTGCGGCCAGGGCCTGACACACTGCCAGCGCCAGCAACGCCCGAATGATCATGGGCTTGTGGCCGGTTCGATCACCCAGCCGCCCCCAGGCGGGGGTCAGCACCATCGCCGCCATCATCGGCCCGGCGTACACCAGTGAAGACAGCAGGCCGGTGTACTGGGCGTTGGCGATGCCAAGCAGTTTCTGGATCTGCAAGGGCCAGAAAGGGCCGCTCATTTCCATGGCGCCCATGGACACCAGTTGAATGCAGACCAGCAACCGCAGGGCTGCGCTGTTAGTTGCCATCGACTTGAACGCTCAGCGGGTTGCACAGGCGCCCGACGATATCCGCATGGCTCTCCAGCAAGCGCATGCGCATGAACGATTTGGCCGGCCAGTCCTGTTCCAGCAAGGCCTGGCGTTCCGTGGCCCAGCGCTGCGGTTCGACCTGGCCGCGCAGGTCGTCGAAGCATTGGCTGACCTGTGAAGCCAGTTCACCCCACAGCAGCGCCTGGGGGATGTTGAATTCGCGGGCACCCAGCAGCACCAACTCGCCCAGGTGACACATGAAAACCGTGTGCAGCAGCTTGTCGCGCACGAAGCCTGCGTCGTCATACAGCGTCATCTTCGGGTCGTGCAGTTCGATGTCCAGGCCCTGCGCATGCAGCGTCTTGCGGTCGATACGGATATCGCCGAAGTCACGCAACAGCAGGCGGCTCAGTTGTCCGTCTGCGGCCATGATCATGAAGCTGTTCTGCTGGTGGGCTTCGAAAGCCACGCCGTAGCGCAGGTACATATTCAGCAGGCCAGGCACTGCAATCGCAACGTAATCACGGAAAAACGCTTGCATGGCGCCGCTATCGTCCTTGCCCTGTGCCAGATGCACCCACTGTCGCAACAGCGGCTGGCCGCGCTGGTCGACGGCGAACAGGCTGCCGACCGGAACCGCTATTTCCCCGGGCTGCAGTTGGTTCAGCGGGTTGTCCCGGTACAGCACCGCCAGGTGACGGGAGCGCTCGTCGTCTGCCGGTTGTGGTTTGAAGTGCACGCCGATGCGTTCGGGAACGATGCCGAGAATCTTCTGAACCTCCGGCTCGCGAGCCAGGATGGTTTGCATCAAGTGGCTGATGCGCGGGCCCATGCGCGCCGATCGTGGCGATACGGTGCGTTGCACGCTGGTCAGGCGCAGTGAAACCGGCAGTTTGACCATCGGTGCATCACGCCGTCCCTCGGGCAACACGGTGCGGAACGACATGGTGGGATGTGCGGTAAATGCGACGATGTCGGTCAGCACCAACAGCCGGTCGCCGATTTCGTTGGCAAAGGTCTGTGGCAGCTCCTGGCGGGCTTGCCACGGGTGCGCAGGCAGCGGCAGGTAGTCTGCGGCCTCAAGGCCTTGGCGCGTCAGTTCAGCCGTCAGTTGCTGGGCCGCGTGTGGAAAGTGGGCTTGCCACCACGGCCAGTAGTCGGCGGTGCCAGCCAGTGATTCGACATGAGCAAACTGGCGGTGCAGCGCGCAGAGGATCACCGGAAAGCGGGCTTCGAACTCCGGTGAAAAATCGATGACTTGGTCGGTGCTCAAGCCAAGCTTGGTCTTGTAGTTGGGGTGCCACGGGTGGCCCAGGGTGCCCCATTGCTCAAGTAACGAGGTCGGGTTGGCAACGCATGGATCGTCCTTGAGCCATGTCAACAGATTGTCGCTGTGTGCCGGGTCCATGGCCTCGTGCAACTGGAGCGTCCACTGCTGATGGAACGCCAGGCACAGCGTGTCGTTGGTGAAGCTGTCATCGAGTTCTTCGTTGAGGCGGTGCAGCACCTCGGGAGCGGCAGGCGCCTGGAGGTCGTTGTTGAGCAGGGTCAGCAGTTCCGAAGGAAACTGGACCTTGTGAGGTGGGTATTCACCGCTGTGTGCGGTGATATTGCCACGCAGGTCCCAGCTGCTCATGCGTCCCGGGAGCAAATGGTCGAAGCACAGGCGGGTTTGGTCGCAAAGGGTCAACCAGCATCGGTGGTGGTCGTCGTACTCAAGGGCGTTTGCGTTCAGTAACCCCTCACGGAACAGCGCCTGAATCAAACGTTGGAAGCTGCGCTCGGCGGCTGGCGCCAAGGTGTTGATCAGGGAGTCGAGTGTGATGCGATGGGTTTGGAAGAGGGGAGTGCCGAGTGCCTCGCTCCAGCGAGTCAGTAGCCATTGCGGTTTTGTGCTGTATTCGTACTTCAAGTGGGAGTCCTTTTGCGCAGCCTTGAGTAAAAGCAGGCGAAGGATACCCATTTAAAATGCGGAAACCAATGATAATCATTGTTATTCGCAGCGTTGTTTTTGTATTTTGATACAGTCGATTGGCCTTCCAGCGGTCCGAATAAACCTCTCTATCCCGCGGATTCATTGACGTTTGTGGATGGTTTAATGTTCTGACGGAATGCTCTGTATCGAAGTGTAAATATTACTGACGCGAATACAGGACCGTTCTTACGGCCTATTTGGGGGTTGTCTCGGGTGGCCCGATTTTCTACAGGCATAAAAAAACACCGCGTACCTTGCGATACGCGGTGTTCCTTTACCGCAACAAAACCTTAGGCTTGAACCACAGGAATGTTGGCGCTTGCAGCAATTTCACGGAACTCGGCGATCTGGTCAAAACTCAGGTAGCGATACACGTCGCTGGCCATGGTGTTGATCTTCGCGGCGTATTCCATGTACTCCTCGACGGTCGGCAGGCGACCCAGGATGGAAGCCACCGACGCCAGCTCAGCCGAAGCCAGGTAGACGTTTGCGCCGTCACCCAGACGGTTCGGGAAGTTACGGGTCGACGTCGACACAACGGTCGAGTTCGGCTCAACACGTGCCTGGTTACCCATGCACAGCGAGCAGCCCGGCATTTCCATGCGCGCGCCAGCCTTGCCGTAGATGCCGTAGTAGCCTTCTTCGGTCAGTTGGTGAGCGTCCATCTTGGTCGGCGGCGACAGCCACAGACGGGTTGGCAGCTGACCCTTGACCTGATCCAGCAGTTTGCCGGCAGCGCGGAAGTGACCGATGTTGGTCATGCACGAACCGATGAACACTTCGTCGATCTTCTCGCCAGCAACACTGGACAGCAGACGGGCGTCGTCCGGATCGTTTGGCGCGCAGAGCACAGGCTCTTTGATGTCGGCCAGGTCGATCTCGATGATTTCAGCGTATTCGGCGTCAGCATCGGCAACCATCAGCTCAGGGTTGGCAACCCAGGCTTCCATCGCTTGGGCGCGACGTTCCAGGGTACGCGCATCGCCGTAGCCTTCACCGATCATCCAGCGCAGCAGGGTGATGTTGGAGTTCAGGTACTCGGTGATGGATTCTTTCGACAGCTTGATGGTGCAACCGGCAGCCGAACGTTCAGCCGAGGCGTCGGACAGCTCGAAAGCCTGTTCGATGCTCAGGTTGTCCAGGCCTTCGATTTCCAGGATGCGGCCGGAGAAAGCGTTCTTCTTGCCTTTCTTCTCTACGGTCAGCAGGCCAGCCTGGATCGCGTAGTAAGGAATGGCGTGAACCAGGTCACGCAGGGTGATGCCAGGCTGCATTTCGCCTTTGAAACGCACCAGGATCGATTCCGGCATGTCCAGTGGCATAACGCCAGTGGCTGCGGCGAACGCCACCAGGCCGGAACCGGCCGGGAACGAAATGCCCATTGGGAAACGGGTGTGGGAGTCACCACCGGTACCGACGGTGTCCGGCAGCAGCATACGGTTCAGCCAGCTGTGGATGATGCCGTCGCCTGGACGCAGCGATACACCGCCGCGGGTCATGATGAAGTCAGGCAGGGTGTGGTGGGTGGTCACGTCGATCGGCTTTGGATAAGCCGCGGTATGGCAGAACGACTGCATTACCAGATCGGTGGAGAAGCCCAGGCACGCCAGGTCTTTCAGTTCGTCACGGGTCATAGGACCGGTGGTGTCCTGGGAGCCGACGGTGGTCATCTTCGGTTCGCAGTAGGTGCCTGGACGAACGCCAGCCACGCCGCAGGCCTTGCCGACCATTTTCTGCGCCAGGGTGTAGCCCTTGTCGCTTTCAGCCGGCGCTTCCGGCAGCTTGAACAGGGTCGAAGGCGGCAGACCCAGCTCGGCGCGAGCCTTCTCGGTCAGGCCACGGCCGATGATCAGCGGGATACGACCGCCAGCACGGACTTCGTCCAACAGGACCGGGGTCTTCATTTCGAAGGTGGTCAGGACTTCATCGCTGTTGTGCTTGGTGACTTTGCCAGCATGCGGGTACAGGTCGATCACGTCGCCCATGTGCATGTTGGTGACGTCGAATTCGATTGGCAGTGCGCCGGCATCTTCCATGGTGTTGTAGAAGATGGGAGCGATCTTGCTGCCGAAGCAGAAGCCGCCAGCGCGCTTGTTCGGCACGTAAGGCACGTCGTCGCCGAAGAACCACAGCACCGAGTTGGTTGCCGATTTACGCGACGAACCGGTACCGACCACGTCACCGACGTAGGCGATCGGGAAGCCTTGGCTGCGCATTTCTTCGATCTGCTTCATCGGGCCGGTCTTGCCTTGCTCATCCGGCACGATACCGTCACGGGCCATTTTCAGCATGGCCAGGGCGTGCAGCGGGATGTCAGGACGGGACCAGGCGTCCGGGGCAGGGGACAGGTCGTCGGTGTTGGTTTCGCCAGACACCTTGAACACGCGCAGGCTGATCTTGTCGGCCAGGGTCGGGCGGTTCTTGAACCACTCACCGTCGGCCCAGGACTGGATCACGGCTTTAGCGTGTTCGTTGCCGTTCTTGGCTTTTTCCGCGACGTCGTGGAAGGCGTCGAACATCAGCAGGGTGTGCTTGAGTTGGGCGGCAGCGACGGGAGCCAGGGTGGCGTCGTCCAGCAGCTCGACCAGGGTCACGATGTTGTAGCCGCCTTGCATGGTGCCGAGCAGTTCAACAGCGCGTTTCTTGTCGATCAGAGGGGAAGTGGCTTCGCCCTTGGCCAGGGCAGACAAGAAACCGGCCTTGACGTAGGCAGCTTCGTCAACGCCTGGTGGAATGCGGTTGGTGATCAGGTCAACGAGGAATTCTTCTTCGCCAGCCGGGGGATTTTTCAGCAGCTCGACCAGGCCTGCGGTTTGTTCGGCGTTAAGCGGCTGGGGAACAATACCCAGGGCTGCACGCTCTTCGATATGTTTGCGGTAGGCTTCAAGCACAGTTATTACCCTCATCAGTGGTCCCACGGGACGCTCATCCAGAAAAGCACGGCACGCATGCGCTCAGGGGCTTTTTGGGCCGTAGAGCCAGCGCTGCCGGCAATCCTCACAGAAGCTGCTTTCAAAGTTTTACGCCTGCAGAACGGAGCTGATGAGGGTTGGCGCTGGCTATTTACCGGGTAAATAACCATCGCCAACACCGTTCTTTAGGAACGACTGTGCTCGTGACGCTTTGAAAACAGCTTCCAACGGATTATTGGCGCCTTACAAGGCCGGATGATTCTACGGCAAAAAAATTCTAAACGTAAGTTGCGTCGCCAAGTTTGCGGGGTGATCAACCTTAGACAAAGGGCTAACATGTGCAACTGTTTCGCTGATTTGTGCGTTGTCGACCATGTCTAACCAAACCATCAAGACCCCTTGCGTAGGCCTGTGCTCCACGGTTTACGGCGATCTTGTGTGCCGGGGGTGTAAGCGGTTTCACCATGAGGTGATTCAGTGGAACGGGTATAACGAGGAAGAAAAGCGTGCGGTCTGGCTGCGGCTGGAGCAGTTGTTGGTGCAGGTGATGGCTGGGAAGCTAGAGGTGTTTGACCCGAAAATGCTGCGGGGGCAACTGGAGCAGCGCAAGATTCGGTTTGTGCCGCATCAGTCGGAGTACTGCTGGGCGTATCAGTTGATTGCCCGGGGGGCTCGGGTGATCAGCAATCTTGAGGCTTATGGGATGGTGTTGATGCCGGAGTTTCGGGAGTGGGGGTTGCCCGAGTTGCGGGATGCGATAGATCGGGAGTTTTTTATTTTGTCCGAGGCGCATTATCAGCGGTATATCGCGCCGGGGTTTCTGCGGGATGCTTTTGCTGGCTGACTGTGTACATATCCGTTGCTGCGGTAACGGCGGCTTAT
>NZ_JAIWYM010000058.1:0-15393 GCF_020515595.1 Pseudomonas sp. MWU16-30323
TTTTAACACTCAAGCCGGCCGGGAGGCCGCTATGCTCTTGCTTTTGATCGGCGGGCCCCGTCAACCACGATGGCCCAAGCAGGCACGGTGGAGCGGGTAAATCGGCAGGGAAGCCAAGCAATCCCCCCAATCCCAACTAAGCTCACTCCCCAACAAAAACAACGCCGAGCGCCCCCCCAATGACCCACCCCACCGAGGCCTTCCGCGCCACCTACCGCGCAAGCATCACTCCCCACTACAACCCATGGCTCCACGCCGGTTTCGTCTTCGGCTACGGCCTGCTCTGTATCAGCCTGTTCTGGTCCACCACCCAGCAAATCCAACCCCTGGAATGGCTGACCATCCCCCTCACCCTGATCTTCTTCAACCTGTGCATCTACCTCGTCCACCGCCACCTGGGCCACCACAAACACCCCTTCGCTCGGCTGTTCTACGCCCGCCACACCGGCGACCACCACAGTTTCTTCACCCCAGGCCACATGACCTACGACAGCCCGCGAGACTGGCGCGTCATCCTGTTCCCCGCCTGGCTCATCCTGCTCCACAGCCTGGTCATCACCCTGCCCGCCTGGTGGCTGCTCAAACACCTCAACCCCAATGTCGCCGGCCTGTTCGCCGGCTGCATGATCCTCGGCTACCTGCTCTATGAATTCTTCCATGCCTGCGAACACCTGCACACCAACCACCCCGTGGCCCGCCTGCCATGGATCCGCCAGATGCACCACCTGCACGCCCTGCATCACCGCCGCGAACTCATGCAGGGACGCAATTTCAATATCGTCCTGCCGCTGATGGACTACCTGTTCGGCACCCTGCATTGGGAACCACAAGCGCGCGAACCCAAAAAAGGCCAATAAAAAAAACGCCCCACCTAAGTGGGGCGTTTACATTTCAGAGGGCTCTTATGCGCCCGTTATCGGCCAATGATGTCCTGGCTGCAGATATGCCCCAGGCTCACATAGGGAACGTTATCGCCACCGACGCCGACATTCGGCAATTCCTTGAGGTCGATGCGCCAGCCGCCAACGTTGTACCAGGTGTCCCAGAGGTACTTCACGCCCGTGCTGCTGTCGTAGTACTGGGCACGGTAATCACCCACACAACCGCCTAACTCCGCGCTTCCCGATGTTTTGCCGGCACTGTCGGTGGCGGCCGAGAATACCGTCCAGTTAAAGTCCGGACCCGGAACAAAACGCTTGTCGACCTTGAGCTGTGAAGTGACCCCCACCAACGGTGCACCCGTGCTGTCTTTCCATTCGGTTCTCCAGGTCATGAGACGACCGGCCTGGGTCGCCAGAGGTACGATGCCCACCGGGATTCGGGTCACTGTTCCGCCCTTCGCATCGAAGTCCGCCAGGCGCGGACTCGAACCGAACGTCAGCTTGTACTCGGACTTGGCATCCAACGCCTCAGCGGGGTTGGCCCGCACGCGCGCCTTGTAGACAAAGCCTGGCGCCCGGCTCGGGAAGGTCGCCGTCGAGCCACCTGGAATGTTGACCCAGGTGCTGCCGTTGAAGTACTCGAAGACCCACTGATTGCGCACGCCCTTGTCGTCATCACCAAGGAACAGGCTGACACCCTGCCCGCGTACAGCGGCAAAATCGAAGTAGTCAACGTCATCCGGGCTGTCGAGGTTGCCCGTCAGGTAATTCAGGCGATCCGGCAAGGCGAACGCTGTTTCCGGGGTGTCATTGGGCTCGTAGGCGTCAATCGCGGTGTTGACGATTGCGCCGAAGTCGAAGGCCGAACCGTCAGCCACTTTGGCCTCCAGGAACCAGTAGTAGTCCCCGGCTTCAAGCATGCCGCTGATGACTTCATCACTGTTACCCGGATTATCAGAAGTGATCAGTGCCGTCAGGTTGTTCTGCCCGTCGTCCTGGAACAGCGTCAGGGCCATTTCGGTCCCCGGCTGCTGACCCGCGAGGTAGATCTGCACCTTGGCCTTGGCGGGCACATTAAAGTGGAAGCACTTTGATTCACCACTCTGCAAGCCGTCATAGCTGTAACCGACGTTAATATCGAGGCTGTCGCACAGCGGTACAAACGCAGCCTGGGCAGCAGGCGCCTTGGCCGGTTTTACCAGCCGGCTCACCGGCGAAATCTGCACACTTTCAGAAGGCTTCGCGACGCTGGCAGCCTTCTTTTGCACACCGACGATCTTGGTTTTTTGTGCAGCCTTGAGCTTATCCAGCACCTGCGCCGAAGACGCGGAGGCCTGCACCTTGCCACCGGATTTCAGGGCACTCTTGACCGCTGCATCCAAGCTTTTTTCGCTCAGGTGCACGCTGCTCTGCGACGGGTATTGCTCGGCCAGGGCAAAGGCCGAAACGCAGCTGGCAGCCATCATGGCCGCGCCCAATACAAAGGCTTTTTTAGATTTCATTTTTTATCCATCCATAGTTAAAAAATTGAAGCTCAGGTGATCGGTGACATCCGGTCACCTGGGATGGAATGTAGGATAAAGCTGTATGTATGTACAGTATTTTTTAACTAAAACCATGAGATGAATTCGTTTTTGACGTAGGAAAACACAACAAATCCCAACAGCTATGGTTTAGGCCAAACCTCCCAAACGATTGCCAAGACCATCAAAACCATTCCGCCGTAATAGGGCCATACAGCCCATCGCTTCAGGGCCACGGGGACGGACGTCAACTCTGCCTCAGTGACCTCGCCCTTTTTCAAATGGAGTTTTGGCATGGACAGCAGCTCGACGATCACAACCATTCGCATGGTTTTGTCGATCGGCAGATTCCTGCGCCAAAAACGCTTGGTGCGTTGAACGGCCTCGTTTTCGGTGAAGTAGCTTTCCAACTCATCGAGTTTTCTGTACGCGACGAAGAGCAACAATCCCAAGTTGATAAGCATCCATAAAAGCAACGTAACAGTGAAAAAGTCATAATAAGACATGATCAAGCCCCATCAGGCTGATACATCAGGTCGCCCATCAGTTCTCCACCCCATTCACCGGCACGCCCAAACGTACTCCCTACGGCATAACCTCCGGCAGCACCGCCGATAATCCCGCAGACCAGCGCACCCTGCCCTTTCACCGCAACCCCCATGACTATTCCGCATAAACGCCTTCCGAGCGCAGCCCCCAGAGTCCCTCCAATAGCGGCCCCGCCTACCCCACCCACCAACTTCCCACCCTGCACATACTTCGCCCGACTGCACTGTGCCTCCCGCCCCTCCATGCACGCTTCCTTGATCTCCAACCCCGCAACCCCCACATCCAACGCCAGCCCCACATACGTCCCCTTGCCCAAAAACCTCGACGTCTCGGCAATGCTGCGAACCCGCTGCGTGTAGCCCACGATTTCACTCTTGTGCAGATAACTCTTGGTGGAAATACCCAGTACTTTTTTCAATGACTTATTGGTTTCAGGCTCGTGCCAAATCGCGCCGCGCCTTGCAGTTGAGTATCCAAGTGCCGGAACAACATCTGCCGCTTCTGGATAAACGCTTTCTTATTCAAGGCTCCTCCCTTGAGTTGTTGATGCAAACGCTCAATCTCTTCCAGAGTGCGCTGGACCTCGTCCAGGTGTCGCCCCCAGGCCGCCGTCGAACTGCCGATTCCCACCGAGCTATAAGCCAATAAACTCTGGAGTAGATCATAGTTATTGATCACCGCCGCCCCAGCCGAGGCATCCAGTTCCAGGTTGCGTCGAATCTCCTGGGCATGGCGCATCAACCATGCATCATCAGTAGTGCAAGCCACACCGTAGTCGTCGGGAACGATCACCATCTGCCCCGGCGTCACCAATCGGCCCTGGCGCAAGTGCAGGTTCAATGCATCGAATTGATCGGAGAGTTGCCGACTGGACCCGGTCAGCAAGCGGGACTTCAAACTGAGGTAGTCCGTGGCGCGGTCATTGATGTATCCCTGCGCCATCACTTACATCCCTGATGTAATGAATATGGCGCAGGAATATAAGCAGGCTGACACAGCCCGGACACAAGCCTGGGACGGCTGAAATTACATTTGGGAAATCACTTACCTGGCAGGTAATCAAGGCCTACAAAAAGCATCGGACTCAGTACCCCGTCATCTCCAGATACCCCACCCCACCCTGAAATTTCACCGGCCCTTCCCAGTAAGGAATGCTCAGGTTCATCCAGGCTTTCGGGTTGACCGCTTCCGTCGTGATATCCAGACGCTTGCCCGGGATTTTCAACGACCATTGGGTGGGAATAGTGCGCCCATCAATGGCGGTCGTGCCCAGCGGCGTCAGTTGAATATCCTGGTTGTGCAGGGTCTGTGTGTGGCCCACCTTATCGATCCAGGTGCCGGTCAGGTAGGACGGTCCATCTGTCTGCCGCACCCGAAACAGCATCAACTGCTCGCCGCTGTCCAGGTGCAGGGAGAACCAGTCCCAGCCGGTCTGGCTGGCGGTCAGGGGCTGGCTGCTCCATTCGCGGTCGAGCCAGGCGGTGCCGGTGACTTGGTAAGATTTTCCATCGATAGTCACACGTCCATCCGCCTGGAAAAACGGCTGGCTGTAGTAGTACGACGCCTGGCCCTGCTCGGACTTGCGGCTGTAGCCGTTGTCGCCCTGGAGCACTAATGGGCGACTGGAGGTCAGGTGCAGGTCGTAATTGAAATGCTCGCCGGCAGCCTTCAACTGCATGTCCGCCAAGGGGCTGGATGCACCGGGGCGGGTGGCGAAATTCCAGTCATCAATCCAGGCATTGAACGGTACCGCCTGGGCACCCGCCTGCCCCACGCCGCCACGGGCATAGCGTTCGGCAGCGTAGTGGTGAGTGGCCGAGGTGACGGCGGCGTGGCCGAGCCAGATCGTCGAGTCGTGCCAGCCCGGTTGCGTCGGCCCGGCCTTGAGGGCGTTGCGAAACAATGTCCATTGCACGCCGTAGGCATTGCCCTCGGCGTCCTTGAGGTTGGCGGTGAGGTACCACCATTCGATGCGATAGCCGTCATGGGGGCCGTGGTCTTCGGGAAAGCTGAAGACTTTACCGGGCACCACTTGAGTGAAGTCCGCCGCCTGGCTGCCCAGCCCGGCGAAGCTTTCTTCAGGCGCTGGCGATTTGTCGCAGGCGCCCAGCAGCAGGAACGTCGCCCATAGCAGGCACTTAATCTTCATTGGCAAAGGTCCTCAGCAAATCCGCCGGGCGACTGCGGTACAACTGCCACAGCGGCCAGGCCGACGCCAGCAAGGTGGCCAACATCGCCAGGCCCAGCAGTTGCGCCAGTTGCCACGGGAATACCTGCAACGGCAGGCGCCAGCCAAAGGCCTGGACGTTGATCACCACATCCAGGCACCACGCCAGCAGCAAGCCCAATGGCAGCGCCAGCACCAGGGTCAGCACCGCCAGCAGCCAGGTTTGGCCGAGGTTGAGCAGCATTAATTGGCGGCGCGTCACGCCCTGCGCCCACAACGGTGCCAACTGGCCAAGGCGGCTTTGGCTCTGGGTCAGCAGGCTGATGAACAACGCCACGCCGGCGACTCCCAGGGTCAGGCTGTTGAGGGCGGCGGTGGCGGCAAAAGTTCTTTCGAAGACCTGGCTCGACCACCCCTTGAGCTGCTGCTGGTCGACGATGCGGCTGTCTTCCAGGGCAAACCGGTTCTGCACTTCACGCACCAGGGTTGGCACGTTGCCCGGCAACACTCGCAGGTTGAAACGTGCCGGTGATAATCCTGGCCAGTGCAGCAACAGGTGCCGCGCGTTCACCAGCAGATGGCCCTTGGGGTTGCCGTAATCGGCGTAAATCCCCACGACCTTGGGCGACCAAGGACCTTGAGGCGTGGGAATGTTGATGACATCCCCCAGCCGCACCTTGAGCCTGCGTGCCATTTGCTCGCTGAGCATCAGGGTGTCGTCCTGCAGCAACTGGCTCCATGGGTCCGTTGCCGCTTCCAGCAGCGGCCAATGCTGGCGATAAGTAGGGTCGTCGACCACGCCGAACAGGTCCGCCGGCCAACCTTGCAGTTGCACCGCAACCTGCCAGGTGGGCAGTACCGCCTGCACCAGTGGCTGCTGCACCAGCCAGGTTTGCAGCGCGTCAGCCTGGGCCGGGTTTTGCGGGTTGAGGTACAGCTCGGCAGTCAGGCGTTGTTCCAGCCAGTTGTTGAAGGTCTGGCGAAAGCCCGAGGTCATCGAGCCCGCGCCGATATTGGCGGCCAACGCCAGCAGCAACGCCATCAGCGCCAGGCTCAGGGCCGGCAACTGCTGGCGGCAATCGGCGAGAAACCATTGCCCCAATACCGAACGGCTGCGCCCCAGCACCGCTTTGAGCACGCCATTGAGCACCACCGGCAAGCCCAGCGCAGCGCCCAGCAACAAGGCCGCCATCAAGACAAAACCGCTGGCCAGGCTATCGCCAAACACCAGGGCCAGGATTGCGATCAGCAAGGCAGCGCCCGCCACCCAGCCCTGGCGTCGCAGCCAGCGCCCATGGGCCTGATGCCAGGCCTGGGCATTGGCCAGCGCCAACAACGGCAAACGCGCCGCCCGCCACAAACTGCTGGCCCCGGCGAGCAACGCGCCGAACAACCCCAGGCCCAGGCCACTGAGCCACCACAGCGGGCTTAGGCTCAGTTGGCCGGGCACTTCGGCGCCGTACAAGCCGCGCAAACTGGCGGCCACGTCCGGCAGCAACAAGCTGGCCAACAAGTACCCGCTGGCCACGCCCACCAGGCCGCCAAGCACGGCCATGCCACCCAGTTCGACCGCCAGGCTGAGGATCAGCATCCGTGCGCTCACCCCGCACGCACGCAAGGTTCGCAGCAGGCCGCGCCGTTGTTCCAGGGCCAGGCCGATGGCGGCGTGCACGATAAACAGCCCCACCACGAAGGACAAAAAGCCCAGCGCATCGAGGTTCAGGTGGAAGCTTTCAGTGAGGCGCGCGAGGTTGTTTTCCTCGGCCTGCTTGAGCTGCAGTTGCGCGCCCAGTGCCGGCGGCAAGGCGGGATGCGCGGCGGCAAAGGCCTTGTCCAGCAGCAACCGCGACAGGCGCTGGGGCATGTCCAGCAGCGGTTGGGCGAAGCCGATATCAGTCAGTAACAGTCCGGGAGCCATGTCCGGTTGTACATGCACGGGCGGCAGGCTCAGCCCCGCGGCCGTCAGTGGCTGATCGCCTTCTCTCAGGCCCAGCGCCTGCAAGGTCTGCGGCGCAATCCAGGTGCGTCCCGGCGGGTTGAAGAAGGCGACCATCTGCGACCGGTCCAGGGTCTGGCCGGCCACCGCGCCACCGCCGGGCAACGACACCGGGTCGATCCCCATCACTTGCAGGCGCAGGTCTTCATGGCCCTTGAGCGTCACCCGCCCCTGCACCACCGGCGACACCGGCCAACCCGCACGACGCAGCTCGGCAAACAGCGCCTGGGGGAAACTGGCCCCGTCCGGCGCACTGAGGCTGGCCTGGGGTTCACCGCCGATCAGTTGGCTGGCCCGTGCGTAGCTGTCCCGCGCCTGGCTATTGAGGGCTTGCACACCGGTCAACAGCGCGGTGGCCAGCCACAGGCCGGTGAGTACGCTGAAGAACTGCACGGGGTGGCGACGCCAATGGCTGAGCAGCGCGCGTAGCGTCCAATAGAAGACACGCATTTCAGCGGGCGTCCGCTGCGAGTACCTGGCCGCGGTGCAATACCACCTGCTGGTCCAGGCGCGCCGCGATGCGCGGACTGTGAGTCACCATCAACAAACTGGTGGGGCTGTCCCGCAGCAGGTCCAGCAGCAATTGCAGTACTTCATCGCTGGTGGCTTCGTCGAGGTTGCCGGTGGGTTCGTCCGCCAGCAACAAGCCAGGCCGCGACGCCAGGGCTCGCCCCACCGCCACCCGTTGCTGCTGGCCGCCGGACAGTTGTTCGGGGTAACGCTTGAGCAAGTCCCCGAGGCCCAGGCGTTCCACCAGCTGTGCTTGCCACGCCGGATCAAGGCGCCCGGCCAGGCGCGCCTGGAATGCCAGGTTGTCCTCCACCCGCAAGCTACCAATCAGGTTGAACTGCTGGAACACCAGGCCGATCTCGGTACGCCGCCAGTGGGCCATCTGCGCTTCGCTCATCTGGTCCAGGTGCTGATCGCCGACCTGGATGCGGCCACGGTCGACCTGGTCGAGCCCGGCCACCAGGTGGAGCAAGGTACTTTTTCCACTCCCGGACTCGCCCATCAGCGCAAGACTGCTACGCTCTCCCAGGTACAGGTCGACACCCGCCAGCACGGCCAACGGCCCCTGCGGCGTGCCATAGCTTTTAAACACCCCTTGTACCTGCAGCATCACCCTTCCTCACCTGCCTCTGGACTGAGGCCGAGAATAACGGTTGTCACATTTTTATGTCACAACCTTGGGCAAAAGGAGCGCCCCATGACTCACCGCAAATTTTTCACATTGATTTCACTCGGCGGCCACCTGCCGCCCTCTAAATTGCCGCCCATAAGCAGATAACAGGCCGGTTATTTTCGAACGCCCGTTAGTGCAAGTGAACAAATTTTTATATCGGTATGTTCAGCAAAAAGACAGCGCCCCTGTGACACGCTTTTGCACATTCCTGCATCAGCGCCCTTCACTTGGCACCCTGCCTAACTTGCCGCTGCCGGTTACTGGATTACGCCTGGAAGTTACCAATGGTGAATAGTGTGGTTGACCTGTCTCTGAGTAAGCCCCGCTCACGCTGGGCATCTATAAAACAGTTGAACAAACTATGGTTGGGTCTGGCCTGCGCTGTAGTGGTCAGCCTGGCAGTGGTCGCGTTTATCTGGTGGCCTCGATCGCCCCTGGACCTGGGCGTGGGCCATCGCCTGCTCACCTCTGGAACCGTAGAAGCCTGGCGCAACGGTGATCTGGTGGTGCTGGTACGTCATGAAGAACGCTGCGACCGCTCCAACAACCCCTGCCTGGGCCCCGCAGACGGCTTGACCATCAGCGGTACGGTCGCTGCCGCCGCCACCGGCAAGGCCTTTCAGACCCTGGGCATGGAAAACACCGACGTACTGAGCAGCCCCACCACGCGTACGGCGCAGACCTCGCTGTTCATGTTCGGCAAATCCGAATTGTCACCCGGCCCACTGGCTATCTGCGGCCCCGCTATCGCCGAGGAACTGCGTCCTCACAAACTCGCAAATCGCAACTTGTTGCTGGTCACCCACAGCGCCTGTATCAGCGACTTTGAAGAAGCGCTGGGCTTCGAACACGCCGCGCATGCCGAATACGGCAGTGCGTTGTTCGTCAAGCTTCTGCCCAATGGCAAGTTCAAGGCGCTGGGTATTATGAACACCAAGGACTGGGCCGCCGCCCTAAAGCAACTTTGAACACTTATTTACATTGAACATTCAAGTTTGTTCAGCGAAAAGACAGCCAAGGCATGAGACCTTTCATGGTTTTAATTCGTATTCACTTGGGTGCTATTCATAGCTGACTAATCATTTAGACGTTAACTGCATGATCACGACTTTCGATGACTCATTGGACGACACACGTTTAACGAGCTTGACTGGGGCAGACGGACATTCAATTCCGCGCCCACTAACAGACTGTTCAAGGAATAACGCTCTGTGCCGCATTTTTACCCGACCAAGACCACCCTCCACCCCTCGCGCATGGCTGATCCAGCGCTCGCGCTGATCCACCGTCAATACTGCTTGAGAGTGCAATAGCCATGACCCGCCTTAAACCATTGCCCGTATTGCTACTGGCATTCGTGATGTTCTATCTGCTGCCACTGGGCCTGCATGGCCTATGGATTCCTGACGAAACCCGCTACGCCCAGATCAGCCAGGAAATGATCATGAGCGGCAACTGGGTGGCCCCGCACTTCATGGGTGTGCGCTATTTCGAAAAGCCCGCGGCCGGCTACTGGCTGATCGCGCTGGGCCAGGCGATATTGGGTGAAAACCTGTTCGGTGTGCGCATCGCCTCCGCGCTGACCACGGGCCTGAGCGTCATGCTCGCCTACCTGATCGCCCGCCGGCTGTGGAACGACCCGCGCAAGAGTTTTGCCTGCGCACTGCTTTATATGAGCTTCGGCCTGGTGGCCGGGCAAGCCGGTTACTCCAACCTGGACCCGCAATTCACCTTCTGGGTCAACCTGAGCCTGGCAGCCCTGTGGTTCGCCCTCGACAGCGCCAACCCACGTGCCCGCCTCGCGAGCTGGGCATTGCTGGGTGTGGCCTGCGGCATGGGTTTCATGACCAAGGGTTTCCTGGCGTGGTTGCTGCCGGTGCTGATCGCCTTGCCTTACATGCTCTGGCAGCGTCGCTTGGGCGAACTGCTGCGCTACGGACCGCTGGCGATTCTGGTGGCGGCAGGGGTATGCCTGCCCTGGGTACTGACGGTCCACCTGCAGGAGCCGGACTTCTGGCGCTTCTTTTTCTGGCACGAACACATCCGCCGCTTTGCCTCCGACAACGCCCAACATGCCCGGCCGTGGTGGTTCTACCTGCCGTTGATGGTGGTGTCGTGCCTGCCGTGGGCGGCGCTGCTGCCAGCAACGCTGTGCAAGACCTGGAAAGACAAAGGCCAACCGGCCATCGTCTTCCTCGCGCTGTGGATGCTGCTGCCCCTGGGCTTTTTCAGCCTGAGCAACGGCAAGTTGCCGACCTACATCATGCCGTGCCTGCTGCCGCTGGCGCTGCTGATGGGCCATGCGTTGATCGACCTGCTGGCCAACGCCCGCACCCGCACGCTGCGCGTCAATGGCCTGCTCAACCTGGGCATCGGCCTCGCGGCAATGGTGACGCTGATCTACCTGCAAATCGACAGGCCGGTGTACGGCAACAGCCACAGCGAGATGTTCAACCTGTCCCTGACGTTCATCGTGCTGATGGGCTGGATGCTCGCCAACCTGCTGCAAGCGTTCCGCCCGCTGGCGATGTGGGCGATGCCGGCCTTGGGCATTGGCCTGCTGGTGGCGCTGTTGCCCGCCGGCATGCCGGCGGTGGTCGAAGATAACCAGATGCCTGACCAGTTCGTGCTCCAGCACCTGGACGAGCTGCAACAGACCCATGCGCTGCTGAGCAACGAACTGGAGTCGGCGTCTGCCTTGGCATGGCGCCTGCGCCGGCCCGAAGTGACGCTCTACAACACTGAAGGCGAACTGCGCTACGGCCTGCAATACGCTGACTCGATGCACCGCAAGGTGGATCTGGACAGCGTTCAAGCCTGGCTCAAGCAGGCGCGCCAGCAAGGCCCGGTGGGCGTGATGATGCGGGTCAGGAGCACCAGTGAAATGCGCGAAGCCGGCCAGCTGCCGCTGGGGGGCAAGCGTTATTACAAGGGTGACCTGGAGATCATCATCTACCCGCCATTGCCGTAACACAGCCGCACTAATGTGGGGTGACCCATTAAACACTCATCCCACATCGGAACTGCTCCATGACCTTCTGGAAAACCGAACGCGGCGCCCTGCTGTTGCTCCTTGGTGTGTCCGCCGCCATCCTGCTGCTGGGCCTGGGCGCCCGCGACCTGTGGGGCCCGGAAACCCGCTGGGCGAACATCACCCTGCAGATGCTGCAAAGCGGCGACTACTTCGACCCGTACCTCAAGGGCACCCCCTACTACGACAAACCCCTGCCGTCGTACTGGCTGATCACCGGCTTTGCCAACCTGATGGGCGGGCTGGGGCCGTGGTCGTTGCGCTTGTCTTCGGTCATCTCGGCGTGGCTGAGCATCTGGCTGGTGTACCTGATCGGCGAGCGGCTATTTCGCAAAGGTACCGGCCTGATTGCCGGCTGGATGCTTGCGACCACCTTCTACTTCATCTTCTGGGCCCGGGTCGCCACGGCGGACGTGCTGACCGTGTGCGGCGTGCTGGCGGCGGTGTGGTGGTATTGGCGCGGGCCGGACGATACGCGTCTGGGGCGCTACACCGTATTCTTCCTGTTGCTGGCCGCGACGTCGCTGTTCAAGGGGTTGATCGGCTTTGTACTGCCGGGCCTGGTGCTGTTGCCGCACTTGCTCAGCGAACAGCGCTACAAACGCCACCTCAACCTGCGGCTGGTGTTGGCCGTGGTTATCGCCGGGGCGTTCTACGCGATTCCGTTTGTGCTGTCCCACCTCTACGGTGCGCCCACCTACGGTGAAAGTGGCCTGGAACTGGTGTTCCGGGAAAACGTGGTGCGCTTCTTCGACCCGTTCGACCATATGGGGCCGATCTATACCTACCTGATCTACCTGCCGGCCTACACCTTGCCCTGGGCTCCGTGCTGGATCCTCGGCCTGTGGCTCGCCGTGCGGCATTGGCGCGACACCCCGCCCAACACCCGCTGGCTGGTATGGGGCCTGGGCCTGCTGTTTGTGTTCTTCACTGCCAGCGGCAGCCGGCGCAGTTACTACGTGCTGCCGCTGGTGCCGTTCGCGCAGTTGCTGGCGGCGTGGTGGGTCAGTGAGCGTATCGCCCGCAAAGGTACGGTCGGCCGGGGTTGGTACCGTGGGTTCGGCATCGCCGCGGGGGTGATGCTGTTGGTACTCGGGGTGGTGTATCCGTGGACCAATGGCAATGGCGGCGTGACCCGTTTCGCCGAGGACGTTCAAGCGCAAGCAGTGAAAAGCGCGCCATGGAACGAGTGGCAGATGGTGATGGTGGAAGTCGACAACAAGGTACCGATGTACCTGCAAAACCACGGGACGCCGTTCTACTACGTCGCCGAAACCCAGGATTTTCCACGCCAGGGCGACAGTGCGGCCTTCATGGCCTGGCTGGAAAAAACCAGCGGCCGCACCTTTGATCCCAAGCGCACGATTATTGTCGCGCAGTACACCAAGGATGACCCGACGCCGCTGGCCTATCTGGGCAACGATCATCAGGTCATCACGACCCGGCCGGACAATGGCGAACGGTTGTTCCACAAACGTGACGGTGGCAGCGTGGCGTTTGTGCCCAACGCCGCGCCGTAGCACTGGCGGCACGGGCCGGGCATTGCTAGTGTGGCGCGCTTAAGCCACCGCCCGAGCCCGGCCGCCCATGCCCTACTCTTTCCCTGCACTCGCTGCCCTGACCCTCATGGTGCTCGCTGCGCCGGTCGCGGCAGACACGCCAATGCCAGCCAATATGGTTTACCTGCGAAGCCTCGACCCGAGCATCGCGCAGGACATTCGCTACGCCAGCCCCCATAACTTCACCGGAGCGCCGCTGGACGGCTACAACGCAGCCGAATGCGTGCTGTCTGCCGACGCGGCAAAGGCCCTGGTGCGGGTCCAGGCCGAGTTGGCCAGGCAGGGTTACGGCTTGAAGGTATTCGACTGCTATCGCCCCAGCCGTGCCGTGGCGAACATGGGCCGCTTCGCCAGACTGCCGGGCGATCCGGCCAAGGCCGAGTTCTATCCCCGGGTGAACAAGCAGGATTTCTGGCGCCTGGGTTATGTGGCCAAGGTTTCCAACCATTCCCGGGGCGCGGCGGTGGACGTGACCCTCATCGGGCCCCAGGCGCTGCCGGCACAAACCTGGAGCCCAGGCACCCAGGCAGTCGATTGCGCCGCCGATTATGGAAAGCGCCTGCCCGATGGCGGCCTGGACATGGGTACCGGCTTTGACTGTTTCGACGACCTGGCGCATACCGATAACCCGGGGATCAGCCAGGGGGCGCGGCAAAATCGCCAACGGCTCACCGCAGCGATGAGCAAGGAAGGTTTTTCGGGTTATGCCGGCGAATGGTGGCACTTCACCTACAGCCGCAACCCGGTACGGGCCGAGCCGATGGATTTCCCTATCGAGCCGCGCGGTAACATCACAACACAGCTTCAACTTGATAAAGCCCGGTGCAAAAACTAGTGTTTGAGGTTTCCCTCTTTTCAAGGACTGAACGACGTTGAACACGCTTATCAAAACCTGCGCGGCGCTGCTGACGCTGCTTTCAAACGTGGCGCTCGCGCAAATCCCCGACGACAGCCGGCAACTGATCGTGGTCACCACCCCGGACTGGAACGCCCTCCAGGGCACCGCACAACGCTATGAGCGCCACGGGCAAGGCTTTCAGAAAGTCGGTGAATCGTTTGCCATCGTGGTCGGCAAAAGCGGCATGGCCTGGGGCACCGGCCTTACGACGCCCGCCCCCGGCCAGCAGCCTCTCAAGCGTGAAGGTGATGGCAAGGCCCCGGCCGGCATCTTCAAGCTCGGCGGCGCCTTCGGCTACGCCCCTACCGCTGACACCCGCTTGCCTTACGCGGCCAGTACCGCCACCCGCGAATGCGTGGATGACAGCCAGTCCAGCCATTACAACACCCTGGTGGACAGCTCGGAGGTGAACAAGGACTGGACCAGTTCCGAGCGGATGCTGCGCAAGGATCAGCTGTACCGCCAGGGGATTTTTGTCGAGCACAACACACCGGCTTTGGCCAACGGCGGCTCGTGTATTTTCCTGCATATCTGGCGCAGCGTCAGTTCGGGAACATTGGGCTGCACGGCGATGGACCCGGTGAATATCCAGGTGTTGTTTGCCTGGCTGGACCCGCGAGAAAACCCGCTGCTGGTGCAACTGCCCGCCGCGCAGTACGACCTCTACCGTGAGCGCTGGAAACTGCCGTCCCGCTGAGCTGACAGCAGGCGCTGAAATGCGGCCAATACCTCATCGGGTTTTTCCAGCATGAGTTGGTGGCCGCATTCGGGCAACAACTGATACTCGGCATTGGGCAAATGCCGGGCGAGTGCTTCGCCGCCGCTGGCCGGGGTCAGGCCGTCGGTGTCGCCGGCCAGCACACTCACGGGCAGGGTCAGGGTGAGCAGTGCATTGGCGTCTGGCCATTGGACGTTTTTCATCAGGGCCTTGAACATGTACAGCGGGTTGCGCTCGGTGAGTTTTTCTTCGTAGGCGACCAGTGCGGGGTCGGCCTTGGCGTTCCATGCGGCCTGGCGGAAACCTTTGGCCAGCAGTGGGCGCAGCCATTCCAGGAGCCATGCGGGTAGACGCATCAGGCCGCCGCTCCGGCTGATGCTGTGGAGTCGGGTGCCTAGCAGCAATACGGCTTCGATGGGGATCGCGGGTTTGGCCAGCAAGGCGCTCAGGGTCAGGCCAGTGCCGAAGGAGTGGGCGACGATGAGGTTGCGGGAGCGGCCGTAGCGCTTGAGGATTTCCAGGTAATCGGCGACCAGTTCGGGCCAGGCGTAGGCCTCGGGGTTGCGGGGTTTTGCGCTGGCGCCGTGGCCGAGCAGGTCCCAGGCGACTAGGCTGTAGCCTTGGGTTTTCAGGGATTGCCATTGGTGGCGCCACTGGTCCTTGTTGCCGCCGGCGCCGTGGCAGAAGAACACTACCGTGTCGGGTTGGGTGGTGCCCGCGTGATGGGTGATGCTCAGGTGACGGTTGGGGCGGATTTCCAGTGGTTGGCCCTGGATCACTGGCAGTTCGGTGAAAGAGGTCGGCATGGAGGTTTCTCAATAAGTGAAAGGGTTGAGTGTGGTGAAGCAATAGCAAAATCAAAGGCGGACACGATCCAAATGTGGGAGC
>NZ_JAIWYM010000059.1:0-12733 GCF_020515595.1 Pseudomonas sp. MWU16-30323
GATGATTTCGTAGCGGGCTTCGTCGTTGGAACCGGACAGGCGCTTGAAGCCGGTGACCACGCCGTCCAGAGTGCGAAACGGCTTGTTTACGGGTGGCGGCTGCCAAAGGAAGAGGTGCTTTTGCGGCACCGGGCACAGGCTGAAGCTCGCGCGTTTGCCCAGCAGTTGCTCGGCACCGAGGTCGCAGTGGCTGGAGGTGAATTCGACGGTGTACGTGAACAGCTGACTCAGCCCTTCAATACCGTGAAATGTCAGCACATCCAGCGGCGCATCAAGGTTGTGGACGTTGAGTTTATGGCGGCTGTGGTCAAAAAACGGGAACGGTGATGCGCTGGAGGTCATGCCTTTTCATCCCTGGACTTTGCGGAAGGCCAGAGAGTAAAGATTTGCTATCGGCGAATAATGTCAGAAGGTTCCTATTTACAAGCAAGGCGCTTCCCGTTCCGACTTTTACAAGTTATCAATGTGCCAGTAATCCACCCGCAACCCGGTCGCCAGCTCTTTTGCCCTCCCCAACCGAATCGGGCCGCGCTCGATGTCCACCAGCAAGCCCGGGCAGTCCAGCTGCGGCAGCCCTGCCACATCCTTCAGCCGTCCATCGGTGATCACCAGCAACCGCTGCTGCTCCACCGGGTAACGCTTGCGCCGAGCCGCCAACCAGTGCCCCGCTTCGTTCAGCGCTGCCAACAATGGCGTGCCGCCGCCTGCGCCGAGGCCATCAAGCCAGTGGCCCAGCCCTTTCGCCGCCTTTAATCCCTGCACCTGCCATTTTGGCGATTGTCCGCTCGCGGTGAGCAACGCCATGCGCGCCCGCTGTCGATAGGCATCGTCGAACAACTGGGCCAGTAACCCCTTGGCATCACTCAGCGCCTGATGCCGCCGGGTGGAGGCCGAAGCATCGACAATCACCAGCCACAGCTCATGAGGCGTGCGGCTGCGCAGTTGATACAGCAGGTCTTCACGGCGTTGCGGCCGCCCGCCGAGCAAGGTCCCCGGCCAGTTGATCGAACCTTCGGTCGCGCTGCGCGCCGGCCCTCGCCGGCCCTTGTCCAGTCGACCCGCCTTGGGCCGTGCATCCGCCCCCGCGTGAGGCTTGGGGCGGATGCCTAGGGCTTTTTTGGCCAGGTGGGCACATCACGGCGAGCGCCTATCGACAAGGCGGGTGCGGGCATGTCGCCCCATTGGCCCTGGCCTTCTGTTGAATCATTGGGCTTGGGTGATTGACCGCCTGCAGGCGGAGCAGCAGGCGGTGATTGCTCCTGGCGCCGGTGACGCAGGGCAAACTCCGCAACGGCTTCGATATCTTCCTCGCCGATGACCGTCGCACCCCGCCAGGCGGCATGGGCACGGGCGCCGCGCAGCCAGACCAGGTCGGCGCGCAGGCCATCGACGCCCGCCGCAAAACAACGTTCGGTGATCTGCGCCAGCGCCTGGTCATCCAACGGGATGCTGTCCAGCAACGCGCGGGCCTGTGTGCAGCGCTCACGCAACGCGGCCTGCCGGTCGGCCCATTGCCCGCAGAAACCCTGAGGGTCACTGTCGAAATCCAGGCGGCGACGGATGATCTGCCCACGCTCCGCCGGCTGGGTGTGCCCGCTCAGCGCCACGTTGAAGCCAAACCGGTCGAGCAATTGCGGGCGCAACTCGCCCTCTTCCGGGTTCATGGTGCCAATCAGTACGAAACGCGCCGAATGCCGGTGGGAAATGCCGTCGCGCTCGATCAGGTTGGTGCCGCTGGCGGCCACGTCCAGCAGCAGGTCCACCAGGTGGTCGGGCAGTAAATTGACTTCATCGACGTAGAGCACGCCGCCGTCGGCCTTGGCCAGTACGCCGGGGGAAAACTGTGCGCGGCCTTCGCCGAGCGCCGCGTCCAGGTCGAGGGTGCCCACCAGACGCTCTTCGGTGGCGCCCAACGGCAGCGTGACGAACTGCCCACTGGCGAGCAGGTCGGCCAGGCCACGGGCCAGGGTCGACTTGGCCATGCCCCGCGGACCTTCAATCAGCACGCCGCCGATTTTCGGGTCGATGGCGGTCAGGCACAGGGCCAGTTTCAAGGCGTCGGCGCCGACAACGGCGGACAGCGGGAAATGCGGGAGGTCGGTCATCAACTGCCTTCTTCTATATCCAACAACAGGTTTTCCAACGCCTCGCGGTACGCCCCGGGCGCCTGCCACATGCCACGCTGCTGGGCTTCGAGCATGCGTTCGGTCATGTCCCGCAGGGCATCCGGGTTGTGCTGCTGCACAAAGGCGCGGGTGTCCGGGTCCAGCAAATAGGCGTCCGCCAGCAACGCGTATTGATGATCGTCGATCAGCGCCGTGGTGGCGTCGAACGCAAACAGATTGTCCACGGTCGCGGCCATCTCGAACGCGCCTTTGTAGCCGTGGCGCTTCACCCCTTCGATCCACTTCGGGTTGGCCGCCCGGGCACGAATCACCCGGTTCAGCTCTTCCTTCAGCGTGCGGATCTTCGGCAGGTCCGGCTGGCTGTGGTCACCATGATAGCTGGCGGCCTTGTCGCCGCTCAGGGTTTCCACGGCGGCGAGCATGCCGCCCTGGAATTGGTAGTAGTCATTGGAGTCGAGCAGGTCATGCTCGCGGTTGTCCTGGTTCTGCAACACCGCCTGCACCTGGCTCAAGCGCTGGGCAAACTGTTCACGGGCGGCGGTGCCTTCATCGGAGCCGCCATAGGCGTAGCCGCCCCAGTTCAGGTAAACCTCGGCCAGGTCTTCGCGGCTTTGCCACAAGCGCCCATCAATCGCGCCCTGCACGCCGGCCCCGTAGGCCCCGGGCTTGGCGCCGAAGATCCGCCAACCGGCCTGCTTCGCCGCCGCTTCCTCGTCCAGGCCCGACAGGCGCAACGCTTCGCGCTCGCTGCGCACCTTGGCGGCCAGGGGGTTCAGGTCGTCGGGCTCGTCCAGCGCCGCCACCGCTTGCACCGCTGCGTCGAACAGGCGGATCAGGTTGGCGAATGCATCGCGAAAGAAGCCCGACACGCGCAAGGTCACATCCACTCTTGGCCGGTCCAGCAGGCTGATGGGCAGGATTTCAAAGTCATCCACCCGCTGGCTGCCCGTGGCCCACACCGGGCGCACGCCCATCAGTGCCATGGCCTGGGCAATGTCGTCGCCGCCGGTGCGCATGGTGGCGGTGCCCCACACCGACAGGCCGAGTTGGCGCAAGTGATCGCCATGGTCTTGCAGGTGACGCTCAAGAATCAGGTTCGCCGATTGGAAGCCGATACGCCAAGCGGTGGTAGTGGGCAGGTTGCGCACATCCACCGAGAAAAAATTCCGCCCGGTAGGCAACACGTCCAGGCGGCCTCGGCTCGGCGCGCCGCTGGGCCCGGCCGGGACGAACCGCCCGCTCAATGCATCCAGCAACCCGCGCATTTCCGCCGGGCCGCAAGCATCCAGGCGCGGCGCGACGACGATGCGCAGGCTCTCGATCACCGACTTGACGTCTTCCCAGCCGGGCTCTTCAAGCTGTTCCACCGCACCTTCCAGCGCCTGCTCGATCAGGCGCGCGGCATACAGCTCCAGGCGTTCACGGGTGTCGCCGGCGGTGCGCCACAACTGCGTGTCGATCTTCTGCAACACCCATGGACGGCGCCCGGTCCACGGCTCGGCCAGGGCACAGTCCAGCGGGTCAAAGCCCAGGTCGAAGGCCTTGGCCAAGACCCGCAGCAGACTCGATTGCGGCCCGCGACCATCGCCACGCGGAATACGCAACAACGCCAGCAAGGTGTCGATGCGCAAGCGGCCCTCGGGGGACTCGCCGAAAATGTGCAGGCCATCGCGGATCTGCGACTCCTTCAAGTCACACAGGTAAGTGTCCAGGCGCGGCAGCCAGATCGCCGCATCGGCGTCGCTGTCGAGGTTTTCGTCCAGGGCCAGTTCCTGGTCGATCCGGGTTTCCCGCACCAACTTGAGGATGTCTTTTTGCAGCTCGCGGGCACGTCGTGGGTCGAGCAGTTGTGCTTCGTAATATTCGTCGGCCAACAGCTCCAGGTCGCGCAGCGGCCCGTAGGTTTCGGCGCGGGTCAGCGGCGGCATCAGGTGATCGATGATCACCGCCTGGGTGCGGCGCTTGGCCTGGGCGCCCTCGCCCGGGTCATTGACGATAAACGGGTAGATATTCGGCAACGACCCCAGCAATGCGTCCGGCCAGCAGTTTTCGGAAAGCCCCACGCCCTTGCCCGGCAGCCACTCCAGGTTGCCGTGCTTGCCGACGTGGATCACGCCGTGGGCGCCGTAGGTCTGGCGCAACCAGAAGTAGAACGCCAGGTAGCCATGGGGCGGCACCAGGTCCGGGTCGTGATAAACAGCACTGGCGTCGACCTGGTAACCCCGGGCCGGCTGGATACCGACGAAGGTCAGGCCGAAGCGCAGGCCGGCGATCATCATGCGGCCGTCGCGGAACATCGGATCGGTATGAGGTGTGCCCCAGCGTGCCAGAACCGCTTGGCGGTTAGACTCGGGCAAGCGGTTGAACATCGCTTCGTAGTCGTCGAGCGCCAGGCTTTGGTGACACGGACGCAGGTCGAGGGTGTCCAGGTCGTTGCTGACACCGCCCAACAGTTCCTGGATCAGCGCGGTACCGCTTTGCGGCAGCACGTCCGGCAGCGGATAACCTTCGGTCTTTAATGCGCGCAAGATGTTCAGCGCGGCGGCCGGGGTGTCGAGCCCCACGCCATTGCCGATACGCCCATCCCGGGTCGGGTAGTTGGCGAGGATCAGCGCGATGCGCTTTTCGCCATTCGGCACCCGCGCCAGTTCCACCCAGCGCCGCGCCAGTTCGGCGACAAAGTCCATGCGTTCCGGCTGCGCGCGATAGCACACCACGTCCGACTGGCTGCGCTCGCTGCGCCAGGCCAGGTCCTTGAAACTGATGGGCCGGCTGATGATGCGCCCGTCCAGTTCCGGCAACGCGATGTGCATCGCCAGGTCCCGGGGGCCGAGGCCTTGCTCGCTGGCCTGCCAGCCGGGCTCGTTGTCCTGGGCGCAAATCGCCTGGATCACCGGGATATTGCGGCGAAACGGCCGCAAGTGCGGGGCTTCGGGGCTGGATTGGGCAAAACCGGTGGTGTTCAGAATCACCGAGGCGTGCACTTCGTCCAGCAAATCCTCGACCACCGTCAGGCAGCCGGGCTCTTTCAAACTGGCCACCGCCATCGGCAACGGATTAAGACCCGCCGCCTGCAAGCGTTGGCAAAACACATCGATAAAGCCGGTGTTGGCCGCCTGCAAATGGGAGCGGTAGAACAGCACCGCCGCCACCGGACAATCAGCTTGCCAATCCGCCAGCCAATCGTTGAGACGGGCATTGGCTTTGTGCGGGTGATAAATCGCCGTGCGCGGCAGGGTTTGCGGCTCGTCCCAGGCGTAATCACGGTCAAGATAGCTGGCCGCCAGGCAACGATAGAAATCCAGCGCATTCCCCAAGCCGCCCTGGCGCAGAAAGTGCCAGAGCCGGTCACGCGCCTCGGCACCCACTGTGCTGAGGCCGCTGAGCTCCGGGTCCGGGCGATCGTCCCCTGGCACCAGAATCAGTTGCACTCCACGCTCGGCCAACTCCACCAGGCGCTCGATACCGTAGCGCCAATAACCGATGCCGCCGTGCAGCGAAATCAGGATGACCTTGGCGTGACGCAGTACCTCGTCCACATACAGGTCGACCGAAGCATGGTTCTGCACCTGCATCGGGTTGGCCAGGCGCAGGCTCGGGTAATCCTCGGGCAACTGCTGGGCCGCTTCGGCCAGCAGCGCCAGGCTGGAATCGCCGCTGCACAGGATCACCAGCTCGGCGGGGGTTTGCCCAAGGTCGGCGATGTTGTCATCCGAAACGAAACCGCCGGGCTGGGTCCTGAGCAGATGCATGGTTTAAACGCTGAGGGCGGCGCGCAATTGCGCTTCAAGCAAGGCGGCGTCCAGTTCCTGGCCGATCAGCACCAGGTGCGTGGCGCGCGGCTCATCGGCGCGCCAGGCGCGGTCGAAGTGCTTGTCAAAACGGGTGCCCACGCCCTGGATCAGCAGGCGCATCGGTTTGTTCGGAATCGCCGCGAAACCCTTGACCCGCAGGATGCCGTGCTTGACCACGAGTTGCGTCAGGGCGTCGAGCAGCAGGCTTTCGTCGGCCTGGGGCAGTTCGATGGAGATGGAATCGAAAGCGTCGTGGTCGTGGTCGTCTTCACCTTCGTGGTGATGATCGTGATGGCTGTGGCGGCCGTCGATGTGTTCTTCGGAGCCCGCGCCCAGGCCGATCAGCACGTCCAGCGGCAGGCGACCGCTGCTGGCTTCGATGATTTTGACCGCTGGCGGCAGTTCTTCAGCCACTTCAAGGCGCACGCGGGCCAGGTCTTCAGGGCTGATCAGGTCGGACTTGTTGAGGATCACCAGGTCGGCGCTGGCCAGTTGGTCGGCGAACAGCTCATGCAGCGGGGATTCGTGGTCCAGGTTCGGGTCGAGCTTGCGTTGGGCGTCGACCTGGTCCGGGAAGGCGGCGAACGTGCCGGCGGCCACGGCCGGGCTGTCGACCACGGTGATCACGGCGTCAACGGTGCAGGCACTGCGGATTTCCGGCCACTGGAACGCCTGGACCAAGGGTTTTGGCAGGGCCAGGCCCGAGGTTTCGATGAGGATATGGTCGAGGTCGCCGCGACGGGCCACCAGTTCGCGCATCACCGGGAAGAACTCTTCCTGGACCGTGCAGCACAGGCAGCCATTGGCCAATTCGTAGACGCGGCCGTTGGCCTCTTCTTCGGTGCAGCCGATGGAGCATTGCTTGAGGATTTCACCGTCAATGCCCAGCTCGCCGAACTCGTTGACGATCACTGCGATGCGGCGCCCCTGGGCGTTGTCAAGCATGTGGCGCAGCAAGGTGGTCTTGCCCGAGCCGAGGAAGCCGGTAACGATGGTGACGGGGAGTTTGGCCAGTGTTTTCATCGGATGCCCTTTGGGGCGGGCATACGGGACGAGTGGCCCTGCGCGGGTGCGCAGAAGCAGAATTCGCCACCGGATCACCCCGCCCGGTTGAAGTAGAAAATCGGTTGCGAGGCAGGTCTCCTGGCTTGGGGCTTGCCGGCGGTGAGGCCGGCGCTGGCTGCGCCTTCCCGCCTTGTTCAGGCAGTGGCGTGGCAGTCAGATAAACCCTTTACAGTTGCGGGGGCAGCCGCGGCATTGACCGCGTTCCCTTCTTAGCTTCGGCCTGGGCCGAAGAACCTCGAAGGTGCAAGGCTACGCAGTGCGCGGGGACGGGTCAATGTCCGAGCGTTTGGCGCGAAGCAGCGCCAGGCGCTCCAGCATGCCCTCGCTCGCCGCCGGTCCGGCCTGGA
Source organism: Pseudomonas sp. MWU16-30323 (assembly GCF_020515595.1). Classification (NCBI taxonomy): domain Bacteria; kingdom Pseudomonadati; phylum Pseudomonadota; class Gammaproteobacteria; order Pseudomonadales; family Pseudomonadaceae; genus Pseudomonas; species Pseudomonas sp. MWU16-30323. Next base: position 7,333 of record NZ_JAIWYM010000059.1, read on the forward strand.
CGCTGCATTGCTCGACAGGCACCCGTGCACCGTCGGCATCCACTACCGCCACCTCCACCGGGCGCCGGGTTTCCCGGTCGACCAACTGCAGGCTTTCACCTTCGCTAGCGAAGTGGCGGTTGCCCCAGCCGATAAACGCCATGATCACCACCCGGAAATCCTCGCCGACCGGCGTCGGCACGTACTCGAAACGTGGCGGCCGCTCGCTGTATTGCCGACGCTCCAGCAGCCCCGCGTCCACCAGGCTGTTGAGCCGGCGCGTGAGCATGTTCGGGGCAATCTCCAGGCTCTGGGAAAACTCGTCAAAGCGCCGCAAGCCTTGGAGCGCATCGCGCATGATCAGGATGCTCCACCACTCGCCTACCCGCTCCACTCCACGGGCTACCGGGCATTCGGCATTTACCAGCGACTTACGTTGCATTGCAGTTCCTCTGTGGGGTGGGCACGGAAATTTAAGCTACCCGATGTTACTTTCATAATGATAGCTTCGTCCATACAGGGCTACCAACCTGAAATTTGCGGAGCTAAGCGATCATGAGTAAGCGAATTGTTGTGACCGGCATGGGTGCAGTGACCCCGCTGGGAACCGGCGTCGAACAGACCTGGAAACGCCTGCTGGCAGGTGAATCCGGCATCCGCAGGTTACCCCAGGCATTGGTCGGCGACCTGGCAATCAGCATCGGCGGCCAAGTGTTGGACCGCGTCCAAGACCCTGAAGCCGGCTTCGACCCGGACACTGTCATCCCGGCGAAAGAACAGCGCAAGATGGACCGGTTCATCGTGTTTGCCCTGGCCGCCGCGCAAGAGGCCTTGGCCCAGGCTGGCTGGAGTCCGCAGACGGCAGCGCAGCAGGAACGCACCGCGACGATAATTGCTTCTGGCGTGGGCGGTTTCCCGGCGATTGCAGAAGCCGTGCGCACCGCTGACAACAAAGGACCACGACGCCTGTCTCCGTTCACGATTCCTTCATTCCTCGGCAACATGGCGGCCGGGCATGTGTCGATCCAGCACCAACTGAAAGGCCCGCTGGGCTCCCCCGTCACCGCTTGCGCCGCCGGCGTACAGGCGATTGGTGATGCCGCTCGGATGATCCGCGCAGGGGAAATCGACATCGCCGTGTGTGGCGGCGCCGAAGCCTGCATCCACCGGGTCAGCCTCGGCGGTTTCGCGGCGGCACGTGCGCTGTCCAGCGATTACAACGACACGCCGGCACTGGCTTCGCGCCCATTTGATCAAGGCCGAGATGGATTTGTGATGGGCGAAGGTGCCGGGATATTGGTGATCGAGGAGCTGGAGCATGCACTGGCTCGCGGGGCAACGCCTATCGCCGAGCTGGTGGGCTACGGTACCAGCGCCGACGCCTATCACATGACCTCGGGGCCGGAAGATGGCTCCGGCGCACGCCGGGCAATGGAGCTCGCGATTGCGCAGGCAGGGATCAGCGCCGCACAGATCCAGCATTTGAACGCCCATGCCACGTCGACCCCCGTAGGTGACAACGGCGAACTGGCGGCAATCAATACACTGTTCGGTGCAAATGCCAGCGTCGCGATCAGCGCCACCAAGTCGGCGACCGGCCACCTGTTGGGCGCAGCAGGCGGGATCGAGGCGATCTTCACCGTGCTCGCCCTGCGCGACCAGATTGCCCCGGCCACCCTCAACCTGGACAACCCGGACCCCGCTGCCGAAGGGCTGGATATGGTCCGAGGCCAAGCCCGGCCGCTGCCGATTGAATACGCGATATCCAATGGATTTGGCTTTGGTGGCGTGAATGCCAGTGTGTTGTTCAAACGCTGGCAGTAAACCCCAGATTTCACGTACTCCACCGCCTGCCGCTGGGGGGCTTGCCCCAGCGGTTTCTCCAACCCATTTTGTGCATTGATGTTATGCCGATCAATCGAAGAACCATTCAAACAGAAGTTAAACTAACTACTTAACACCTTCAGGCAATCAATTACCGCAACATAATGCAACACCCCCGGCATCTTTACTGGGAACGATCCCTCAAGTTTCACCACAACAGAGATGGGAGTATTAACGCCGTAAGTTAATCCTTCATTCGCAGATGAACTTTCGGACAAAGTTCATTGGAGCCACACATAATAGAGTTTAATCATGACACTTCTAACGCCCGCTCAAACAACCTCCCACTTGCCTCCAATCACCAACGACGTACCGTCGGGGAACAACCCTGCCGTCTCGGCATCGACGGAAAACGCGCCGTCGTCTAAAACCCACACTCCGCAGGAACTGGCGGTAAAGTTACTGGCCAATCACAGCGCCTTTGAGAACCCGAACTATCCCGACCGCATCTCCAATGCCTACCTCAAAGTAATCGCCACGGGCAAATTAGTAGATGGTCGAGACGCCACGCCGGAACAGGTCGAGCTAGCAAAAGAGTTGCTCAACAACCCTGAAACATTCGATGCTATCGACGGCATCGGGAGTGGATACAAGGACGGCACACTTTCCTGGAACGATATGGCTGTAGCGGCCGGACAGTTCGATAGCATCAGCGATAGATCCCTGTTAGTTCAGACACGCGTTTACTTTCGCGAGTTTGCCGCGGGCGCCAATGATCAATATGTAAACTTCAACGAGTTGAGAGAGGCCGCAGGAGAGATACCCTCCACCCGAACTTTCTCCACACCTGCCAAAGCCGTTGCCAAGGAACTCCTTAATCGTCCCGAGCTTCTTCGCAAGCTGGATATAGGAGTTGGCTTTCTCGGGGTTTTTTCTGGCAAACAAGACGACAGGTTTGATCTCACTAATATTGACTACATGAGAGGGCGCAGTTCGGATATTCCGCGCAGCCATTAATTGACTCTAGGACATACCCGTGGGTGCGACATCCGCGCCAAGCCATTTGACGCTTGCCAGCCGCCCATGCTCTCCTACACATCTTGTTTCGGGTGCCCTTCACAGGGTGAAACGGGAAACCGGTGAGTCATGTTCCTTTACTCAAGGGCGTGACGAGTCCGGTGCTGCCCCCGCAACGGTAAGCGAGTGAAGCGTCAAATCCACTGTGCCTCCAGGGCATGGGAAGGTGATGCTTTCAAGGCCAAGGCCCCTCGCAAGCCCGGAGACCGGCCCGAAAAAAATCAGATAACAAACCCGCGGTGGGCGGGCGCTGTTCAGAACCCTGCGTGCCTGGCTCGCGGGGTTTTCATGCGCTCGTGCACCCTGAACCCTGAAGGGACGCGCCATGTCGATCATCAGCAGCACCGCCTCTACCGCCAGCACCACTGCCACCCTGAGCCAACGCCTGACCGCCGCCATCGGCGCGTCGATCCTCGGCGCGTGCCTGGTGTATTTCGCCGGTTTCTCGCACATCGAAGCGGTGCACAACGCCGCCCACGATACCCGCCACAGCGCCGCGTTCCCGTGCCACTGAGACCTGCCGACATGATCAAGCGTATTGCCCAAACCGCAGGTTTCACCGGTCTTCTGGCCGCCTTGCTGCTGACCTTGCTGCAAAGCTTCTGGGTCGCCCCACTGATTCTGCAGGCGGAAACCTTCGAAAAAGCCCCCGTGGCCACCGAAGTGCACGAGCATGCCGGCGCTGCGGCCCACACCCACGACGCCGAAGCCTGGGAGCCGGAAAATGGCTGGCAGCGCGTGCTGTCGACCACGGGCGGTAACCTGGTGGTCGCCGTAGGTTTTGCCCTGATGCTTGCCGGCCTGTACACCCTGCGTGCACCGACCCGCACGGCTCAAGGCCTGCTGTGGGGCCTGGCCGGTTACGCCACCTTTGTGTTGGCGCCGACCCTGGGTTTGCCGCCTGAATTGCCCGGCACGGCTGCCGCAGACTTGGCACAACGGCAGATCTGGTGGATCGGCACCGCCGGCTCCACCGCTGCCGGTATCGCGCTGATCGTATTCGGTCGCAACGGGTTGCTGAAAGTCCTGGGCGTGGCGATCCTGGCGGTGCCCCATGTGATTGGTGCGCCACAGCCGGAAGTCCACTCGATGCTGGCACCAGAAGCCCTGGAAGCTCAGTTCAAGATTGCCTCGCAGTTGACCAACGTTGCCTTTTGGCTGGCGCTGGGCTTGATCAGTGCGTGGCTGTTTCGCCGCAACCGTGATGGTCAGTATTCGGCATGATCCTGGCGGTGGGCCTGGGTTGCCAGCGGGGTTGTTCTGTCGACGCCCTGCTTGAGCTGTTCAATGCCGCCCTCGCCGAAGGTGGCATTGAACGTCAGTGCATCACTGCGTTGGCCAGTCTTGATCGCAAACAGGATGAGCCGGGGTTGCTGGCACTGGCTCAGGTTCTGGGTCTGCCTTTGATGTTTTTCAGTGCGGCGCAATTGGCGTCTTATGAAGATCGATTGAGCCATAAGTCTGAGACGGTTTTTGCTTATACCGGCTGCTATGGCATCGCGGAAAGTGCCGCCCTGGCCCTGGCAGAACACCTGTCCCAAGGCCCTGCTACCCTGCTGGTCACCCGCAAAAAAAACGCCCAGGCCACCTTTGCATTGGCTTGCGCCGGCTGAATTCCCGATAATCGTCAGCTTTGATCATGAGCAATCTTCATCTGGGGGGCTGCTCGCGTGCTTTTTTTCACAGGAATGTATCCATGACCGTCTTTTTCATCGGCGCAGGTCCAGGTGACCCGGAACTGATCACCGTCAAGGGGCAGCGGCTGATTCGCAGTTGCCCGGTGATCATCTATGCCGGCTCGCTGGTGCCGGCGGCGGTGCTTGAAGGGCACCAGGCTGAGTTGGTGGTTAACAGTGCGGAGCTGCACTTGGAACAGATCATCGGGCTGATCAAGACGGCCCATGAGAAAGGCCAGGATGTTGCGCGGGTGCATTCCGGGGATCCGAGTTTGTACGGGGCGATTGGGGAGCAGATTCGGCTTTTGCGGGAGCTGGGGATTGGGTTTCAGATCATTCCCGGGGTTACGGCGGTGGCGGCGTGTGCGGCGTTGTTGGAGGCAGAGCTGACGTTGCCGGACATCGCGCAGAGTGTGATTTTGACGCGGTATGCGGATAAGACCGCGATGCCTGAGGGTGAGGCGTTCAGTAGTTTGGCGCAGCATGGGACGACCATGGCGATTCATCTGGGGGTGAATCATTTGGAGAAGATCGTGGCTGAGTTGGTGCCTCACTATGGGGAGGATTGTCCGATTGCCGTGGTGCACCGGGCGACCTGGCCGGATCAGGATTGGGCCATGGGTACGTTGGCGGATATTGCCGGGAAGGTGGCGGCCAAGGGGTTTCGGCGTACGGCGTTGATTGTGGTGGGTCGGGTTTTGGCCAGTGACAGTTTTGGTGAGTCGTCGTTGTATCGCGCGGGGCATGCGCATTTGTATCGGCCCTGAGGGTGGTGGTGTACATATCCGTTATTTAGGTAACGGCCACCTAGGGTTCCGCCCTTACGGCGGCTCACTTTTGAAAAG
>NZ_JAIWYM010000006.1:0-286546 GCF_020515595.1 Pseudomonas sp. MWU16-30323
GGCAGCCGTTACCTAAATAACGGATATACACACCACCTCCCCGCCAAAAACTACCCCCCACAATTCCCACCAATCACCTCCCCCGCAAACGCCTTACGCACAAACGGCGTCGAGTCCACGAGCGAACCATTGACCGTAGCGGAGTGATCAAGCTCAGGATAGAAATGCCATTCGATCCGATCCCCCACCTTGCACGCATCCCTGACGAGCGCCTTTTGCCCCGGCACAAACACATCCCGATCCTGTCCCCCCGTACCGATGAACACCGGAATATCCGTCTTCAACGTCGGATACGCCGACTCACGATAAACCTTGTCGAGTGCCACTTTCGGCGAACGCTTGAAGCTGTCATTGAAGCTGAGCCCATCCGCCATCACCCGCTGCTCAATAGCATGCAAGCAATCACGCTGACTGCTCTCAAACGCCGGCATCGCACGCTCACTCAAGTAGTCGGCAGGCACGAATGCAGGATCAAAAAAAGTGGCCGTACTCAGCCGCAGCAGGTTGTAGGCAAAGGTCGGCACCACCGAACTGCGTGCCTTTTCCACCTCGGCACTGTCACCCGTTTTATGGGCAGCTGCGTAAGGCGTCCCCGTCGCCACCACCCCCACGATATTCAACTCGGGCGCGTAGTCTTTCGCATAGACCGCCGTGGCAAACGCAGCACGGCCGCCCTGTGACTGGCCGAACACCACCACCCGCTTGGAGAGTTCGAAATCACCCGCCATCACCGCACGAATGCTGTCGAGCACACCATAAGCGAGCGGACTGGTCAGCCCATACGGATGCAGGCCAGGCGTCCCAAGCCCTTGATAATCGGTGGCGACAATGGCGTAGCCCTGGGCCAGCCAATAATTGAGATACCGCGTATCCCGCGGGCTGCGCCCGGCGAACGATGGCGCGCAGATATCGGCGCTGCCCACCGTGCCGTGAGCCCACGCCATCAACGGCCAGCCACCCGGCGGCGGTGTGCCCTTGGGCAGGAACAGCGCACCGGAAACGACAATCCGCTTGTGGGTATCGAGACCGTCGGTGGAGGTGTACAAAATACGGATGTTCTGCCCTGCATCGGCCAGGCTTTGCTGCTCGGTCAACGGCTCACGGCGCAGCATCTGCCCGGGTGAGGCAGGCAGCTTGTCGGTCCAGGTGTAGAACCCGGGAACGCCACCGTCGCCAACGGGGGTTTGCTCAGCACTCACACCACTGCATCCCGCAAGCAAAATCGCCAGCGCAAGCGATAACCGTCGCGACATCACCAGCCCTCTTTCAACATCCGCAACTCCAGGTACTGCAACAGCATGATGGTCTTGCCGTCGACAATCTCGGCACTCTCTACCATGGCCAGCGCCGCCTCAAATCCCAACTCCAGTACTTCGATATCCTCGCCCTCATCTTCCAGCCCGCCGCCATCACTGACCCGATCACCGGGCTGATATTCGCCGATGAAAAAGTGAATGCGCTCCGTCACCGAACCCGGGCTCATGAAGGCCGAATAGATCTTTTCTACATGCCCCACACGGTAGCCCGTCTCTTCTTCCGCTTCCAGGCGAATGCGTTCCTCGGGGCTGGCGTTGTCCAGCAAGCCGGCGGCGGATTCGATCAGGTAGCCGTGGTAACCGTTGACGAAGGTGGGCATGCGGAACTGGCGAATCAGCAACACCGTGCGCCGCTCGCGGTTGTACAGCAAGATGGTCGCGCCATTGCCCCTGTCATAGACCTCGCGGGTCTGGGACTGCCAGCTGCCGTCGCGGCGGCGCAGGTCGAAGCTGTATTTTTTCAGCACGTACCAGTTATCCGAGAGCAGTTCTTCAGCGTGGATACGAACGGGGCTGTTTTCCATGGCGAGGCCTTTTGTCTTGTGTTATTCAGCATGTCGTGCAAAATCGTGCACAGTCAAGAAAAAACGTGCAGGAAGCTATCGATGCTGACCCAACAACGCAAACAACACCTGCTGGACACGCTGCACCGCGACGGCCGGCTGATTGCCAAGGAGTTGAGCCAGGCATTGGAGGTTTCCGAGGACACGATTCGCCGCGACCTGCGGGAAATGGCCAAGGAAGGTTTGCTGCTGCGGGTGCATGGCGGCGCCTTGCCGGCTTCGCCCGCAATGGCGGATTTTTCGGTACGGGAACACCTGGTGCCCGAGGAAAAAATCGCCATTGGCCGCGCGGCAGCACAACTTGTGCAGCCCGGCCAGGTGGTGTTTATCGATGGCGGTACCACGTGCCTGCAACTGGCCCATCACTTGCCCGCGGACCTGAGCGCCACCGTGGTCACCCACAGCCCGTCGATTGCCATGGCCCTGGTGGATCATCCGCAGATTGAAGTGATCATGCTCGGCGGCCGGCTGTTTCGCCACTCTTTGGTGGGGGTTGGCGCGGCCACGCTGGAGGCCATCGGCCGAGTAAACGCCGACCTGTATTTCATGGGGGTGTGCAGCGTGCACCCGAGTGCCGGGCTGTCTACCGGCGATTATGAAGAGGCGGTGGTCAAGCGCGCGCTGTGCCACGCCGCCGCTGAAACCATCGTGCTGGTCACCTCGGAAAAGCTCAATACCGCATCGCCTTACCAAGTGGTGGAGCTGGCACAGGTCAGCGCGATCGTCGCATTGGCCAGTACGCCGCAGGCACTGCTACAACCCTATGAGGCCCAGGGGCTGACGCTTTATCTTGCGTGACCGTCAACACTCCTTGATGGCCTTCCATGATGCGGCGACTTGCGTAGCGTCCGAGGCTTGGACCCGCGCCAGGTCAACCGGATACTCGACATGCGGATTCTCAGCGAAACGCGTGGCGGTGAACTGGCCGTTACTGGCCCGCAGGCTTCTATCCGCGCGTGGTCCAGGAAGCCGATCAATTGCATACCCTGATTGGTCTGGTGGCGTGTGGGTTTGGGGTGGCACTGGTACCAGAGTCGATTGCCCGTTCGATCATTGGTGACAAAGTAGTGTTTGTTCCCCTCTCCGTCTCGCCTTCCACCCTCGGGCTCTACCTCAATTGAAGCACCGACAATCCCTCGCCATTACCCGGACACTTCTTCTCGGTACGGGAAGGAGCCCTGTAATACTTTGCAAGCAATGCCCGATGACGGCTGTCTAAATACTTCCTGCACAGCCAAGGCATCTGTTAAAACCCGTGCTTTACCTCTGTCCTGGAACCTTCATGTCTTCACGTTTCCTGTCCCGCCTCGGCCTGCGCTGGTTTCCCCTGCTGTGCATGGCGGCCTTGATCATCGGCCTGCCCGTGGGGTGCGCGGTGCTGCAACACAAGGAGCGCGAACTGCTGTTTCGCGTCGAGCCGGGCACAGCCAGTTGGTACAGCGGGTTGCCGCGTGATGTGCAGGAGTTCGACCTGAAACCGGCAAGTTTCAAGTCCGGGCAAAATATTCACGGCTGGTGGTGGCCGGCGACGCAGAAGGGCGCCCCGGCAATTCTCTATTTGCACGGCGTACGCTGGAACCTCACCGGCCAGCTGTTTCGCATCGAACAACTGCGGGCCCTGGGTTTCTCGGTATTGGCCATAGACTACCGCGGCTTCGGCCAGAGCCGGGGTGACCTGCCTTCGGAAACCAGCGTGTACGAAGATGCGCGTATTGCCTGGGAACGCTTCCAAGTGCTGCAACCCGACCCCGCCAAACGCCTTATATACGGGCACTCCCTGGGTGGCGCTGTGGCCATCGACCTGGCGGCAGAGCTGGGCAAACAGGCCGCGGATGACCATGTGCCGCCCCCGGTACGCGGGTTGGTCATCGAATCCACCTTCACCTCCCTGGCAGATGTAGCCACGGCGGTGGCCAATACTTCATTGCCGGTGCGCTGGCTGCTGTCGCAGAAGTTCGATTCCATCGACAAGATCGCCGATATCCACATGCCGCTGCTGGTGGTTCACGGACTCGCCGATGCCTTCGTGCCACCGCGCTTCAGCCAGCAATTGTTTGATGCCGCGCAAGAGCCCAAGCATCTGTTGCTGGTGCCCGGCGCTACCCATAACGACAGCATGCGGCTGGCTGGGCGCACCTATCGCCAGGCCCTGGATAACCTGATGCAATCGAAGCGCCCAACCCAAGTGGCCGGTCCCTCTACAGGGCGCCCGAACGACTCGTAAATCTGCATTTCGGCACCGGTTTCGCCGGTGCCTGTCAAGGCGCAAAGCCTGCCCATACTGGTCATAAACAGCGACTGATCAAATATTAACCGCCGGTTAAATCGCCATACCCGCCGGGCTCAAGGGAAGTTATCCACAGAGATACCCACGGTTTTCGTGGACAACTCTTTTTATTTTTTTACGATTTTTTTGCTCAGTAATGCTCCGTTGGAACGCTTCACGGCAGCTAAAACGCCTGCATCACCTCGCTGGCCGAAACCACGGCCCTGGCGACCGAACACGCTCATGAACCTGCGTGGTTTGGTCATGATTTTCAGCACATTCGACAGGACGTCTGAGGTGCACAGCCACCCATTGCGTTTCCGTCGAATGCTGATTAATCTCGCACAAACACGCATTAACGAGCATAAACATGCATAACACCCATGCCGCCGTCGACCTGCCCTCCCTGCGCAAACAAAAAATCCTGTTGCTGCTGGAGCGCGACGGCAAGGTCACCGCCTCGGAACTGGTGGAACATTTCGCCGTTTCCCAAGACACCATTCGCCGCGACCTCGGCGAACTCGCCTCCGCCGGTTTGCTGCAACGCGTGCATGGCGGCGCCCTGCCGCGACCAAAGGACACGGGCAAGGACTTCTTCACCCGGTTCGGCGAAACCACCGCGACCAAACGCCACCTGGCGCAACTCGCCGCTGATCGCGTGGAAGACGGCCAGATCGTGCTGTTCGACTCCGGTACCACCACCCTGCAAATCGCTCAGTCTTTGCCGCACTCCATCAAGCTGACCGCCGTCACCCACTCACCGATGATTGCCATCGCGTTGTCCGAGCACCCCAATGTGACGGTGATCCTCGCTGGAGGCCAACTCAACCCGGTGACCATGGCGGCCAGCGGACACGAGGCGTTGCGGCTGATCCAGGGCATCAAGGCCGACCTGTTGTTCACGGGTGTGTGCGCCCTGCATCCACAGGTCGGCATCAGCTCGCTGCACTTTGAGGAGGTGGCGGTAAAACAAGCTATGCTCGACAGCGCCTCCCACGTGGTGGCCGTCACCCTGGCCGACAAACTGGGCGCCGTGGAGCCATTTGTGGTGGCACCGTGCAGTCGCATCCATACCTTGATTACCGAGTGGCATGTGCCGCCGGGCAGCGTCGAGGCTTATGAATGCCTGGGGCTGGAGGTGATGCAAGTGGATGCCTGACAACCCGCCCCATAACAGGCCAGGCCCGGTCGCCTGTGCAGAGGAATATTCCCATGGCGTTTCCCGTGCTGATCCTGGATGCCCCCAACCCTCCCCTGCTCCATGATGAGATCGAACGGTGCCTGGCATACGGGTTGGAAATCACCCTCAACCTGCACTACTTCGCCGACCAGCAAAGCATCAAAAAACAGTACGCCGGGCGCATTCAGTTCGTGGATATCAACTGCCACGACACACCTTCGCTGATCAGCGCCGTGGTCAACGCCGGTGGCTACAGCGTCCTCAAGACCCGCTTGAACATTCCCCTGGGCGCTGCACTGATCAACGCCGCGGCCTCACCTGGTCTAAGCAGCCCGTTGCAGGCGATCGCCCAGGCCGGCGTCGGGCTTAACCATATCGACTTGCAGGCCGCCGCCGAGCATGGCGTGGCCGTGCTCAATACCCCGGGCTCCAACGCAACGGCCGTGGCGGAATATGTGCTGGCACAAACCCTGTTCCTGTCTCGGGACCTTAACCTCTACAACACCCAAACCCATCAAGGCCAGTGGTCGAAAGGCCTGCTCGCCCCCGCTTTGCAAATCGCCGAGTTGACGCTGGGGCTGGTGGGCACCGGCAGGATCGCCCAGGTGCTCGCCCATAAGGCCCGGGCCTTGGGCATGCACGTGATCGCCACCGGCTCGGAGCGATTCACCCGGCAGGCCGCCGCGAACCTGGGCCTGCAATGGCGCGCCACACTCGGCGAATTGCTGGATGAGGCCGATGTCGTGTCCATTCACACGCCGCTCACCCCGCAGACCAAGGGCTTGTTCGACAGCACTGCATTCACGCGGATGAAGCCGGGGTCGATCCTGATCAATACAGCCCGTGGCGGCATTGTCGACGAGGGCCAGTTGGCGACGTTCATGACGCGCTTTCCCGGCCATATCAAGGGGGTCGCCATCGATACCTTTGCCAGGGAAAAAAATCAGTTCGAATCGCCTTTGACGGGTATCACCAACGCAATACTGACGCCACACATCGCGGGCAATACCCGTACCGCAATCACCGAGGCGTCAGCGCAAATCATTGACCACATTCATGCCTTCCACCCAGCAAGGCTTGAAGGCTGAGGGCATCCGCGACCGCATGGCCACTGGCGGTGTTGTCAAAAATGCACCAGGTGGGAACGCCCTCGGTTGACGATCTTTGCATCGCCCCGCACAAGGCGTGTAATCGATCCATTTCGTAGGCGCTGTGATAGATACGCGGCGAACCGTGCAGGCGCCAATAACTCATGCCTTGCCAGCCTCTCGGTACGTCACCTTCAGCGATCACCGGAGGGTCGGCGGCCACCCGTCCTATCTGGAAATCCTGCAATAAATCTTCGGCCTGCACCCAACTGGCATGCCGCGGCTCAAGCACCACATGGCCGCCAAAGCGTTGGCGCAAGGCGGTGAGGAAGCCCCCCGCGATGATCGGGTCGTAGCTCAATGAAGGCGGCAATTGCACCAACAGGCAGCCCAGGCGATCACCCAATCGCACGCATTGTGAAAGGAATTCATCCAGCGCCGTACCACAGTCATGCAGACGCAACTCATGGGTTATCAGTCGAGGCACCTTGACCGAAAAACCAAAGCCCGGCGGCACCGATTGGGCCCATCGCTCATAGGTTTGCGGCCGATGGGGACGATAAAAGGAGCTGTTGATTTCAACCGCATTCAAGCATGCGGCATAACGTTGCAGATGGGTGCCCTGCCGGGGAAAGCGAGGCCATTGCTCACGAGGCAGGCTCCAACCGGCACACCCCAGAAAAATCGGCATCAGAACAGCACCGACGCTGCATCCCGCATGAAGATCTCCACCGTCTTCGGCCCGACGCCTTCGAACCCGTTCAAGCGCTTTTCAAACTCCCTTCGGTCGGCACTGCCATCGAGGATATGGCTGATCTTACCGCCGTACTCCGCATTCAATTTGCTACTGAGGTCCAGCAAGCGTTGCGCCGTGCTTTCGTCGTAACGCACGTAATGCGCCTCGCCGAGCATGGCCACCAACTCACGGGAGGTGCAGTGTTGCAGTTTGCGCGGCGTGTCCCGGCCATGCTTCACCACTATCACCTGATAGGCCTGGGCCGCGATCTGCGCCTGAATGCGCTTGCCCATCAAGAAGCTGGCGATAAACCACTTGAACAGTGCGGTGTCATCACCAGGCCTGAGTTCGATACCCAGCTCACCGGCGCTGATGGATCGGCCCATGGAGGTTCTCCTGCTATTCAACGGTCAGGCTCCAGCCTCGGAGCCGTTATGCAGCAGAGCCCATGATTTTTTGATAGTTCAAGGAAATTGCGTGGGCTGCGGTCGGGAGAAATAAGCGCAAATTAATTTAAACCTTTTGCTCAGGCACCCGCTCAACAGTCAGGTAACGGCATCGCGCCATTCTTCAGAAGAAGCGTCATGAAGCACGCGCTGAAGCCGCGTCTTCGGACAACGTCGAACTGAAGGCTTTCGCCGAGAAGACGCTGCCGACGCTCGAAACCCATTTGAAGATGGCCAAGGAACTGCAGTCCCAGCACGCCAACTAATCATCTACCCACTCAGGAGACACTCGACCATGAGTTCGCAACTGAACGGCAAAAAGATTCTGATCATCACCTCCAACACAGGCATCGAACGCGACGAATTGCTCAAGCCGCTCGAAGCCCTGCGCGGTTTTGGCGCTACGGTAACCCACGGCTCGAGCAAAGGTGGCAGCACCCAGACCTTTCTCCAGGACACCGAAAAAGACAGGACAGTGGAGTCCGATGCCAAGCTTTCGGACTTGCACGGCAGTGATTTTGACGCACTGGTCATCCCCGGCGGCACCGTCAATGCCGACACCCTGCGCCAAGACGCCGATGCCTTGCGTCTGATCAATGATTTCGTCAAGGCCGGAAAAACTGTCGCCGCCATCTGCCACGGCCCTTGGGCCCTGATCGATGCCGGCGTGATCGAAGGCAAGACCCTCACCTCCTACAAAAGCGTGCGTACCGACCTGGTCAATGCCGGCGCAGCCAACTGGGTGGATGCGCAGGTGAAAGAATGCCCGGCCAATGGCTGGACGTTGATCACCTCGCGCACGCCTGATGATTTGCCTGCGTTCAACGAGGCGATTGCCAAAACCCTGGCGGCTTGACGCCACCCAACGCAAACAGGCGCCCTTGGGCGCCTGTTCTTTTTCGATTCTGTCTTAGCTTTTGCCGTGCTCAACGGTGTGTGTCGCGCGGTTCACCCCCTTGGGTCCAAACAGCGCCCATAGGATCAGCCCCAGCAGCGGCATGAAGATCAGCACCACCAACCATAAGCCCTTGGTTTCCCAGCCACTGCCACTGCGCAGCACACTGTTGATCGCCCACAGTTCCAGCAGCACCAGAATCACCGCCAAGCCAATCCAGACATATTCGATTTGCATGATTCATCCTCCTGAGGTCGTATGGGTTAGGTCAAGCAACGCGCCCGAGGGTTCATTAAAATTGCAGCGGATGGCTCTCGCCCAACGGTTGCGGCACATGCGCCGTAACCTTCTAGACTCAACGGCACGTCACCTCTTACCCACGGAGGCCCAGGATGACCGAGCACATCATCCACTTTCACTGCCAGATCGATCAGGGCACTACCGAGCGCTTTCGGGATTGCTGCCTGGACGCGATCGAGCAAGGCGCCAGCTCGTTGCTGTTGAACCTGTCGACCACCGGTGGCAGCACCAATTTCGGCTTTACCCTCTACACCTTCCTCAAGTCCCTGCCGGTGCCGCTGTGTGCGATCAATGCGGGCAATATCGAGTCCATGGGCATCATCATGTTCCTGGCGGCCGGTCGCCGGATCACCACGCCTCATTCCCGCTTTTTAATCCACCCGATGAACTGGTACTTCAACCAGAGCTCCGTCGATCACCAGCGTCTGCGGGAATACCTCTCAAGCCTGGACAACGACCTGGCGCGCTACGTGAAAATCTACGAACTGGAAACCGCCAACGCCGACACGCACCTGGATATTTTCAAGTGCCTGTCGGCCGAGGAAAAAGTCATCGCCGCCCACGAGTCACTGGCCTACGGGATTGCCCATGAGGTGGAACAGATCGTGTTTGCCGACGACATCAAGCACTGGAAAGTCAGCGGCGGCTGAACAAGGCCATTCGTCGCATGGCCGGAAACTTTTTCAAACTTTGATTTGGCTGGCGGATTCCCAATTAGGCAACACCATTGATTCGCTCATCATTGAGGGTTTTGAAAATGGCTAACAGTGGAAAAACCACCCCAGGCGCTGGTCACAAGGATCAGCAAGAAACCACGCGTAAAAGCGGCGGCCAGGGTTCAGGCGGCAATGTCGCCCATGACCGCGCAAAGGCTTCTGAAGCCGGCAAAAAAGGCGGGGCTCATGGCCACGCCCCAGGCGCCAAGAAGTCTTGATTGAGGCGTCGCCGAAGCCCGGATGTGGTCCGGGTTTCGGTCCCAATCGCCAAGAGGGATTGAGTCATGAAGACCAGCATTTCCCAAAGGATCGTACTCGCCGCCAGCCTGACGCTCGTACTGTATGCCCCCGCCTACGCAGCCTTCGGCGACAACACCGCCCCCGAGGCACCCGCCTTGAGCGGCAACAGCCCACCCGGCTCGGCGCTGCCGCCCGGCACCTATCCCAGCAGTCCTTCAGGGGCCGACAGCAGCGGCAACAAGGGCGCTGAAACCAAAGCACCCGCGCCGTCAAAGAGCGTGAAAAGCACCCGCCACAAAGGCACCTCGACCCAGCATCCCGCCCGCAGGAGCGGCAAGAAAACCGCTCCTGCAGCGGGAAGTTGAGCAACTAGAGCTCGCTTGGGCCACCGATAAAGTCCAGGCGCACGTTCAACCACTGCCGAACGATTTCCCGGGACGCTTGCCGGGCATCAACAACAGAGAAGCCCCGCTCGCGCTGCAACCAGTCGCTCGTCGCTTGGCGCGCCGGCTCAATGGCCGCCAGCGCCTGCTGGCGTTGCTTGGCGGGCCATTGTTTGTCAGCGCCCCAGTTGCGCAGGGTTAATTCAGGATCCTGGCCCTTCCCTGCGGCGCTTGGCTGGAGAAACAGCCGAGGCGACGCAGTGGCCTTGAGCGAAAGAGCGCTCCAGTCGGCATAGCTGGCGAAGCGGATCGTGCCCTCGTTCTGCGAGGCCGTGGACAAAGGCTCGGTCAAACTGTCGTCCAACCGCTTCCATGCCGGCTGTGCAAACAGATCACCTTGGGGGGCACAGATCGGCGCAAAACTGTCGCGGGTGGAACCGTACAACGACCCGAACGACTCATACGCGACCTCGCCCTGCCGGCTGAAGACAAAGCAGTGCACATAGGGGCGCTGGTCGGCGAACAGCTGATACTGTTGGCGCTCAATCATCATGCGCAGCAAGGTCAATGTCACCCGGTCACGGCTGACGGCGGGATCGTTTTGCAGGTCCTGCCAGATCGACCAGGGAAAACTGTCTTCCTTGAGTGCAACGATGACCTGCCTGCGATTCTCCTCGGCCTCATTCTCCGTGACGCCACTGCCGGGCTCAAAACGCTGCAGGTAAACCAGCCAGGCGGCGGCCAGTTCGTTCATCGGGTAGCGCCTGAGCCCTTCTGCTGCCTGGGCCGGATGGTATGGAATACTGGCAATGATTGCGTCAAGGGCAGCGGTGTCTTTGTGGGTGATGGTTCCCACCTCGACCACTCGCTGGCTCAGTTGGGATTGAAGGCAGCCGGGCAGTTGTTCCGGGGTACCGGCACACGCGTTGCGAGTCTGCAGCCAGGTGCGCTGGCCACGGCGTAGTTCGTCGCGCTGGTCGGGTGCCAGTTTGGCCATTGCCTGGCTGTAGTACACGCCCAGCGTAGTGTCGAGTTCGCTTAATTCAGGGCTGGCGCAAATGGCCTTTTCCACCACCGTGGAGGCCTTTTTACAATCGAAGGACGCGCCACTGGCAGGCATCCCTGCGCCCATCAGCACGCCAGCGAGCAACAACATTGGATAGGCAGAATGAATACGTCGGGCCATGACTTTCCTTGGGTGAGTTCCTTTCAAGGCGCTTATTGTGCCGACGCGATTGCCAATGTCCAGTCTGCCGGCACAGCGTTACGAAGTGCTTGCCATCGGGGGCCGGTCGCATGCCAGCTCACGCTCAATCTGTTCGATGCTCGGCAGGCTGGTTTGCAGCTCTGCAGGCAGTGACTCCACCAGTTGATACTCGGCAACACCGATAGGACGCGAGCTGTCACGCAGGGCGTATTCGGCCACTACTTCGTTCTTGCTCTTGCACAGCAGCAGGCCGATGGTGGGGCTGTCCTGCGGGTGCTTGAGCTGGGCGTCTACCGCCGCGAGGTAAAAGCCCAACTGCCCCAGATGGTCGGGTTTGAATTTGCCGGCCTTGAGTTCGATCACCACATAGCACCTCAGCTTGAGGTGATAAAACAGCAGGTCGACGAAAAACTCCTCGCCCCCTACGTCCAGCAATACTTGCCGCCCCACGAAGGCAAAACCGGCGCCCAGCTCCAGCAAAAAATCGGTGACATGTTTGACCAGGGCGTTTTCGATTTCACGTTCCTGCGCGTCAAGGGACAGGCCGAGGAAGTCGAAACGGTAAGGATCTTTAAGTGATTCGCGAGCCAGGTCGGATTGGGCTTTGGGCAGCAGTCCCTCGAAGTTGCTGACCGCATTGCCGCTGCGTTCCAGCAGGCGACCTTCGATTTGCATCACCAGGATGTTGCGCGACCAGTTGTGTTCGATGGCCTGAGCGGCGTACCAGCGACGGGTTTCAGGGCCGGGCAACTTGTCCAGCAGCGCCAGTTGGTGATACCACGGCAATTGTGCAAGCACCCCTTGCACAAATTCCCCGTCCGGCCACGCCTCCGCAAATGCACGCATGTACTTCAGGTTGCGCGGCGAAAAACCCTTCATCTCCGGAAACGCTGAACGCAAATCCTGCGCCAGCCGCTCAATCACCTTGGTCCCCCAGCCCTGCCGTGCTTGCCGGGTCAAAATATCCTGGCCGATTTGCCAATACAGCAACACCAGCTCGCGATTTACCGCCAGGGTGGCGCGCTGCTGGGCAGCGTGGATTCGCCCCTTGAGATCAGTCAGCCAGTCGCTGTATCCCTCGGGTGGTGTGGTCAGGCTATCGGGGGGCTCGCGCATTCCGTTTCCTTCGTGGGTTTGGCAGGCGGCCGATAGTAGCGGGGGAAAAATGCGTGATGGGCCAGCAGAATGCTTTCGATACAAATCAACTGGAACCGTACCTTCAGGCGGATCAAGGGGTGCCTCAGCATGCGTGCTGTGGTCAAATGAGCCGGTCACTTCCATGGTTATTCCCGATCTATGAACGCCGCACCCACCGACGACAGCCAGGCATCCACCGGGGACCGCATCCTGTTCCTGCTCAAGACCCGTGGCCCATTGAAAACTACGGACCTGGCGGCACTGCTGGACATCACCTCCGAAGCCGCCCGCCAGCAAATCCAGAAGTTGCAGGTCGCGGAGTTGATCGTCGGTGTATCGGCGCCCATCTCGGGTGCCGGCCGGCCATCGTTGAAGTGGACCCTGACCGAAACCGCCCAAAGCAAATTCCCCGATTCCCACAGCGTGCTGACGTTGCACCTGATCGAGTCCATCGAAGGGATTTTTGGCAGTGAAGGCGTGGAAAAAGTCATCGCCAGCATGGAGGCAACCGCCAAGCACGAATACATCCAGGCCTGCTCCGCCGCATCCAGCTTGCAGGAGAAAGTCGAGATCCTGGTGCAGATTCGCGAGCGCGCCGGGTACATGGCACAGATGGAGCCGCTGGACGATGGCTGGCTACTGGTGGAAAACCACTGCCCGATCTGCGTGGCCGCCCGCAAATGCCAAGGGTTCTGCCGCTCGGAGCTGCAGATTTTCCAGGCCGCGCTGGGCGATGAGAATGTGGTGGAACGGCGCGAGCATTTGATTGCCGGGGATCGACGCTGCGCCTACAGCATCCAGCCTCGCCGCCCGTAAGAAAGAGGCTGCGATGGGCTGCGCAGCAACCGCAATTCCAGCGCCGCAGTGTCCCGGATACACCAACGGTTCAGGACTCACCATTGCTGCGCAGTCCATCGCAGCCTAAGCCTCAGGCCGAAGTCAGGCCCATTGCAGGTTGAGAACCACCCGGCAGCCATGCCTCGACGCTCATCCAAACCTCCTTGTCTGCTGAAGGGCAAATCAGGCTCTCGGCATATAACCAAGAACATGCTTGGATAATACGGTGAGCGCTTTAACTTACACAAGGCAAACTTTTAGATCCGGTAAACGTTGTTGCCCAGTGGGTCGAGCAGAACCTCAAGGCACCGGCAACCACCCACTGAACCGTCCCTGGCTATCCAGCGCGCACCAGGCGAAATCCCCGGGCAGCGGCGGCAGTTTCTGCAGCGGTACGCCGCTGCCCTGCTTCCAATCCACCACTGGCAGGGGTGAACCTTGCCAGGCCAGGACCAAGCCCCGGGCCTGGCTGATGTCATCGCTGACCCAACGGGCCGCCGCCGCTGTCATGAACGCTTCGATGGGTTCATCATCGATCTGCGTGCGATACACCGAGCCGAGCAACCAACGACATACGCTCACATGGTAAGTCCAGTTCAGGGAGGGACGGTTGCGGTAGGCCCAGGTCATGAAACTGCGAAACAGGTTCAAGCCCTCCGGCGGGTCGAGCTTGAGCAAACCGGGGCAGATGTCGAACAAGGTGTGCCAATACGGCAGCAACCGTGCATCCAGGTGGACGAAACAGCGGGCGTTACTCGGGTATTCGACAGACGGCAACAACACGTCGCCTCGCGACGGACGGCGCGACGCCTTGCTGACCAGGCGGGCAGCGCCGGAAGGCAGGATAGAGCTCATGGAACGCACTCACACTCGTGACGATAGAACGCCTCCTGGTAACAGGAAGCCCAAGGCACACGTCAGAATGCAGGGGAAGCGCGAGGGTTGGCCGAGGGCCAGGAATACCGCGGAGGCGCCTTGTTACGCTGCTCATGGGCCGGGCGCGGCTTTTGCCCAAGGCCCAACAGCCAGGCCAGGCAAAACAGGAAGACGATGCCCAGGGTCACGGCGGAGCACACCGGGCAGGCGAAGAAGTTCGACCAGCTGCTGGCCGTCGGATTACCCAGGCCGGCATCCGAGGACGGCGCCTTGGTGCCCAGGCTTGAACAGAACTGCCCGCCCAGGCCATTGAGCTCCAGGCCCATCATCTGCCCATGGCCCAAACCGCAGACGAACACATTGAACAGGACGCAAAAATACAGGGTCCAGGCAACAAGTGAGCGGTCCGGGCGGGTCAGTTTCATGGCGGCGACTTTACCACAGCTCCTGTATCCGGCCCTGCCTGTGACAGAACGTCGCAGATTACGCCCGCAGGCCCAGGTTGTTAGAATGCCACGCTCTCCTCGCCTGATTTAACGCTTCGTGGTACCCAGGCGCTTCACAGGATGCACAGTTGATGAGTACGTTATTCACCCGCCGCAAAGTCCTCTCCGGCATGGGATTGCTGGGACTGGGCCTGCTGGCCGGCTGTGACAACAGCCCGAAACTGAACTTCAAGTACGGCAAGGATCTGAGCGACAAGATCATGGGCCGTACCTTCAAGCTCAAGAACACAGACGGCGAAACCGTCACCTTGAGTTCCTTCCGCGGCTTGATGCCGGTGGTGTTCTTCGGCTTCACCCAGTGCCCGGCCGTGTGCCCGACCACCCTGGCGCGCATGGCCCAGGCGAAAAAACTGATGGGCCGCGACGGCAAGATCATGCAGGTGGTGTTTATCACCCTTGATCCGGAACGCGACACACCCAAGATTCTCGACGCCTACGTCAAGGCCTTCGACCCGAGCTTCGAAGCGCTGTACGGCACCCCGGAAGAAATCGCCGTGGCCGCCAAGGAATTCGGGATCTTTTATGAAAAGATCCCCGCCGGCGACAGCTACACCCTCTCCCACACCGCCACCAGCTTTGTGTTCGACACCCGAGGCACCCTGCGCCTGGGCCTGTCGGCCTCGCTTAACGCCAAAGAGTGCGCAGAAGACCTGCTCACCGTCATGGAGGTCTGCTAATGACTGCCGTTCAACACCTCAAACGCTTCGCCCTCGGTCTTTCCCTGCTGGGCCTTGCCGCACACGCCAGCGCACAGGCCGTGGTCACCGACGCCTGGGTACGCGCCTCGGTACCGGGCCAGCCGTCCAGCGGCGCATTCATGACCGTCACCGCCGACAGCGACAGCAAACTGCTCAGCGTGGCGTCGCCGGTCGCCAAGACCGTGCAGATCCATGAGATGACCATGAAGGACGACGTGATGCGCATGGGCCCCGTGGATTCGGTGCCGTTGCCTGCCGGCAAGGCCGTCAAGCTCGACCCGGATGGCTATCACGTGATGCTGATCGACCTCACCGCCCAGATCAAGGAAGGCGACCAGGTGCCGCTGACCGTCACCGTGGAAAATGCCAAGGGCGAAAAGCAGTCGATTGAAGTCAAGGCCCAAGCCCGTGCGTTGAACTCGATGGAAACCATGGATCACAGCAAGATGCACTAAGGCGCAGATCAACATGTGGGAGCCCGCTCCCACATTGGTCCTTCAGTGTCTGAAAAATCGGGCGTCCACTTCATACTTTTTTCGTCTCGCCTCAACACTTTCTATATATTTTCAATCTGCAAAACAACTCGTTAGCCTGCGCAAGCCGGACGCGTCTCCCTGTCGCCGTCCGGCCAGATAATTCTAAAAATAAGCAGCAGACAACGGGAATAACAATGAACAAATCCCCCATTACCCTGGGCCTGACTTCGGCCACCCTCGGTTTGACCCTCGCCTTCCCAACCTTTGCCGAAGCTGACTTTTTTGAAGACAGCAAGGCCGACCTCGAATTTCGCAACTTCTACTTCAACAGCGATTACCGCCAGCCCAACGCGAGCCAGTCCAAGCGCGATGAGTGGGCCCAAGGGCTGATCCTCAATTACCAGTCGGGCTATACCGAAGGTTTGGTGGGATTTGGCATCGATGCCATCGGCCTGCAAGGCCTGAAACTCGACTCAAGCCCAGACCGCCAAAACAGCGGCCTGCTCCCCGTCGGCGAGGATGGCGCACCGGACAGCTACAGCCGAATGGGCGCCACCGCCAAGGCGCGGATCTCCAAAAGCGTACTGAAATTCGGCACGCTGATCCCCAAGCTGCCGACCGTGCTGCCCAACGACGGCCGGCTGCTGCCCCAGACTTTTCGCGGCACCCAACTGACCAGCCAGGACATCGCCGGCCTGACCTTCGACGCCGGGCGCCTGACCCGCAACACCCTGCGTAACGACAGCGGCCATGCAGACATTGAAGTCGACGGTAAAGGCATCAAGGGCGCCGTGCCCAGCGATAAATTCGACTTCGCCAGTGCCAGCTACGCCTGGACCAAAACCTTCGTCACGGGCTACCACTACGCCAACCTCGAAAACAACTACAAGCAACACATCTTCAACCTGGTCCACACCCTGCCATTGGGTGACGCCCAGTCGTTCAAGACCGACCTGCGTTACGCCGACTCCAGCAAGGAAGGCAACAGCAACATCGACAACCAGGCCTTCGGCGCCAAGATCACCTACAGCCTCCACGGCCACTCGTTCGGTGCCGCCTACCAACGCATGAAAGGCACCACCGGCTTCCCCCACCTGGACGGCACCGACTCCTACCTCGTCAACTACGTGATGATCTCGCCGGACTTCGCCAACCCCGAGGAAAAATCCTGGCAGGCCCGCTACGACTATGACTTCGCCGCCCTCGGCATCCCCGGCCTGACCTTCATGACCCGCTACCTCAAAGGCGACAACTTCGTACGCACTCGCACCCTGGAAGGCACTGAGTGGGAGCGCAACACCGATATCGGCTACGTGTTCCAGAGCGGCGCCCTGAAGAACCTTGAGGTGAAATGGCGCAATGGCACGTATCGCAGCAATGGCAGCGGCAGCGATATCGACCAGAACCGCTTTATCGTCAGCTACACCCTGCCCCTGCTGTGATTTTTTCCGGAGCGTTGCACATGAATAGCAAAAAAAGCCTGATCCACCTGGCCGTCGCCTTTGCCCTGTTCAGCAGTTACGGCGCCTACGCCGCCGACACCGGTGCGTTGCCTTGCAACACCACCGAAGAGTGCGCGGCCCAGGCGGCCAAAGTCGGGGCCACGCCGGGCTCCTCGCAAAGCGCCCACAAGGCCAAGGGCGATTCGACCCAAACCCAGTTCGCCTGGCTGAACCGCATCAACAAAGCGTCGATCGTGATGCTCACCGAAGAAGGCATCGTCAAGCTGGACATGGGCCACAAGATCGCCGGCGGTGTGCGCTTCGCCATCGACCAGGCCGACCAGCCCGGCGGCAAACGTCCGGACGATGTGCTGCAACTGGAAAAAATCATGACCGACAAGATCGGTCCTGAAGCCTCCCTGATCCACTCCGGCCGCAGCCGCCAGGACATGCTCGCCACCTACCGCCTGGCCAAGTTGCGCTCACAGGTGCTGGCTTACAGCAATGCGCTGAACGCCACCCGCCAGCGCCTGTTGAACATCGCCGAGAAGAACGTCGACACCCTGGTGCCCGCCTACACCAATGGCGTGCAGGCCATGCCCATCAGCTACGCGCACTACCTGCTGGCGTACGAAGCCGCGTTTGATCGCGACGGCCAGCGCATTCGTGAACTCTACACCCGCCTCAACCTGAGCCCGATGGGCACCGCGGTGCTGGCGAACTCTGCTTACCCGCTGAACCGTGAACGCCTGGCTGAACTGCTGGGCTTTGACGGCGTGCGGGAAAACTCCCTGGATTCGAGCCAGGTGTCGACCTACGACATCCCGATCGAGGCGGCCAACCTGGCGGCGTCTTCGGCGATCCGTATCGGTGCGATGATTGGCGATATCCATACCCAATACCATCAGATCCGCCCCTGGCTGCTGCTGGACGAAGAGTCCACCTACACCAGCAGCGCGATGCCGCAAAAGCGCAACCCGGGGTTGTTGATGCGCACCCGGGAATCGGCCTCGGACGTGGTCGGACTGGCGCAGACCGTGACCTTGCGCGCGCACAACGTCACCACCGGCATGACCGACTACAAGTTCGCGTTTGATTCACTGGGGTTGTTCCAGTCCACCGATGAGATGTTCAAGAGCATGGACGCGGTGCTGGATGCGCTGCAAATCAACCCGCAGCGTGCGCTGGATGAGCTGGAGTCGGAGTGGACCACTTCGATGGAGTTGGCCGACACCCTGGAGCGCCAGTTCAAGGTGCCGTTCCGCATTGGTCACAGCTTCGCGTCGCTGATCGTCACCGAGGCGCGCAGCAACGGCACCACACCAAAGACCTTCCCGTATGCCGACGCGCAGAAGCTGTACACCCAGGCGGCGGACAACTACAAATGGACGCCGAATACCTTGCCGCTGGATGAGGCTGGCTTTCGCGCGGCGCTGTCGCCGACCACGATGGTCAAGACCCGCAAAGGCACGGGTGGGCCGCAGCCGGAAGAGGTCAAGCGGATGTTGGTGGAAGCGCGCAAGAACCTCGATGCGGACCAGAGCTGGTTGAAGGAACGTCGTGAGAGGCTGAAAGGTGCTGAAGGCAATCTGGACAAGGCCTTCGACAAGTTGCTCAACGCCAAGGGCTGAAATGCAATCTAACTGTGGGAGCGGGCTTGCCCGCGATAGCGGCGTGTCAGACAACAGATTTATCGACTGACATACCACTATCGCAGGCAAGCCAGCTCCCACATTTGATCTGCTGTTACCTGAGGAATGTGCTCGGCTCAGTGACTCAATCCGCGCTTCAACACCTCGCGATCAATCGACTTCTGCCACCCGCATATCGCCAGGCACGCCACGCAATTGCCCAGCACATTGGTCAACGACCGGCACTTCATCAGCCGCTCCACCCCCAACAGCAACCCCACCCCTTCCAGCGGCACCAGTTGCAGGATGTTCAAGGTGGCAATCAGGGTAAACAGCGCCGAGCCCGCCACACTGGTAGACCCCAGCGAGGTGAACAGGCAGATGACCAGTACCGCCAGCAACTCGGGAACCGCAATCTCGACCCCAGCCAAATGCGCCAGAAACATGATGGCGGTGGTCAGGTAAATATTGGTGCCGGCCAAGTTGAACGTATAGCCGGTGGTCAGCACCAACCGTACTAACTGGCGATCACAGCCCAGCGCTTCAAGTTTGCTGACACAACCGGGAAGTGCTGCCACTGATGAGCCGGTAAACGTCACCAACAACAACTCTTCTTTTAAATAAATAATTAACCGAGTCAATTTAACGCCGACCAGGCGCGCAATCGTCGCAAACACTAAGATCACGAAAGCCGCGCACGCCAGGTAAATAACCACAATAAACTTAAACAATGGCAAGACAGAACTTACACCGTACTTCCCCACCACAAATGCCATCGCACCAAAGGCCGCCAGTGGTGCGAATTTCAAGATAAAGCGCAATAGCAAGAACAGCCCGGTGACGGCTGCTTCCAGCCAGCCGAGGCAGCGGTTGCCAACCTTGCCACCACGCCCCAGCAGCAGCCCGCACAGCACCGCCACCAGCATCACCTGAAGCACCAGACTCTGGGTAAACACCCTGTAAAGGCTGGATGAAATCGAGGGTATGGACAGCTCATGCAAGAGCGTTTCCGGCGCAACAGCCGGCGTCAGGTGGTCAAAATCCAGGTTGGCCACTGGCGTAGGGTCCAGGCTGAACAACCACCCCGTCGACATTCCCAACACCAATGCGGCCAGGGACATCAGCTGGAAATACACCACGATGCGCCCCACTGCATGCCGATGGTGAGGCTCGCGCTTGATACCCGCCACACCCGTCGACACCAACACAAACAACAGAAACGGCATCAATAACCCGACCACTTTTATAAAAGCGTCACTGAGCAGTTTCATCTCGACCGCCACCCCCGGGTAAAACAGCCCCAACACCATGCCAAGTGCAATGGCAAGCAAAATAGGCAATGTGGCGTTATTGGAAAGTCGGGACGGCATCAATGCTCCAGGGTCTTTTTATTTATTGTTATTGTCGGATCAAGCCACTTTCGGCATATTGGTTGCCAAGGCGCATGCTGGCCACAAATAATAAAGTCTTGTCACGAGATATACCACCATGGAACTTCGCCATTTACGTTATTTCATCATGGTGGCCGAAGAGCGACATTTCACCCGCGCCGCCGCCCGCCTGAACATGCAACAACCGCCCCTCAGCCAACAGATTCGCGCCCTGGAACAAGAGCTGGGGTTCGACCTGTTCAAGCGCCACCCCAAGGGCGTCGACCTGACGGCCGGCGGGCTGGTGTTTCTTGATGAAGCGCGAGCCATCCTCGCCCGCGTCGAGCAAGGCTCCCTCAAGGCCGCCCGCGCCGCCCAGGGTATCGAAGGCACACTGGTCATCGCCTTCACCAGCTCCGCGGCCGCCCACCCGCTGATCCCGCGCATCATCCGCGCCTACCGCGAGCACTACCCGGGCGTGGAACTCTCGATCAACGAAGGCAGCGCCCGGGAAGTCACCGAAGACACCATCGAAAAACGCATCGACATCGGCATCCTCCGCGCCCCGGTGGGCGACCACCAGAGCCTGACCTTCCACCGCCTGCTCAACGAAGAAATGCTGCTGACCCTGCCCGTGGGCCACCCGCTGTTCAAGGGCCCCGAGCCAAAAATCACCATGTCCGACCTCAAGGACGAACGCTTCATCCTCGTCCGCCGCCCCGGCGCGCCGGGGATGTACGCCAACCTGATCAAGGCCTGCCAGAACGCCGGCTTCGAGCCGAAGATTGCCTTTGAAGTGGAGCGCATGCTGACCAACGTCAGCCTGGTGGCCGCCGGTGAAGGCATCTCGGTGGTGCCGGCATCGATGCGCGATGTGCACCGCGAAAGCGTGGTGTATTGCCGGATCAGCGATGCGCGGCCACGGTTATTGGCGCCGATCACCCTGGTGCGGCGCACGTTCAATCCGTCGGCGCCGTTGCAGAATTTCATTGGGTTGGCGCGGGAGTTGGCGGGGGTTTATCGCAAGGGTTGAAGGCTGATGAAACGTCAATCCACCACAAATAACTTCGCCCCAATGGCCGTGGAGGAGCGATGCCCTTCCATGTCATTGCCCACCTGATAACTCATCCCGGCAGTCAGCGGTTCAAGGCGCTTCGGTGAGCGAGGTGATCCGGTGGTTGCGTACGGAGTTCAATACCCACGACAACACATGACCTGTGGCGAGGGAGCTTGCTCCCGCTGGGCTGCGCAGCAGCCCCAAAAAGGTCAGCGAGGTCTTTCAGTCAGATTGCGATAGCTTTATTGGGGCCGCTTCGCGGCCCAGCGGGAGCAAGCTCCCTCGCCACAGCAAGCGCCCTCACCACAGCAAGCGCCCTCACCACCGTTTTTTTCCGTGTCAGCGCGAACGGCGCAGGTGTTTGCGCATAGGAATGCAGGCCAGCTGCAACCCTGATGGCGAATGATAGATGGCCTGCTCTGCCCCCACATACCCACACCGCCGATAAAAATCCGCCGCGTTCAACGTCGCGTCCAGGATCACTTCTTCAATCCCCAATTCCTGCGCCAACGCCTCCAGATACACCAGCACCTGCTTGCCAATCCCACGTCCGGTAAACCCTGGCAGCACAAACAGTGCACCGATTTCGTTGTTCGCCAAATCCAACATCCCTGTGGCCACAGGTTCACCGTCCACGCAGCCCAGGTAAAAAGGCTTGTCCATCAACGCGTCATAGCCGTCCTCGGCGGCGCCCCGGGTCCACACCATCATCTGCTCGGACGTATAGGCGCCGATGCATTGGCTGCGTATGGCCAACCGGCGAATGTCGAAGGCGGTCTGTGCATCTTCCAGCGTGGCGCGTCGTATCTCGAGCATTTGTCCCTCCATGGACGTCAGGCGTTCTCGTCACCCGGTCGGGTAAACGAATAGCGGTCAATATCGGTCCTCAACTGCCAGCCCTGGCCCTGCCAATAACGGGCAGCGCTGTCATTGGTCTTGAACACATCCAGGTGGCATTTACGGATGCCCCATTGCGCAAGGCTGGTGAGGCAGCGCTCTACCAGCGCGTTCGCAATGCCCTGGCGCCGATACTCGGGCAGCACCAGCAGATGCTGCAAATAACCGCGCCGGCCATCGTGCCCACACATCACGCACCCACCCAGCACCCCGTCGATCTCGGCCACGAAACTCATGCCGGGATTGCGCGCCAGGTAACGTTCGGTGGCCTCGCGGGAGTCGGCGTCGCGTAGGGAGATGCCGGGGGTGTTTTGCATCAGTTCAAGCACGGCGTCGTAGTCGGCGGCGCTCATTACGCGAAGAGTGACCATGGTGTTCAAAACCCTCTGAGTTCGCGTTGAGTTTGCCTGCACTTGTGCCGGTCGCGCACGCATAAATACACGACCGGATGACCGCTCGAGTTAACGCAGCTGAAACCAGGTGGTTTTCAGTTGTGTGTACTTGTCAAAAGCATGCAGCGACAGATCACGCCCAAACCCGGATTGCTTGCCCCCACCGAACGGCACCGCCACATCCAGGGCGTCGATGGTGTTGACCGAAACCGTCCCGGCATTCAAGGCTCTGGCCACGCGGTGCGCACGGTTGAGGTCATCGCTCCATACCGAGGCCGCCAGGCCGTAGACACTGTCATTGGCCTGCTGTATCGCCTGCTCTTCCGTGTCGAAGGCGCTCACCGCAAGCACCGGGCCGAACACTTCATCACGGGACAGGGCCATATCGCGGGTCACACCGGCAAATATGGTTGGCTGGATAAAGTTGGAGGAGCCATTGATGCTCAACTGCTCTCCACCACACAACAGCCTGGCGCCCTCCCCTTGGGCCTGGCTGATGGACTGCATGATGCGCGCGGTTTGCTGACTGTCGACGATTGCACCGGCGGCACTGCCAGGGTCCAGCGGATCACCCGGCATCCAGGCCCGCGACTTGGCGATCAGGCGCTCAACGAATTCGTCATGGATGGAGCGTTGCACGTAGAGGCGGGAGTTGGCCGAGCACACTTCACCCTGGTTGAAAAAAATGCCGAAGGCCGCCTTCTCCGCAGCGAGGTCCAGGTCCTGACAGTCGTCGAACACCAGGTTCGGGCTCTTGCCACCGCACTCCAGCCACACCTGCTTCAGGTTGGACTGGGCGGAATACTGCATAAAATACTTGCCGACCTGAGTGGAGCCGGTGAACACCAGGCAATCCACGTCGGGGTGCAGCCCGAGGGCCTTGCCGGCACTTTCGCCGAGGCCGGGCACCACATTCAACACACCCTCCGGGATACCCGCTTCCAGGGCAAGCTGGGCCAGGCGCAAGGCAGAAAACGGCGACTGCTCAGCGGGCTTCAAGACCACGCTGTTACCGGCCGCCAATGCCGGTGCGAGTTTCCAGGCGGCCATATCCAGCGGGAAGTTCCACGGCACTACCGCCGCGATCACCCCCAGTGCTTCACGCGTGATGGTTGCCAACGCGTTGTGAGCGGTGGGCGCGACTTGATCGTAGAGTTTGTCGAGGGCTTCGCCGTACCAGGCAAACACATTGGCGGCGCCGGGCACGTCAACGTTGTAGGCGTCCATCACCGGCTTGCCCATGTTCAGCGAATCGAGCAGCGCCAGTTCTTCGCGGTGGGTCATCAGTAACTCGGAGAGCCTAATCAGGATCTTCTTGCGCTCCACCGGCGGCATCCGCCGCCAAGGGCCAGTGTCGAAGGCCTGGCGTGCGCTGCGCACGGCCAGGTCGACTTCTGCGTCACCGCAGGCTGCAACCCGCGACAGCAACTGCTGGGTGGCCGGGTTGATGGCATCGAAGGTCGCCCCGGATGCCGCACTCACTGAGCGGCCACCGATCAGGGCGGTGTTGATGAAGGTCTGGCGGGCAACACGCTGTTGCCAATAGTTAAGGTCGAACACGTTGTACTCCCAATAAATGGCGATGGATAAACGAGGGGGTCACTCGGCGATCTGCAGTTCCGGCATCTTCACCCGCAGCCCCCGCGTGATGCCCAGCAGACACAGGAGCCCCAGCCCCATCCAGCACAGGCCGATGGTGAACGACAGGCTGGAAAGGCTGCTCCACAGCCAGATCGTGCTGAGGAACCCCAGCGCCGGCACAACGGCGTACAGCAGGTAGTTCTTCGTGCCGCGTAACTTCTGGTCGACCAGGTAGTGCTTGATCACCGCCAGGTTCACCGCCGAGAACGCGAACAGCGCACCGAAGCTGATCATGTTGGCGACGGTATCCAGCGTGATGAACAAGGCAATCAGCGAGAACAGGCTGACCAGCACGATGGCCGTGGCGGGCACGCGTTTTTTCGTCACCAGCTTGCCGAGCACGCGGGGCAGCGCGCCGTCACGTCCCATGGCGAACAACACCCGCGACACACTGGCCTGGGAGACCATCGCCGAAGCGAAGCAACCGGCGACATAGGTTGCGGTAAACGCCGTCACCAGCAGTTCGCCGCCCACCCGGCGCATCACATCCACCGAGGCGGAATCCGGGTCGACGAAGCTGTTCCATTCCGGGAACACCATTTGCGCGAAATACGAAACCAGCAGGAACAGCAGGCCGCCGAACAGCGACACCACCATGATCGCCAGCGGAATGGTGCGACGCGGGTCGGGGGTTTCCTCGGCCATGGTCGACACCGCATCGAAGCCGAGAAAGGACAGGCACAACACCGCGGCGCCCGCCATGATCAACGGCGCGCTGAAGCCTTCATGGTGGAATGGTGCCAACAGCGACACCGGTGCGGACTGCCCGCTGAGGGTGTGCACCGATAACGCCACGAACACCACGATGAACACCAGTTGGGCCACGATGAGTATCCAGTTGACCCGGGTGATGGACTCGATGCCCACCAGGTTAAGCGCCGTCACCAGGGCAATCGAGCCAAGCACCCACACGGCGGTGGGCACCCCGGGGAAGTACTCGGACATGTAGATGCCGATCAGTAAATAGCTGAGCAATGGCAGGAAGATGTAGTCCAGCAACAGGGTCCACCCGGCGATGAAGCCGAAGTAGGCGCCAAACGCCTTACGGGTGTAGGAGTAGACCGAGCCCGAATAGGGATGCGCCTGGACCATGCGCCCATAGCTATAGGCCGTCAGCAGCATCGCGGCGAGGGTCAGCATATAGGCGGTCGGCAAGTGGCCCTTGGTCATTTGGGTCACCAGGCCATAGGTGGTAAACACCGCCAGCGGCACCATGTACGCCAGGCCGAACAGCACCAGCCCGATAAGACCCAGCGGCTGCCGAAAGCGGCGGGACGAAGCGGTTTTGGGTGGGGGTTGATGAGGGGGCGTCGCGGTCACGTTCGTTATTGTATTCATGGGTGACTCCTGGAAATGGGGATGCAGGGCGTCGCGGCATTCAAGGGTATCGATGCCGTTCAAGCGTTGCCTGATGGAGGTTGCGCGCCACCCCGACTTGGGGCGGCGCGCAGGTCACTTCACCGTTTTCCCGCGATCCGTGCGGTGCGATCGACGGCGATGCGGGTCTTTTCAACCAGCTCGTCCAGTTCAGCGCGCGTGGCCACCAGTGCCGGTGCCATGATCATGCGGCCCAGGGTCGAGCGAATGATCACGCCCTCTTCGAAACCAAAGGTGCGGCATTGCCAGGCCAGGTCGTTTTCATTCTCGAAGCGTTTGCGCGTGGTCTTGTCTTCGGCGAACTGCAAGGCCGCAAGCAGGCCCGTGCCCTGGATCTCGCCGATCATCGGGTGATGGCCGAACACTTCCTGCAGGATTTTTTGCAGGTACGGCCCGGTGTCGTCCTTTACCTGGCGCACGATGCCTTCATCCCGCAGCGCCTTGAGGTTGGCCAGCGCCACCGCCGCCGCCACCGGGTGCCCGGAATAGGTCAGCCCGTGGGCGAACACGCCGCCGTGCTCCACCAGCGCGTCGGCCATGCGCTTGCTCAGCACCAGGCCGCCCATGGGCAGGTAACCGGAGGTCAGGCCTTTGGCGATGGACAGGGTGTCCGGCTCAAAACCGAAGTGCTGATGGGCGAACCACTCGCCGGTACGGCCAAAGCCACCAATCACCTCATCGGCACACAGCAGCACATCGTATTGACGGCAAATGCGCTGGATCTCGGGCCAGTAGCTTTCCGGCGGGAAGATCATGCCACCCGCGCCCTGGAACGGCTCGGCGATAAACCCGGCGACGTTTTCGGCCCCCAGCTCGAGGATTTTCTCTTCCAACTGCAAGGCGCAACGGCGACCGAACTCGGCCGGCGTCAGCTCGCCGCCATGGGCGTACCAATAAGGTTCGTCAATGTGCGCAACGTCGGGAATCAGGCCGCCCATCTCGTGCATGAACTTCATGCCGCCCAGGGCAGACGCGGCCAGGGTGGAACCGTGATAGCCGTTCCAGCGACCGATCATGATTTTTTTCTGCGGCTGGCCGACCACCTGCCAGTAGCGGCGCACGGTACGGATCAGCACTTCGTTGGCCTCGGAGCCGGAGTTGGTGTAGATCACGTGGCTGTAGTGGTCTGGCAACAGGCTGAAGAGCAACTCCGACAGCTCAATCACCGCCGGGTGAGTGGTGTGAAAGAACATGTTGTAGTACGCCAACTGGTCCATCTGCGAGGCAGCGGCGGCGGTCAAATCCCGGCGGCCATAGCCCAACTGGGTGCACCACAGGCCCGACATGCCGTCCAGGTAACGCTTGCCTTCGCTGTCCCACAGGTAGAGGCCCTCACCTCGCATCATCACCCGCGGGCCTTCGGCGTTCAGCGCTTTTTGATCGACAAAGGCATGGATGTGGTGGGCCGCATCCGACTTCTGGTAGTCCTCGGTCAGGCGGTTCAGTTGGGCGGGTACGTTCATGGTATTTCTCTCTTATTAGTAGTGACGCAAGGGCGAGCAACGCCGCTCAGCGGTGCTTGCTCATGTAGCTTTCGAGGGGGTCTTTGCTCAGGACGCCCTGGGCTTCGGCCAACGAGTCGATAAACAAGGCAAACAGTTCCGATTGCGCGCCGATATCGAGCTTGGTGTAGATGTGTTTGCGGTGGGACTTGATGGTGTCTTCCGAGACCTCGAGGCGCTCGGCCAACGAGCGGGTGGAATGCCCCCGCAGGATCAGTTGGGCAATCCGGCATTCGCGCTCGGTCAATATCGACGAGCCGAAGTTGTTCAACGCCGAGTGAATGCGCTGCTCCAGCAGGTTTTCGAAACGCGCACCCTGGGCATCCAGGCCAACAAATTGCTTGCCCAGCACGGCCAGCACCCACGGGGTGATGCGCTTGAACTGCTGGGTGGTGGCGGCGTCGAGCTTTTGCGTAAAGGCCAGTGACACCGCCAGGCTCGAGCCGTTGCTCGACTGCAGGATGTAGTTCAGCTCATCCTCCAGATGGGAGTGGCGGTAAAACGATTGGAAGTACTCGCTGAGTTCGAAGTGATCGGGGGCGACGTCGGCCAGGTCGTAACACCCGGAGCTGACGCCTTCCACACAGGCCCCATAAAACGGGTCGAGCAAATAAAACCCCGACAGGTATTGGCGCACATTGCCTTGTGGCAACCACGGCCCTTCCAGCTCGAACAACGCGCTGGGCATGCCGCCTCGCGGGTAGAAATACAGCGTGGTGGCCTGAATCGGATGGATATAGCCGAGGGCCTCGAACAGGATCGCGGCGAACCCCGATTGCCCGATGCTGTCGGTCACCCGGGCCATCTGTTCGAACCATTGCGCAGAAGAAAGCCGGTCGTTTTCCACTTCAAACACTCGCTGAAAGAACTGCCAGGATGGTCACACACCTGCCCCGTCCCCGAAATCACCCGATAGGGTGAGCCTGCATCCGATATTTATGCTCACTTCCCAGCTTAATAATATTTTATTAAAAACCGCCTTCCCCCTAGCCTTGAAGCCACGCCCAAGCTGAATCCAACTGCATTACGCAAGGACAGACACATGACTCAAGCCATAACAAAAATAGACACGCTGGTGGTGGGAGCCGGTCAGGCTGGCGTCGCCATGAGCGAGCACCTGAGCAAACAAGGCGTGCCGCACCTGGTGCTGGAGCGCAGCCGTATCGCCGAGCGCTGGCGCACCGGCCGCTGGGATTCGCTGGTCGCCAATGGCCCGGCCTGGCATGACCGTTTTCCGGGCCTGGCCTTCGATAACGTCGCCCCCGATGGCTTTGCGCCGAAAGAGCGCGTGGCGGACTACTTCGAAGCCTACGCACGCAAGTTCAATGCACCGATTCGCACTGGCGTGGACGTGACCTCCGTGGTGCGCAATGTCGGTCGCCCCGGCTTTACCATCCACACCAGCGAAGGCGTGATCGAAGCCAACCGCGTGGTGGCGGCGACCGGGCCGTTCCAGAAGCCGGTGATTCCGGCGATCGCGCCGCAAGGCACCGCGCTGCACCAGATCCACTCCGCCGACTACCGCAACCCCGCGCAACTGCCCGCCGGCGCCGTGCTGGTAGTGGGTGCCGGGTCCTCCGGGGTGCAGATCGCCGATGAACTGCAACGCTCCGGGCGCCGGGTGTACCTGTCGGTGGGTGCCCACGACCGCCCACCGCGCGCCTATCGCAACCGCGATTTCTGCTGGTGGCTGGGGGTGCTGGGCGAGTGGGACCAGGCCGCGATGAAACCCGGCCGCGAACACGTGACCATTGCGGTGAGCGGCGCCCACGGCGGCAAGACCATCGACTTCCGCGAGCTGGCCCAGCAAGGCATGACCCTGGTCGGCCTGACCCAATCCTTCGACGGCAGCGTCGCCCGCTTCCAACCCAACCTGGTGGAAAACCTCGCCCGCGGTGACGAGAACTACCTGGCCCTGCTGGATGCGGCGGATGCCTACATCGAACGCAACGGCCTGGACCTGCCGCCAGAGCCCGAAGCACGCCGCGTGTTTCCCGATGCCGAGTGCATCAAGCAGCCGATCCTGGAACTGGACCTGGCCAAGGCCGGCATCACGTCAATCATCTGGGCCACCGGCTTTGCCGTGGATTACAGCTGGCTGAAGGTCGATGCATTTGACGCCGCCGGCAAGCCGCAGCACCAGCGCGGCGTGGCCAGCGAGTCGGGCATCTACTTCCTCGGTTTGCCATGGCAGTCGCGCCGGGGCTCGTCGTTTATCTGGGGCGTGTGGCATGACGCCAAGTACGTGGCCGACCATATCGCCATCCAGCGTCAATACCTTGAATACCGCGACCCCGCACCGGTTGTTCACACCTCACCTGTCAGCGCCTGATCACTTTTTTCTGGAGTTTTTTGATGCCTACTCACACTCGCATCCGCATGTTCAACACCAAGGAAACCTACCCCAACCAGAGCCTGGACAACGACCTGTGCCAGGCCGTACGCGCCGGCAACACGGTGTATGTACGGGGCCAGGTGGGCACCGATTTCGACGGCAAGCTGGTGGGCCTCGGCGACCCGCGCGCCCAGGCCGAGCAGGCCATGCGCAACGTCAAGCAACTGCTGGAAGAAGCCGGCAGCGACCTGAGCCACATCGTCAAGACCACCACCTACCTGATCGACCCGCGCTACCGCGAGCCGGTGTACCAGGAAGTCGGCAAGTGGCTCAAGGGCGTGTTCCCGATCTCCACCGGGCTGGTGGTTTCGGCCCTGGGTCAGCCGCAGTGGTTGATGGAAATTGATGTGATCGCCGTCATCCCCGAATAAGGAGTCGACCATGACCTTTTCAATCGTCGCCCGCTGCGCGGAAACCGGCCAGATGGGCATTGCCATCAGCTCATCGAGCATCGCCGTGGGCGCCCGTTGCCCGTGGCTGCGGCCCGGCGTGGGTGCGGTCTCGACCCAGAACATCACCCTGCCGGCCCTCGGCCCGGATGTACTCGACCTGCTGGAGCAAGGCCTGGCCCCTGCCGACGCGGTGGACAAGGCGCTCACCCGCAACGGCTACAGCCAGTACCGCCAACTGACGGCGATTGATCACTTGGGGCGCACCGTGCATTTCAGCGGCAGCGAAACCCTCGGCACCCATAACGCAGTGTCGGGTGAACAGTGCGTCGCGGCCGGCAATATGCTCGCCGACCGCTCGGTGATCCAGGCCATGGTCACTGCATTTGAACAGGGCGAAGGCCAACTCACCGATCGCCTGCTGGCCGCGATGCATGCAGCCATCGCCGCTGGTGGCGAGGCCGGGCCGGTGCATTCGGCAGCCGTGGTAGTGGTGGGTGAACTGACCTGGCCGATCATCAACCTGCGGGTGGATTGGGCCGATGAGAACCCGATTGGCGAACTGCAAAAATTGTGGGACGCCTACCGCCCGCAGGTGCAGGACTACATCGACCGCGCGCTGGCCCCGGACCGCTCACCGGGCTACGGCGTGGCTGGAGACGACCGATGAGCACCAGCCGCGAATTGCTGCAGACACTGGTGGGGTTTGATACCACCAGCCGCGAATCCAACCTGAAGCTGACCGAGTTCGTGCGCGATTATCTGGCAGGGTTCGGCGTGTCCTGCGAATTGATCTACAACGATGCGCGCAGTAAGGCCAATCTGTTCGCAACCATTGGCCCGGCGCAGTTGCCCGGGATTGTGCTGTCGGGGCACACCGACGTGGTGCCGGTGGATGGCCAGCCGTGGACATTGCCGCCGTTTGAGTTGACCGAGCGCGACGGCAACCTGTTTGGCCGGGGCACGGCGGACATGAAGGGCTACATCGCCTGCGTGCTGGCGCTGGTGCCGTCGCTGGTGAACGCAGACCTGCGGATGCCGGTGCATATTGCGCTGTCCTACGACGAGGAAGTCGGCTGCCTTGGGGTACGTTCACTGCTCAAGGTGCTGGAGCAATGGCCGGTGAAACCGCTGCTGTGCATTATCGGCGAGCCCACCGAGTTGAAGCCGGTGCTGGGTCATAAAGGCAAGCTCGCCATGCGCTGCGAAGTGCATGGCGAGGCGTGCCATTCGGCGTATGCGCCTCAGGGCGTGAATGCAATCGAGTATGCGGCGGAGTTGGTTGGTGAGCTGGGGCGGATTGGCCAGCGCCTCAAGGTGCATCAGGACGAGCGCTTTGACCCGCCGTTCAGCACCGTGCAAACCGGGGTGATTTCCGGGGGCAAGGCGTTGAATATCGTCCCGGCGGATTGCCGCTTCGACTTTGAAGTGCGTGCCCTGCCCTCAATGGACCCGGGGGAAGTGGCCGAGGAGCTGCAAACCTATGCGATGCAGCAGGTGTTGCCGCGCATGCAGGCGGTGAGCCGGCAGAGTGCGATTCGCTTCAGTGAGTTGTCGGCGTACCCGGGTCTGGCCACCGACCAGCGTAGCCAGGCGGCGGAGCTGATTGCAGCGTTTTGCGGCTCGCGGGAATTTGGCACCGTGGCGTTCGGAACTGAGGGTGGGTTGTTCGACGCAGCGGGCATTCCTACCGTGGTGTGCGGGCCTGGGAGCATGGACCAGGGGCATAAGCCGGATGAGTTTGTGAGCGTTGCGCAACTGAAGGGTTGCGATGAAATGCTGCAGCGAATGTTGCTTTCGATCCGTACCTGAGCCGGACGGGTTCGACCACCCCACATGAATATATGTCGATACACTCGCTGATTAATCCTGAGGAACCGAGCGTTTTGTACGCACCACACATTTAGGCGGCCTATTTGACCCTTTATGCTTAAACACCTTATGGAGCGTTACCATGCAGAGTTCCCCCTCTATTTCTATGCATAATACTCAACCCTTGCCGCCGTCCTACACTCAGCCCGCGACGCAAACGGCACCGGAAAGCCTCACCCTTGCTGCCCATTCCAATCAACCAGACAGAGCAGTGACGCGTATCGGGGTGGACCTCAATGATATCGGACGCTCGATTAAGCTTCTCGAGGGGGCTGCTCAACAAAACGGTGTGACGCTCAATGACCCGTCTGTTCAAGTAATCAATGAAGACTTTGGTCATGGAAAAATGTGGTTAGCCACCCTTAGTTTCAGTTTCAAACCAGACCGTGCCGATGGCACTTTTAGTCCGGAATACCTGAAAAAAGTGAACACGGCCAATACGACATTTGGTGATTGGCTGAATGTTGAACGCATCAAACAATACGGCCCAGAAGAGTAACGCGGCTACCTCGCCAACAATTGCGCCAACTCTTCCCTGCAATACTCCACGAACAGTTGGACCGGTTTGGTTAACGGCGCTCGCCTTAACCAGACCGCCGACAACCCCGACCCCGTCACCGTCTCCGCCAACGGCACACACACCAGCTTCTGCCCGTCATAGGTGTACGGCGAAAACGGCTTGGTCACCAGAATCGAAAAGCCAAACCCACGCCCCACCATCCCGCGCACCATCTCGATCGACGGCGAACTGAAGACAATATTCGGCGTCAGCCCACGCTCTTCAAAGATGCTCACGAAGTACGTCCGGCTCGGCAGCACATCCAGCAAAATCATCGGCTCCAGCACCAAATCCGCCAGCGACACCTTGGCCTGCTGCGCAAACCGGTGATCCGCCGGCAACAACGCATAGGGCTGCTGCGGCGGCATCAGCGGCGTGGTCTCGATGGCGCTGCCCAGGTCATGCTCAAACAGCATCGCCACGTCGATACTGCCGGCCGTCAGCGCCTGCACCAGCTCCTGCTGCTCACCGTCCCGCAGGCGGATTTCAACCCCCGGCCAGCGTTGCTTGAAGCCCGCAATCAAACGCGGCAAATACAGCGGCGCCACCGTCTCGAAGCACCCGATATCGATCTGCCCGGCCACCACGTCGTTGTCTGCCAGGGCGTTCTGCTCGAATTCATGGGCGACCCGCAGCAGCTCCAGGGCCTTGCGGTAAAACCTTGCACCGCTCGGCGTCAGCGACACCCCTTGGGCGTGATGGCGGATAAACAGCTGCACGCCAAAGCTGTCTTCCAACTGCTTGATGGCGGTCGACACCGAGGGTTGCGCGATATAGAGCTTGCGCGAGGCCTCTGCCACGCTGCCACACTCGGCGGTGGTTACAAAATATTTGAGCTGGCGCAGGTTATAGGCAGCCATCGGGACCTCCAGAAACGTGGGAATTCGCCCCAAACAAGTGCAAGAAAAAGCCGCTTTTTTTGACGATTCAAGTCCATGCAACATACCGGAGCGAAAATCGCCGCGAGATATTATTTTTAAGGTCTATAGCAACAAACTTACTAATTTACCTACCCGTGACCATTGCACATGATCACTCCAACAACAAAAGCGACGCACACGTGCCGCCCAGCGAAGTACGTCAACGTACTCACCTTGCCTTGGAGCTCGTCATGGTTACCACTGCAACATCCTCCGCCCCGCTTATCGAAAAACACACGATTGGATACGTGCCCCCGGAAGATCGCCACGGAAAGGTAAGAGACCTGTTCACCCTGTGGTTCGGCGGCAACATCGCGCCGCTGCCCATCGTCACCGGCGCGCTGGCCGTGCAACTGTTCGGCCTTAACCTGGTGTGGGGCATCATCGCCATCCTCGTCGGCCACCTCGTCGGCGGCGTGCTGATGGCATTGCACTCGGCCCAGGGCCCGCAGATGGGCATCCCGCAAATGATCCAGAGCCGCGCCCAGTTCGGCTCCCTCGGGGCGCTGCTGGTGGTGGTGATCGCCGGCGTGATGTACATCGGCTTCTTCGCTTCCAACATCGTACTGGCGGGCAAATCCCTGCACGGCGTGGTCGATGGGATCCCGGTGCCAGTGGGCATCGTCATCGGCGCCATCGGCTCGGGGATCATCGGCATCATCGGCTACCGCTTCATCCACGTGCTCAACCGCATCGGCACCTGGGTGCTGGGCGCGGGCATCGTGCTGGGTTTCGGCTACATCTTCACCCATGTGCAGACGGCCGACTTCCTGACGCGCGGCAACTTCAACATCTCCGGCTGGCTGGCCACCGTCTCGCTGGCTGCGCTGTGGCAGATCGCGTTTGCACCGTATGTGTCTGACTACTCCCGCTACCTGCCGGCGGATGTGCCGGTGGCGTCGACCTTCTGGACCACCTATTTGGGCACCGTGCTCGGTTCCAGCCTGTCGTTCATCTTCGGTGCGGTTGCGGTACTGGCCACGCCGGTGGGCATGGACACCATGGACGCGGTCAAACTGGCGACCGGCTCCATTGGCCCGCTGATGCTGTTGCTGTTCCTGCTCAGCGTGATCAGCCACAACGCGCTTAACCTCTACGGCGCGGTGCTGTCGTTGATCACCCTGGTACAGACCTTTGCCTACCGCTGGATCCCCACCGCCAAGGCGCGCGCCGTGATCTCGGTGCTGGTGCTGGCGGCGTGTTCGATTGCGGCGGTGTTTGCGTCGAAGGACTTTATCGGGCACTTCGTGGACATGGTGCTGGTGCTGCTGGTGGTACTGGTGCCGTGGACGGCGATCAACCTGATCGACTTCTATGCCATCCATAAGGGCAAGTACGACATCGGTTCGATCTTTCGCGTAGATGGCGGGATTTACGAGCGGTACAACCCTCAGGCGCTGGTGGCCTATGCGGTGGGGATTGTGGTGCAGATTCCGTTTATGAATACGCCGCTGTATGTCGGGCCGATTTCGGCACACATCAACGGGGCGGATTTGTCCTGGTTGGTGGGGTTGGTGGTGACATCGCCGCTGTATTTCTGGTTGGCGAGTCGGGACAGTGCGTATAAGCGCCGGTTGGAGGGGGGGAAGTTGGTGGGTGGGGTTTGAGGGACCCAGGGTTTGCTGATTAATTTTTGATTTTTTAGAAAACCCGCGATAGCGGGTTTTCTGGATTGCGAGCCTGCCCTTCGAATTGTGAGCTATCTACAAGGCGAACCGCCGCCCCACGTTTTTCTACCGCCAATTCGCTTTCCGTTGTGGCCTTTAGGGTGGTAATCGCCATGACGATTTCTGTGATCCTCGTAACCCACCAGCTGTAGGTTTCCACCTACGACTGGATGGTGGTGGAGCCAGCCATTGCCGTCGTTCTAAACTTGCCATTTGCTTTCGGAGTGACCCATTCCTGCTTATGGTTCAGCAGCCGGACCACTAGTTATTGCTCGGCACTCAGGATTCACACAAAAATTAGCCGACCTCCTTACAACACGCATAACTAACGAGGTTTCATATTCTAGATCTGACTCACGTTTGAGCACCTGATGAACCGATCCACGATCTTTTCCCAACATTCAATCCGCTTCGCCCACAAGGCCCTGAACAAATCGAACGAAATTTGTGCAGATGATTTTTTCCGCTTCAGCTTGATTTTCTTGCATGCTTAACTCACTGCGAAAGCTATCCGTCGTAAAGTAGCTAACGGAGCCAGAATCAACGTTAAGGCAAAAAAAACTCCCTCCCCAATCGTTCGCAAATGGAAGCAGATGACAAGGAATAACTTGCTTCTTCACCATGGTTTGATAGGTGAGCAACAGGTTAGATGGAGCATCCGAGATTGATTTGAAGGCTGCTACCTCCAACGGTTCATCCCGATCGTCACTCACCCAATATGCCCGCTCAGGGACGCCCCCGTTGTACTTGGTGTAATGTTCTCGGAAAGAGCGCGGAAGCCTCGCTCCGATAGCAGATTCCAATGCTTCCAAGTCTGCGAGCGTCATGGTTGGTTCGCTATTTGAGAATCTGTTTTCCCTCATCACCAACCTCCGCTCATGAGCAGCGTCCAATTTTAAGTTTAGGAACTCACAATTTTCCTTCCTAGGTGCGCACCATCCTGGAAATTTAGAACTGGTCTCATTTACCTTATTTGAAAGTTGAGTGGTACCATACAAATCCGTTCAGACTATAAACGGCGCCTTTTGTTTAACTTAGTATTTTTTCAGTCAAAGCCAAATCGAAATATTTATTCCCGAATATTTTTTTAGCATTGAGCACTCTTTGGAATCGCTCATCTTTAAGAGTCAACCCATTTTTCTTCGCGGCGAAAAGGACTGTTAAAAATGGGAATGCGTAGTCATCTGGCGAGAGCAAAACATCATTGATAAGCAACAATGAACCTGTTAGGCAATTCTCCGCACGTGAAAGATAAAACCTCGTCAAACGATGCTCTATCTTTCGAGCGGTCAGATTCATCTCTGAAGGCGCTGGCATTCTGATGATTCCGCCGAACTCATCCCCAAACTCTTTACCGCGTTCCGACAGTGATGTTTTGGATAAAAACGAAGAATTCAGGAGACGGCTATTATAGGGTGGCGATTGAAGCAAGCAGAACTCCATTGCATCACATTCTGAAATTTCAACCCCTGCATAATACCCATCAGCCCTTGTCAGGTAGTGAATATAGATCTCACCCAATTTTTTAAAACCATCAAGTAACACTATCTTATTTTTACTTGCCTTTAGTCCAACGAAAGAAGACGTTATCGCCTTGAGCCCAGTCAACAATTCTTTTTCCAGTTCTTTTCTCACATCCGCCCCCATAAACTTTATAAATCAATAAATTTAAAACGGCAGTGTGACGGGCTCCTTTGCCGCGTAGAGGAACACTTGGTTGTCCTTAAACTATAAGTATGAGACCGAAAGATTTTCACTGTCAGGTAAATTGGAGCACGAAATATCCAACTTCATCACCTTCCGTCATTTTTTTTGCTCGATTATCGGCAAAAACATATCCGATACCCCCGCCGAACAACCCTTCATGATGAGCGCTTATCTGTGCGATGGCGGCGTCCGTTAACTGAGCCAAAAAATAATAGCGCGGACTTTCATACAGTGGATCTTGCAACCAACAGGGACGACCTAATACCTTGCTAATGCTGACGCCGCTCTCTGGGTCATCCAGCTCTTCTTTCATTTGGTCGTCGGTGAGTGGTTGCAGGGTGAAATATGTTCTCGGAATCGGATCAAACAAATCGGGTGGAGTGAGTTCCATCGGGGCCAAAGTGTGGAGCAGAACCTTGCTATGCCCAAATCGTAACTTTTCCATATCGCTTTGCTGATGAACGGCCAATTTCCGTATGGATGAGCGTTTATAGGTCTCATCATTACGCTCTGCGGAGATAAACACCGTGATAGCCATTCCCGACGGTATGAATGGAACGTTAAGAAACTCCGAGGTCATCATGATCACAGGCAGCATAAGGTGACCGGTTCCTGAGTCTATCGGCCAAAGATCAAGGCCAGTGAGTCTAGCGCCCCCACCTATCTGTCCTAGACCATGATCTTGTTCTGACAAAACAATCTGATTGATGCCCATAGCCCTTTACCCTTTAGAAACAACCTTTTCTTTTAGCGAATGACGTCGAAAAACGCCTCGCCATTCGCGCTTGTTGTTGGGTGATAATGCCGGCCCTGACAAGTGAATTGTGTATAGCTTGCGACATAAGACGGATTTCCAGCTTTCCGCGCTTGAGCATCTGATTGGGTCCCAGCCCACGAGCACGACGCAAACGATTTTCCTCGGCATGCACCATGTCATGATGTTCAGATGATAAGGCAATCGATGGATTGCCCTTATAGCGTCTACCCTTTGCAATTCCTTTTTCTTCCAGAAACTTATTACGAATGATCTCGTGCGCCTCTAGACCATCAGTCTTGTGGGTCTTGGCGCCGTACCCTGCTATCTCGCCTTCTTTTAGCAAGCCAAGCGGATCAATCCACCCGGCAGTATTCGGAGCATATTGGTACAGGTTGCAGCCCCCCACCAACCCAATCGGATCCGGCGTCGTAAACCGCCCCACATCCGGATCATAAAACCGAAACGTGTTGTAGTGCAGCCCGGTCTCCCGGTCCAGGTACTGCCCCTGAAACCGCAGGTTCTGCTCTTCAAGGTAGTAAGGCTCACGCACCTCCTCAACCGTGTTCCCCCATACCTGATAGCGCGCCTGCCATACCGTCTGGCCATCCGCTTCGGTCAGTTGCTCAGGCAACCCGTTAAGGTCGTTGTGATAGTAGCGAACTTGCTGGTATTCCCCCGTGCCATCCACGCGGGCCAGCGGCTCATAGCCGTCACCGTCATAGATATAAAGGCTGGTCTGGCTATGCTTATGCTCCTGCAGCAAGCGCAGGCCATCCCAGACGAAGCGGGTTTCTCCCAGCAAATATCCTTTGCCATCATGTTCGGTTTTCGCAATTCGTCGCCCCAACGGGTCATAGGTCATTTTTACGACCGTTTCCCGCTCGCCCTGTTGGCTGTGCACTTCAATCAACCGGTGCTCTGCGTCGTAGGCAAAGCGTTGCAACCCACGCAAGGCACTGCGCTTTTCGATCAGTCGTCCAAAGCCATCGTAGCGATAACGTTTGTCCTGATAGGTCAATAACCTGTTGTGCCGCACCCAACCACCTGCGGCGTGTGGGCCGTCAAGCAGGTTGGCGG
This sequence comes from Pseudomonas sp. MWU16-30323, assembly GCF_020515595.1. Taxonomy (NCBI): domain Bacteria; kingdom Pseudomonadati; phylum Pseudomonadota; class Gammaproteobacteria; order Pseudomonadales; family Pseudomonadaceae; genus Pseudomonas; species Pseudomonas sp. MWU16-30323. Next base: position 38,519 of record NZ_JAIWYM010000006.1, read on the forward strand.
CGGCGTCGTAGGCGAAGGTCTCTTGTAGCCCCTGAACGCTGTCCTGGCTGGCGATGATCCGACCAGTAGCGTCGTAGTGCAGCCGTTGGCGTTGTTCGCGCCGGGCAGGCGTATCGGTTTCGGCCCGTTCGACCAGGTTGTCGACGAGGTCATAATCAAAATGCTTTTGCTGTGCGGCCGGCAGTTGCACGGGCTGGCTTTTGGGGCGGCGCAACCGTGAGCGCACGCGCCCGCCACGGTCGTAACCGGTTCGGGTGCTGATTTGGCCTTGGGTACGCAACACTTCGCGGTGCAGGCGGTCGCGTTCAAAATCACTGATCACCACGCCATCAAGATTGATCTGGTGCACATGCCCGCTGCCGTAATACAGGCGGTTGAGCCAGCGACCATCGGGCAGTTCGGACTGAGTCAGGTGACCGAGTTCGTCGTAGTGATGATTCAGGCGGCCGGCCGTACTTTGTTCAGTGAGTAGCTGGCCGAGTGGGTCGTAGGCAAAGCTCAATGTCTGACTTTGACCTTCGTTGTCGGTGAGGGTGATAGCGGTCAGTCGGTCGAGCAGGTTGCAGGTGTATTCGGTAACGCCATCATCCGTAGTTTTTACCTTCAGACGGCCAACAGCATCGCGCTCCAATCGATGGATGATGGCTGTCGACTCATCGCTGCCAGGCGACGGGACGTGTTCGACCACTGTCACATTGTCCAGTGCGTCATAGGCGTATCGCCGGGCGCTGCCGTCCAGGTCGTGCTGTTCACTCAGGCGGTCGCCGTCATCCCAGGCAAAACGGTAGTGCTCGCCGTTTTCATTGGTCAGGGTGCGCAGGCGGCCATAGGCGTCGTAACGAAATTCAATTTTCCGACCGTGGGCATCTGTGCGCTGGAGTACCTGGCCACGGCGCCCGTACTGATAGCGGGTGGTACTACCCGCTGCATCGGTGTAAGCCACCAACTGTCCGCTGGAATCTCGCTGATAGCACTCCGTTCGGTCCTCGGGAAACTCGACTTTCAGCAGCCGCCCTTGGGGGTCGTACGATTAGCGGACGCGCTCACCCTCGGCGTCGATGACAGTGCGCAAATGGCCACGCGGGTCATACTCAAAATACGTGGGATAGCCCGAGCAATCGGCGTGATGGGTCAACTGGCCGAATTCATTCCAGCGCAGGACTTTGCGCTTGCCGCTGGCATCGGTGATTTCCACGGCCTGGCCGAAGGCGTCGTAGCGATAAGCGGTGGCCTGGCCGAGCGGATCGATTGCTCTTAGGCAATTGCCGCGTTGGTCGTACTGGTACTGCCAGGCTTGCCCGGCGGCATCGGTTTCTACGAGAGGCAGCGACCAGTGCTCCAGCCACAGCGTGGAGTCGATGCGGCCCAGTGGATCCTCTGAGGTCGCCGCCGTCCGGGTGGTTGCCAATCTCGACGAAAACCTCGTAGGTCACACTCCAACTGGCGCCAAACAGTCCGTCGCGACGCTCATCACGGCTGCTGTAATAGCGTTGCCATTCGATGGGTAACAAGCCCGGCAACGAGAAATCCAGGTCATCTTCACCGTCGAGAATCTTCGCGCCCGTCGCGCTGTGCACGGGGTTGGGCGAAGCGACAATCGCCGAGGACAGCGCATTGGTCACTTGGCTGGTGCCCCACGACACCCACCCGCCCACGGCCATGCATGGCAAATGGCTGAAGAACCTGGAGCCACCGCCGCGCAATGTCATCAGCGTTGTAACCGCGAGCCCTGCACCGGGTGTCTGACCGCTGCGAATTTCACGCACCACCACCGGCGCACCACCGATAAAAACATTCGGCGAAATCAGCCCTGTCACCGCCCCCACCTTGGCCTCGCAGGTACTACGGTCGCCGCTGCGAACGGCGGGCTGCCCATTGATGAAGACGCTGCTGGAACCCTCGGCCAAGTACTGTTCCGGCATCGAAGGGTGTTTATGGCAGTCGATTTTGTCTGCCGGACAAGGCACGGCACCCGCCTCCGAGGTGGCCACCGTAGGGCGCCATAGCTGAGAGAAGAAGCCTTCGGCGATATCCAGATAGGTCGGGAAGTCACTGGGCTGCGCCACGACGGAACCTATTTTCCCGGCAGCCCGAGCAGCGGGTTTACCATTGATAAATACGTTCGGCGAACCACTGCTGATGAAGGCGTCGATGACAGGCGGGAACAGCGCATTGGCGAAAGACTCACACAACCGTGAGAGACTTTTATCGGCGCCGGTCTTGTTCATCCCGAGGCCGACCACGAGACCAACAACAGCGCCTAGGACAACACAGCCGAGGCCGCCGGTCGCCACGGTAATGCCCGTGGCCGCAACGACCGCAGCGGTTGCCAGCGCAGTCACGGCCACGTTAGCCGCAATCTCCAGCACGCCGCCCAACACATCCGCCAGCATTGAGCTGTGCAGCAGTGCATCACCCTCGCGGGCAGCCCAAAGCGCGTCCGTCATGCGCAACGATCCCTGTCTGAAAAGACGGGGATCAAATCACGCTGTTATGACCTTGCTCAGGTGAGACTTTCCGAGGCGTTCGTAGGAGCGTTCCCAAGGTGAAATGATCGGGGATACTCAAAACTGTCTCGACAGCTGCTTGGTTGCAGTTAACAAAACTGCCGCTTATAGTTCGCCCCGTCGCCGACATTGGTCAGCGACAGGGTTTCGCAGCCCTAAAACGATTCACACCGACACCGTCAGACATGACCCAGCCGCCCCGCGGCTGCTGATTGTTTTATGGCGGTTGTGCGTGGGAGACCTTCGGGTCTGCCGGGTTTTGGTGTAAATCGTCCGGTCTGCGAACCCGCGCACAGCTGCCACCCAATCTGTTTCGCAGCAGGAAGGTGGTATTTCTTCTTTTTGAGGATTTACACCATGACTACTCAACACACGCCCCACCGCTTCACCCCCATGTCCCAAACCGCCACCGAATCCCCTGTCCTGCTCATCGACAGCGACGCACCTCTCTGTGATCTCCACGCCTGCATCAGTGAACGCCTCAACGCAGCCCTCAACTACCTGCACCTGATGGCCTGCTCCAACGTGTCTGATTACGGTGAACAAGACATCAACACCGTCGCCGAAACCGCGCGAATCCTGGTCCAGGATGTGTCGGATGTGTTTGGGGTGATTGAGCGGCGTGGGATGCATACGCCTGTCGCCAGCTGATTTATTTCCACCCTTGAGAAAACCCGCTTTGGCGGGTTTTCCAGTTATCCGGCGTGGCGAATATTGGTGGTGTCAGGGAGGCCGCCATCGCGGCCTCGCTAAGGCTCGACGGCTCCCACAGGGGATCGGGGTGTGGGTGGGTTTTGTGTTCGGCGGTGCTGTCGGGGTGTTCTTTCTTTATCATGGGGGCCGTCGTTCAATTTCTCCGGTAACCCAATGCCCGCCCTCACCTTCCGTAACGCCAACCCCGCCGACGCCAACCGTTGCTACGAGATCGAAATCTCGGCCTACGAAGGCGACGAAGCCGCCACCCTGGAAAAGATCGCCACGCGCATCGCGCTGTACCCCCAAGGCTTTCTGATTCTGGAGGCGGATGGCGTTGTGGTCGGTTTCATCAACTGCGGTTGCGCTGATGAAGTGGTGATGTCGGATGAGGCGTTCAAGGAGTTGGTCGGGCATTCAGCCGACGCGCCGAATGTGGTGATCATGTCGGTGGTGGTGGATCCCGCTCAGCAAGGCAAGCGCTACTCCACGCGCTTGATGACGGAGTTCGTGCAGCGCATGCAGGCAATGGGCAAGAAGACCCTTCACCTGATGTGCAAAGACCGCCATGTGGAGCTGTATAAACGTATGGGCTATCGCTATGTACAGCCGTCGGCGTCGGACCATGGCGGGATGGCGTGGCATGAGATGGTGATGGATCTCTGATTTCACCAACAGCGCCCAGCGCCAGCCAAAACTGAATATGAAAACAACACGACCATTCAGAATAGTCTTATAGCGACTAGAGGTCTCTTGGCCACTCAACCGAGGCAATTAACATTCTGTTTTAATCAATCACTTCAAAAAACCCTCGATCATTTGAAACCAACTAAACACTCTAGTAGCTTATTCCACGACAGCCATTAAATACGGACTGTCGCCTTATTCATATTCGAGGTTTAAGTTATGTCTTCTATAATCGGTCCTGGCCATTCTGCTCAGTATTACCAGACGCTTGAAATACCTAAACCCAATACAGACAAACCTCCCCGCCCCAACCCGCTTGACCCTGAAGCCGGGGATGACGCTGAGGTCTTCGATGCCAGAACTCAACGTTGGCAGTCGATAGGGGCAGAAAATGATACTCATGTTTATATTTATGGAGACACAATTTATCATGATCTTAAGGATTTCAAAACCCGGTTGGAAGCTAACGACGGATGGTTAAAATGGTAAATCAGACAACAACCCGCTCTTGCCTCAATAAAGTACACCTCCTTCCTGTACCGTACTTTACAACACTAACTTACGGTTCAAACCTCTGAGCACTTATCTCGTCTATGTTGAGCACAGCCAACATCATTGGCTGCGCTCAACTTTCCACAGGAAAAAACCTCCTCCTTCGCGGAAAAAACATACAGTTCGCCCTGCTTCCTCGAGCTGTTTCACCTGCCCGACGCATTGCGTGGCTCAGGCCTGAGCAAAACGCTCTGACGGCTAAACCCCAAGCCTTTTACCAAACAGCCGATTTTCATGGCACTCATTCTGGAACGTATAAGTCGGCGCCCCCAGCAACTCATAGCCACGGCGCGGATAAAACCCTAGCGCCCGCTCATTGCCGACCCACACGGTCGCCCACAACAACGAAGCACCACCCTGCCCCACGCGCTGCTCTGCCGCTTGCAGCAAGCGATAACCCAGGCCCAGCCCGGTAAACCGCTCCTGGATGTAAAGCCGCTGCAGCTCGGCGGCGTTCGGTGTCGAGATCAGCGCATGGCCCGTGCCCATCGCCACCTGGGCAAACCCCACCAGATGCCCATTGGATTCGGCGACGATAATCGCCGTGCCCGGCTGGGCGATCAGCGCGGTGATCGTCTGGGGCGAAAACGCTTGCAGCGCCTCGGTGGCGATTGAATCGCGAATGCCTTCAGTGGCGTACGTATCGAGAAAAACCTGCATGCCCAGCACGCCAATGCATAACGCGTCTTCAGGGAGTGCATCACGGATAAGTATGTCGGGGAGCATTCGAGGGGCACTCTCAAAAATCAGCAAAGGCAACGTTTTAACACAACTGCACATCTCTGCAATTGCCAGCCCGAATTCGCCCCAGTAGGGTGATCGCTTCCCCCGCCGACAGGAGCCACCATGACCTGGTTTTCAAACCCCGACGCTGTTGCCAGGCGCGCCTTTGATTGCGGCGCATCACAGCTTCCCGCAGTCGTCGCCAGAGGAAAAAGCGCGCTGGCTGAAGCGTTATGCGGCCTATGCGGTGGATTCCGGCGTGCCGGCTGAAGATGCCCAGCGGGCGATTGCCGCGATCAGCAGCCACTTGCCGGTGCTGTCGCCCCAGGACGATGAAGCGCTGCTACGGGAGGCAGGCTTTGAAGGTGTGGAACTGTTCTACGCGGGCTTCAGCTTCAAGGGCTGGATTGCCTACAAGCCCGCCTAGCTTCCCGGGGAGTCTTACCAACTCCCCGACGCCCCACCCCCACCGCTTGAACCGCCACCCCCCGAAGAGCTGCTGCTGGAACTGGAACTCGAGCTGGAGGAACTCGATCCCCCGCTCGAACCCGACCCCGACCCGCCACTGATACCGTGGGCAAAGATGAACAGCGCCGCGAACGAAGCGAATGGAAACGCCAGCAGCCATCCCGTGGCGCCCTTATCAATCAATGCCCCAGCGACCCCATACACCACCAGCACCGCCACCAGCCGCGCGATAAAGCCGCCCTGGCTCTCTTTCCACAGGCTTTTCATCACCAGGAACAGGCCGAAGTACAGGCCCAGGATCAGCAGCCCGGCCATGGGATAAGCCAGCCAGTGGATCAGCGACAGGTCGCCAACAAAGTGATCGGTCAGCAGCACCCCGGCGATATAGATCAACAACCCCAGCACGGCATAAAACACCGCCCTCGCCTGCCACAACGCGCCAAACGTGGCGCCGCCAATCAACATGCACAGGGGCAGCAACAGCAAATAGACCGGCCAGTCCTTGCCGCCTGCAACCGCCACCAGCGCCACAGTGACAACGACTACCGCCATCAGGGCTCGGCGCCAAGGGAGTTTTTCGGCGCCCATCAATACCCCGACCACCCCGCCAAACATGAACGCCAGGAGCACCGCATACGCTTCAGGCGGAAACCCGGCCTTGGCCACCTCGGGCAAGTTGCCGCCGTCCACCAATAGCGTCAGGTCGTCCACCGCCTGTTGCACGCCGCCGGCGTAATCGCCCTGGCGAAAGGCCGGGGTGATGTGTTCTTCGATGATGCGGTGGGCCAGCAGGTCGGTGACCACGCCTTCCAGGCCGTAACCGACCTCGATCCGCACCTTGCGATCGTCTTTCGCCACCAGCAGCAGGATGCCGTCGTTGACGTCCTTGCGCCCCAGTTTCCAGGCACGGAACAGTTGGTTGGCGAAGTCCTCGATGCCAACGCCCTGGGTGCTCGGCAGCAGCATCACCGCCACCTGGGCGCCCTTGCGTTGTTCCAGGCCGGCGAGTTGCGCGGTCATGCGGGACTGAGTAGCGACGTCGAGGGTGTGGGTCAGGTCGATCACGCGCTGATCCAGCGCAACCGTGACCGGCGCCGGGGGAACGGTATCGGCCCACACCTGCGTACCGGAAACGAACAGCAGCAAGCCCAAGACACATTGCCGTAGGAACACCATCATGTTTTGTTACCTGAAGTTTCATCCTGAATCGGCCGACTTTACCCTATCGACGCTATAAACAGGTGACCCGACGCCACCGACTATCTAGACTTACGCCACCCCCACACACGCCCTACACGAGAACGCCATGGACCTTCAGCAGCGCAACAACGTCAGGGTGTTTGGCAGCGGTCCCTCGACCCTGGTTTTCTCCCATGGTTTCGGGTGTGATCAAACCATGTGGAATTATCTGTTTCCTCACTTCACCGGGCGCTTCCGTGTGGTGCTGTATGACCTGGTGGGGGCTGGCCAGTCTGACCTGAGCGCGTACGACAGCGAAAAATACAGCTCGCTGACCGGCTACGCCCACGATCTGGGCGAGGTCATTGATGAATACGCCGTGGGCCCGGTGGTGCTGGTGGGGCACTCCGTCAGTGCCATGATCGGTGCACTGGCCGATCGGCAGTCCCCAGGGCGAGTAGCCGCCCATGTGATGATCGGTCCGTCGCCCTGCTACATCGATTCCGGTGCCTATACGGGCGGGTTCACCCTTGAGGATATCCATTCGTTGCTCGATACCCTCGACAGCAATTACCTCGGCTGGTCCAGCACCATGGCCCCGGTGATCATGGGCGCGCCCGGGCAACCGGCCCTCGGCGAAGAACTGACCAACAGCTTCTGCCGCACCGAGCCCGACATCGCCAAGCGCTTCGCACGGGTGACCTTCCTGTCGGACAACCGCCAGGACATCGCGGGCCTGATGACCCCGACCCTGATTCTGCAATCCACCGACGACTTGATCGCACCGGTCTGCGTGGGTGAATACCTGCATGCGGCGTTGCCCGCCAGCATCTATTGCCTGGTCGATAACGTGGGGCATTGCCCGCACATGAGTGCACCCGGGGCCTGCTCAGTGGCCATGGACAGTTTCCTGTTGCCATGGGTAGGTGCCGATGCCAGCCGATAACCTGTCGTTGCCGGATGCTCAACGTTTGTTCGACGGCGCGCCCTGCGCCTTGGTGGTGACCCGGGAAGACGGCACCATCGTGCAGGCCAACCAGTGCTTCAGCGACTGGACCGGCTTCAGCGTCGATGAGTTGAAAGAACGGCGATTTCAGGACTTGCTGACGATGGGCGGGCGGATCTTCCATCAGACGCACCTGGGGCCCCTGATGAAAATGCAGGGCTCCATCGCTGAAGTAAAACTCGACCTGCTGCACCGTGACCGGCGCACCGTCACGGTATTGCTCAACGGCGTCAGGTACGAACATGCCGGCATTGCCTATAACGAACTGGCCCTCTTCGGCACCACCGACCGCGACAAGTACGAGCGTGAATTGCTCAATGCCCGCAAACTGGCTGAAGCCTTGCTGCAGGAAAAGACCGCCACTGAAGTCGCGCTGCAGCAGGCCCAGGCCGAACTGAGCAGCGCCTATGAAATCGCCCAGCGCCGGGCGCTGTTTGCCGAACAGATGGTCGCGATTGTCAGCCATGACCTGAAGAACCCGCTTACCGCGATCAAGATGGCCTCGGAGTTCCTCGCCCGTGGCGAGCGCAGCCCCAAGGAGCGCCAACTGCTGGGGCATATCGGCCAGTCCACCGAGCGGGCGCAGCGGATGATCGCCGACTTGCTGGACTTCACCCAAGCCCGAGTCGGCCAGGGCATCGGCATCAACCCCACAGCACTCGACCTGCACACCGTCACCCGTGACAGTCTCGACGAGTTGCGGGTGGCGTTCCCCAAGGCGACCCTCGAACATCACGCCACGGGCAGCGCCCGCACGTTCCTGGATGCCGACCGCATCCAACAAATCATCGGCAACCTGGTGGCCAACAGCGTGGCATACGGCGACCTGCAACAGCCGATTACCATCACCTCGCACCAGGACGCGCAAGAGAGCCGGCTCTCGGTACATAACCAGGGCGCGGCCATTCCCGAAGCGTTGATGGCCGGATTGTTTGAACCCATGACCCGAGGCACGGAGCAGGACAGTGAGGTGCGTAGCGTTGGCCTGGGGCTGTTTATCGTGCGGGAAATCGCCAAGGCCCATGATGGAGGTGTTTCGGTGAGCTCAAGCCCGGACCGGGGCACCACCTTCAGTGTGCACTTTCCATTGCGCCACCCATGAGCGCGGCAGCCACCGTGCCGTGAACAACGGTTTGGACAGCCCCCGTCAACACCACGCCGCCGTGCCCATCCCAATGCACCGTCACCGTACCGCCATCGCATTGCACGTCGACGGTGTCATCCAATAGCCCACGACGAATCCCGTTGACCACCGCACCACAACAGCACGAGCCCGAGCCCTGCGGAATGCCGCCGCCCCGCTCCCAGATCCGCAGGCGGATATGGCTGCGGTCCAGCACTTGCACGAAATGCACGTTGGTCTTGTTGGGAAACAACGGGTGGTTTTCCAGCGACGGCCCAAGCGTCGCGATATCGACCGCCGCAAGGTCGTCGACAAAGAACGTGCAATGCGGGTTGCCCATGCTGCACGCCGCCGGGTCGCCCTCCAGCGGCAAGCGTTCGGTGCCCATCGCTTGCGCCAGCGGGATGTCTTCCCAGCCCAATGACGGCCGCCCCATGTCCACCGACACCCGCTGCCCCGATTCGCGCGCGCAGGTCAGCAGCCCCCGGTGGGTTCGCAGCACGAGGGTGGCGGTGCCGGCTTCGCGCATCAGGATGTCCGCAACCCCACGGGTAGCGCTGCCGCAGGTATCGAGCAGGGTGCCGTTGGGGTTCCAGAATGTGATGCGGGCGGCGGCGTCAGCGCAATCGAGCACCACGGCCAATTGATTGAAGCCGATGCCGCGATGACGGTCCCCCAGGCGGCGGGCGATGTGCGCGGTGATCGGGTCATCCTGGCCGCGCCGGTCGATCACGATGAAGTCATCACCGTGGGCGTGCATCTTCACGAAGTGCAAGGTCATGGGGCGTCCTGTTCTCGACCGGGCTTGGCAGGCTAGGATAGAGGGCTGGCGGGTATTTCATCAAATCCCCATCACGGGCATGGTAGCGTGGCTGTGCCCCGATCTGGTCAATCCAACACCGAGAAACTGCATGCTCCAACGCCCTCTGAAAACCGTGGCCCTGGCCGCGCTGCTCGCCTCGTTCGCCCAAGCCGCCCTTGCCGCGCCCCAGGTCCTGAGTGCCTGCCAGCCCGCCACCTCGAACCCGACCTCCAAATCGCTCCTGGCCGCCGCCCAGCGCCACCTCGGTGACCAGCCCGACGCCCTGCCCCATCTGCACACCGAGGGCACGCTGCCGAACCAGGGCATCCGCGAGCAAAGCATCGCCGCCGAGAAGGATTGGCCTGTGATGCGCCAGGCTGCCCTGGCCTGGCGCCTGAGCCGCGACACGCGCTATCTCAAGCAGGTGGATGACTACCTGAGCGCGTGGGCCAGCACCTATCAGCCGGATTTCAACCCGATCGACGAAACCAACCTCGACATGCTGATGAGCGCCTACGCCCTCACCGCCAGCGACCTTCGCCCCCAGACCCGCGACGCCACTCGCGCGCTGCTGATCAACCTGGGCAACGGCTATATCGAACGCATCAAGCAGTTCCATGGCGCCAAGAAGGCCACCAACACCAATAACTGGCAGAGCCACCGCGTTAAGCTGGTCACGGTAGCCGCGGCAGCATTGGGCGACCGCGAGATGCTGCAAGAGGCCTTCAAACTGTTCCAGCAACAGATCACCGACAACGTGCTGCCTGACGGCTCGGTGACCGACTTCCAGGACCGTGACGCCCTGCACTACGTGGTCTACGACCTGGAGCCGCTGGTCCAGGCGGCGCTGGCGGCCAAGCCCTATGGCATTGGCGGCAACTGGCTGGACTTCACCGCGCCCCACGGCGGCTCGCTGAGCGAAGCACTGGACTGGCTCGCGCCGTATGCCAAAGGCCAGCGCAGCCATGAAGAATTCGTGAACACCCATGTGCAGTTCGACAGGGACCGCGCCCGCATCGGCGAACCGGGCTACAGCGGCGAGTGGAACCCCAAGAGCAGCAATACCCTGTACTGGCTGGCCGCGCAGTTGGACGCGCGGTATCTGCCGGTGGCCGAACAGCTCGCGCCCAAGCCTTCGGACTGGATCAGCGCCTGTTATTTGAAGTGAGTCGCCCGGTAGACAGAGCCGACTCACCCACTCGAAGGATCGACGATGCTTATTGTGTTCAGCGGCCTGCCCGGCAGCGGGAAGACCACGATTGCCAAGGCCCTTGCTGTGCAGGCCAGCGCCGTTTACCTGCGCATCGATGCCATCGAGCAGGCCATCCGGGGTGCGGGGGTTCTGGCACAGGGCGTGGGCAGCAGCGGTTACCAGGTGGCCAATGCGCTGGCGTTGAGCAACCTTCTGCTGGGCCATACGGTTGTCGTAGATTGCGTTAACCCGGTGGCTGAAAGTCGTCAGGCGTGGAGCGACACCGCGCTAAGCGCCGATACGCCGCTGGTGAATATCCAGGTGATTTGCTCCGACTCGCAGGAACACCAACGCCGGGTGGAATCACGCACCAGCGACATTCCGGGGCTCACACCGCCCACCTGGCCGTCTGTCCTGGCCCATGAATATGAGCCGTGGCACGACGCGCCCTTTACAGTCGACACCGCACAACTGCCTCCCAATAGAGCCCTGGCGCTGATTACTCGCCGACTTGCCGAGCTGCGCTGACCCTTTCTCCCGCCCTTGCGCGCGCCCTCCGAACCTGTAACTATCCATTTCAAATATAGGGAGGGGGGGTATGGTATGGCTCACATCAAATCAGGCAAGGATGACCTGCTCAAGCGTGTCAAACGCATCGCCGGGCAGATCCAGGCCGTGGAACGGGCGCTGGAGTCTGACGACGACTGCGCCAAAACCCTGCACCTGGTGGCCGCCACACGAGGCGCAATCAATGGGTTGATGGATGAAATCATCGAAGACCACGCCCGTGAACATGTGGCTCATCCCGATTTGAGCGCAGAAGAACGCGCCAAGGGCGTCGACGAATTACTCGAAGCCATCCGCCGCTACAGCAAATGAAGAGTTCGTTGACATGAGCGCCACCCACACCCACCCGCATGTGTTTCTCGGCGCCTCACACGATGAGAACGCCAAGCGCACCTTATGGGTCGTCGCACTGACCGTTGTCATGATGGTCGGGGAAATTACCGCCGGCTACATCACCGGCTCCATGGCCCTGCTTGCCGACGGTTTCCACATGGCTACCCATGCCGGCGCGCTCGGCATCGCGGCAGCGGCCTACGCCTATGCTCGGCGCCATGCCGCCAGCACTCGCTACAGCTTTGGCACCGGCAAAGTCGGCGACCTGGGCGGGTTTGCTTCGGCACTGGTGTTGGGCCTGGTGGCGATCGGCATTGGCGTCGAGTCGCTGATCCGCCTGCTGGAGCCGACCCAGGTTGACTTCGGCAGCGCGACGCTGATCGCCATCGCAGGCCTGGCGGTCAATGTCGTCAGCGCCCTGCTCCTCTCCGGCAGCCACGGTCATAGTCATCATCATGACCACGGGCATGATCACGGCCACAGCCATGGTCACGACAACAACCTGCGCTCGGCTTACGTTCATGTGCTGGCCGACGCGCTGACCTCCATCCTGGCCATCGCCGCGCTGCTGGCCGGGCGTTACCTGGGTTGGGTGTGGCTTGACCCGCTGATGGGGATTGTCGGTGCACTGGTGATCGCACGCTGGGCCTGGACCTTGATGCGCGACACTTCAGGCGTGCTGCTGGACCGCACCGATGAGCACGTGGCCGAGGAAATCCGCGAGATCCTCGGTGCCACCGGCGACGTCAGCATTACCGACCTGCACGTATGGCAGGTCGGGCCAGAAGCACGCGCCGCGATTGTGAGTGTGCTGGGCAATGCCGAGGTAAACGCCGACATCATCCGCGAGCGCCTGGCGCCGGTGCATGAAGTGTCCCACCTGACCGTGGAATACCGCACGCTGTCTTCTTGAAGTCACGGTGATTGATTAGGATGCCCCGTCCTTTCCAACGAACAAGGCAACTGCATGGCCAACACGGATGCCCGTCACGCCGATAGCGCAGGCTCGGTGTTCCTGATTTTCCTGCGCCTTGGGCTGATTTCTTTCGGCGGGCCCGTCGCGCATCTGGGCTACTTTCGCGATGAGTTTGTGGCGCGACGCCGCTGGCTGAGCGAGCGCAGCTACGCCGAGTTGGTCGCGCTCTGTCAGTTCCTGCCTGGGCCGGCCAGCAGCCAGGTCGGCATTGCGCTGGGCCTGTCCCGGGCGGGATATGCCGGAGCGCTGGCCGCCTGGGCGGGGTTTACCCTGCCTTCGGCCACCGCCCTGATCCTGTTTGCAGTGGGCCTCTCGGAATATGCCGCCGTGCTTTCCTCGGGGGCCTTGCATGGGCTTAAGGTCGTCGCGGTGGCGGTGGTTGCCCAAGCCGTTTGGGGCATGGCGCGGCACCTGTGCAACGATATGCCACGCGCGACAATCATGATGATTGCCGCCTGCGTCGCCCTGCTCGTACCGTTCGCCTGGGGACAGGTTGGGGTGATTGCCATCGCAGCGCTTACCGGATTGCGGTTGTTCAAGCCCAAGGCCGGCGTCGAGCATGAAGCACTCCCAATAACCGTCAGCCGCCGCGCCGGTATGCTCTGGCTCTCGCTGTTTGTGTTGCTCCTGCTTGGCCTGCCGCTGGCCGCCCACTGGCTGCCGAACCCGACCCTGGCGCTGGTGGATGCGTTCTATCGGGTGGGCTCACTGGTCTTCGGCGGCGGGCATGTGGTGCTGCCGCTGCTGCAAGCGCAGGTGGTGCCCAGCGGCTGGGTCAGCCATGAGGTTTTTCTGGCCGGCTACGGCGCCACCCAGGCCGTTCCGGGCCCGTTGTTTACCTTCGCGGCGTTCCTCGGCGCGTCGATGGGCCAGGGCTGGACCACCGGCGTGATTGCCTTGCTGGCGATCTTCGCGCCCTCGTTTCTGTTGATCATGGGGGCCTTGCCGTTCTGGGACAGCATGCGCCGCAGCGTGCGTGCCCAAGGCGCCCTGGCCGGGGTGAACGCCGCCGTGGTCGGCCTGTTGTTGGCGGCGCTCTACCAGCCGGTGTGGACCAACGCGATTTTTCGGCCGGCGGATTTCGCCCTGGCGCTTGTTGCTCTTGTGGCGCTGATGTTCTGGAAGCTGCCGCCGTGGCTGGTGGTCGCTGTGGGCGCCCTTGCTGGCTGGTTTATAGCGTGACGCCCATCGCCTTCATCAACACCGGATCCCGCCCGTAAATATCCGGCGCGTACAGCAACGCGCCCTTGCCATCGACCTGCACCGTCCAGTACCCCAGCAGCACCGGTACCGGCGTGGCGAGCCGGAACTCGTGGGTGGTTTCCGTCGCCAGCAGCTCTTCGGTGCGGATCTTCTCCGCCGGGCTAACCAGCAAGTCCCGCAATTGCAACGGCTGCTCAACCCTCACACACCCCGAACTGAAAGCCCGCGGTCCCTTGGAAAACAGCGGCTGGCTCGGCGTGTCGTGCAGGTACACCGAGTACGGGTTGGGAAAGCGCAGCACGATCCGGCCCAGCGGGTTGCGCGGGCCTGCCCCCTGGCGCAGCAGGATGTTGCCCGGGTGCGACCAGTCGACCTGTTCCGGCGCCAGCGGGTTGCCCTGGCTGTCGAGCACTTGCAGGTTCTGTTGGCGCAGGTATTCGGGGTTCAGGCGGATCGCCGGCAGCTTGTCCTCGCGCATGATGGTGGGCGGGATGGTCCAGGTGGGGTTCAGGGTCAGCCGGGTGATGCGCGATTTCAGCAGCGGTGTCTGGCGGTCGGGGCGGCCGACTTGCAGGCGGGTTTGCCACACCGCCACACCGCCTTGGTAGAAACTCAGTTGCGCCGCTGCCACGTTCACCAACACGCCGTCAGGCTCCAGGTCTCGGGACAACCAGCGAAACCGCTCCAGGTTGATGCGCAGTTGTTCGCGGCGAATCGCCGGGCTGATGTTCAGCTCGGTGACGGTGCCCGGGCCGATCACACCGTCGGCTTGCAGGGAATGGCTTTGCTGGAAGGTCTTCACCGCGTTGACCAGTTCGCCACGGTACTGTGTCCCGGCGGAGGTGCCGCTCAGGTAGCCGCCATTGACCATGCGCCGTGCCAGTTGCGGCACCCGCGAATCGTCCATCCCGGGGCGCAACAACGGGCCGCTGGCCACGGCTTCCCAATGCTGCAACGGTTGCTGGCGCAAGGCGGCATAGGCGCTGCGCAGGCCAAGGTATAGCGGCGCGCTCGGGCGGGCCTGGTCGAAAGCCTGGGCGACGTCCTGCATACCGGCTTCGGCCATGGCCAGTACTTGGGTGTCGGAGTCCGGGGCCGGTTGCGAGTGCCAGACGGGCTCGAAGCGCGACTGCTGCAAGCGGCCGAAATGCAGATCCTGCAGGGCTTGCAGGTACTGCTGGCTGGTACCGATGTCGATGCACAGCACGTTCCCCGTGGCATCCGCCGGGGGCAGTCTATAGTGAGTCGGGTCCAGGCCATCGTCGGCCAGCAACTGCAGTTGGGCTTGCAAGGTGGCGCGGCGATCCCCCTCGGCCCACAGCACCACGTCGCCCTGCTGCTGATAAAACGCCTGCAAACGCGCCTGGGAAGGCGCATCGACCTGCCCGGCCAGGCCTGGGCAAACCGTCGACAATTGCGAGAGCGCCAGTTGCACCGGGGCCGGTGACACCACCAACAGGTCTTCGGCTGTCGCGACCAGCGGTGCA
This sequence comes from Pseudomonas sp. MWU16-30323, assembly GCF_020515595.1. Lineage (NCBI taxonomy): Bacteria > Pseudomonadati > Pseudomonadota > Gammaproteobacteria > Pseudomonadales > Pseudomonadaceae > Pseudomonas > Pseudomonas sp. MWU16-30323. The sequence goes on from NZ_JAIWYM010000006.1 coordinate 54,017, forward strand.
ACGAGCAGGCAAATGCTCAAGTAACATGCGTGTTTTTTGAACAATCGCTTAACTCCCATCCACGGCGGAGATGCTTTATACATGCGGACCTTTTGCTGCCGACTTGGCCTGATCATCTCGACCTTTGCCTCGCTGAGCACCGTTGCGCTCGCAGACACGGGTAAACCTCTTACTCTGTATAGCAGCCTCGCCCACGCCGCTCCAGAACTCAACCCCGACGTATTGAAAAGAGCCTTGAGCGCCATGCAGTGTGCGGTGGGCAATGGCATCGAACAGTCCGACCGGCTGGCCGTTATCGACTATTCCCAACCTTCGACCGCTCGTCGTCTATGGATCTTCGACCTGCGCAAGAAGACATTAGTGCTGCGGGACCTGGTGGCCCACGGACAAAAATCCGGGGAAAACTTTGCCACCCAGTTCTCCAACCGCGAAGGCAGCTACCAGTCCAGCATCGGCTTGTTCCGCACCCAGGAGAGCTACGAAGGCGCCCATGGCTACTCGTTGCGCATGGACGGCCTGGAGCCCGGCTTCAATGACCGTGCGCGGGACCGCGCCATCGTGATTCATGCCGCCGACTACGTAAGCCCCTTGTGGAGCAAGCGCGAGGGCCGCATCGGCCGCAGCCAGGGCTGCCCGGCCGTGCGCCCGCAAGTGGCGCGCCAGGTGGTGGATAAACTCAAGGACGGCCAGTTCATGTTTTCCTGGTACCCCGACCAGCGCTGGCTGAAGTCATCGGCGTATCTCAACTGCAAGCCGCGCCAGATGGCGAGTGCCGGTACCGTCAAAGGCGGTTGATGGGCTGGCCGTTGCCGTGCACCATGCGGCACACGCCACCAGGAACTCCACCGTGTTCCTGGGCTTGATGAGAGAGAGAACCTGAGATGCTTTTACATCAATCCACCTGGATCGAGATTGGCCAGTTTCTGGAACGCAGCCGCAGCATCGTGATTCCCATCGGCTCCAACGAGCAACACGGCCCCACCGGCCTGCTGGGCACCGACTGGATGTGCCCGGAAATCATCGCCCATGAAGCGCAAAAAAACGCCGACATCCTGATCGGCCCGACCTTCAATATCGGCATGGCGCAACACCACCTGGGTTTCCCCGGCACCATTTCCCTGCGCCCTTCGACCTTTATCGCGGCGATTGGCGATTGGGTGCGTTCGTTGGCGGGTCATGGCTTCGAGAAAATCCTGTTCCTCAACGGCCACGGCGGCAACATCGCCTCGATCGAAGCGGCGTTCTCCGAGCTGTACGCCGAAGCCAGCTTCAGCGGGCGCCCGTCAGGCTATGCGCTGAAACTGTGCAACTGGTGGGACCTGGAAGGCGTGAACGAGCTGGCGCACCAACAGTTCCCGGTGGGCCATGGCAGCCATGCCACGCCGTCGGAGATCGCCGTGACCCAATGGGCCTACCCGGACGCGATCAAATCGGCTGACTACTCGCCGCAAATCGCCAACACCGGCCCGATCCGCGAAGCCCGCGACTTCCGCGCGCGTTTCCCGGATGGGCGCATGGGTTCGGACCCGGCACTGGCCACCCCGCAAAAAGGCGGTGAGTTGGTGGCGCTGGCGGCCAAGGGGTTGGTGAAGGCTGTCGAGACGTTCAGCAGCGAGCCAAAGCCGAGCTGAATCATTCGCTCAATGCAATGAAGATCAACTGTGGGAGCTGTCGAGCTTTAGCGAGGCTGCGATGGGATCACCGCGGTGTCACTGTCAGACCGCAGCGATGCCATCGCAGCCTCGCTAAAGCTCGACAGCTCCCACATTAGATCCTCGCCAGTCGATTACAGGCAATCCTGCGCCGCATGCTCGAACCGCGATGGCTTGAACGCCGACGCCAACGGTTTGCGCTCATACAAGAACACCTTGCCGCCGTCCTGCGCCTTGTAGACCTCCAGGATGTTATCCGCAGCGATCTTGCTGGTCACCACGATCCGTGCATGCCGAGAGTTCTGCGTGACCGTGGAGGTCATGCCGTTCTTCTCGAACTTGGGCACCACGCACTCAACATACGCATCGGGAGACTTGCTGGTTTGCAGCGTCAGGGTTGGTGCGTTGGGGGCAGACGCGCAGCCCGTCATCAATAAAGAAGCAGAAGCCATCGCTGGCACTAACAACAAGCGCATAGAAATTCCTGAAAAATAAACGAAGTGGGCTAACCGGCAGCGACCAACGCCTTGAGCGAGGCATCGAACTGCTTTAATGCATTCAACTGAACGTCGCGCTGCTGCCCAATCTGTGCAGCGATCTGGGGCGCCGTTTTGTCATGTACCCATACAGAAGGCAAGTGCAATTGCGCCGAACCCTCGGCTTTGTCGATGTACTGCAAGTCAAGGTCATAGAATTTGGCGACAAATCGCGCCTCCACCAGGTCGTTCCGCTGGGTCAGCAACTGGTTGTAGGTGTCGAGCATCACCACCACATCCGGGTGCGCCTGTAACAGCGCATCCAGGTTGTCGTAACGGGTGACGGAGGCAAAGGTGTGCCGCAACGATGCCATCAGCCAGTCAATCGCCAGGTCCGGGTCGGAGCTGTCGACGAAGGCCTGGCGAATCCGCTCGTCCAACTGATCCTTGGCTCCATTGACTGCCATGGTGTGGTAACGCGCCAGGTACTGCAGGTTGTCGAGGGTATTGTCGCTGTAGAGCACGCCGACCGTTTGCGAATGCTGCAAACTCATCGGGCTGGCGACGATTGGCGCCAGGTGGCTGGCTTGAAGCCCCCCGGCCGACGCAGCGCCAACCATTGTGCTCATCAGCAGCGCCACCAGGGCCAATCCGGTAAAAGTCCTCATCGCAGGGTCCTTGCACATCAGGTTCAATGATGGCAATTGTCCTCCTTTTTCAGAAAAACAGAACTCGCAATACTTGATGGTGACTATTATCTAGAGCAATAGTGTCGTGCAGGCCGCCTCACACAAAATGATAAGGAACGCCTATGAAGCCCCACCAGAAAACCTTCGACCGCATCCGTGAAGCCGTGCTGCCGGAATTTCGCGACCGGGTTGCCGATTACCTGGTCGATTATGAGGAAGTGCTGCTGGATGACGCCGCAGAACCCGAACGGGTCTACGCCATCGCCCAGCAACTGCGTGGCTACTTGCGCGGTTTGAACACCACCCGGGTGCTGGGCATGGCCGACTGGGAAGACCTTGACCGCCGGGTGGTGCAAGCCTGGCTGGTGCTACTGAAAGCCGAATAGCAGCGCGCTATCCGTTCAGCGAATATCCACGCGATAACGGAAATGCTCGGCGTGGCCACGGCCGCGTCGCAACTCCAGGGGTTGGCCAGCGTAATCCCTGGCCAGCCGCTCGATCACCATCACCGGGCTGCCCACCGGCACCTGCAGCCAGCGGGCCCACACGTCATCGATGGACTCGGCGGTGAGGGCTTCCTCGGCAGATGCCACGACTTGCCCGCAGACTTCTTCGTAGGTGGGGTACAACAGCAATCCCTGCCGGGTCAGGTCCACGTCCAGCAGCGCCTGGAACCGCTCGCGCGGCAGCCAGATTTCCTCTGCCAGCACTGGCCCCGTGTCCAGCACGTGCACCCGCACAATACAAATCACCGGCGCATCCGGCGCCAACCCCAGCACCTCGCTCACCGACAACGGCGCCTTCACCGGCTTGACCGACAGGATCCGGCTCTGGGGCAGCTGGCATTCGCCACCCGGGCCCTGGAAGCGGAAGCACCGGAACAACGACGACTGAAACTTCGGACGACGCACAAACGTACCCCGGCCTTGCTGACGTTCCAGAATGCCTTCCCCCACCAACGCCTCGATCGCTTTGCGCACGGTGCCGGTGGACAGTTGGTACTGGGTGGACAGCACCGCTTCAGGAGGAATAGCCGCACCGGCACGCCAGTGATTATTGGCAATCTGCTCAATCAGATGATCCCGAAAACGCTGATACAACGGCAGGCGGGAGTCACTCGACAGTCTATTCATGGATCAGGATTCACTTAGTAATTGAGGAGGTGACTACAGCGACGGTCGTGCCTGCTTGACCCATTCCTGGACCGAAGGCCGTTGCCATTGGTGCTGGGCATACGCCACCAGGTTGCCGGGCACGCTGTCGCCGTTGAGGATCAGCCGGTTGAGCATCACGGCCAGGTCCACGTCGGCAATCGACCACTCGCCGAACAGGTAGTCGCGGCCGTCGGCCAACAGCGCCTGTGCCGCGTTGATCAGCTTGTGGGCCGCCGCTTGCGCTGCCGACGACAATGGTTCGCCCTTGAGCCCGTAGAACACCACCAGGGTCGAGCGCTCCTGCCGAATCGGCATCAAGTCACTGCGCAACCACGCCTGCACCTGCCGCGCCCTCGCCCGCTGGCGGGGTTCGGCCGGGTACACCGGTGCCTGCGGGAACACGTCCTCCAGGTACTCGGTAATCGCCGACGACTCCGACAACGCAAACTCACCCTGTACCAGGGTCGGCACGCGCCCGGTCAGCGACAAGTGCGTGAACGCTTCGGTCTGGTTCTCGCCCGTGTCGAGGTTCAGGGGGAGCAGTTCAAATTCAAGGCCTTTTTCCCGCAGGGTCACGAACGCCGACATCGCGTAGGGACTGGTGAAGTGGGCGTCAACGTACAGGCTCAGCGGGGGATGGTTCACGGCGACATCTCCTTGGTGGGAGCAACACACTACGAGATCGCGCCGTGCAAATAAAATGCGCGGTTTTTATGGGGGCATTCCTGGCTGGAATACCATCGATAATGGCAATACTATGGCCCCTTGCCCCCACCCGTAGCACCCCGAAAACAGATCAAGGAACGATCAACAGATGAAACAAGCGGTAGTCGTCATCCACGGAATCGGCGAGCAGCGCCCGATGGACACCCTGCGCGGCTTCGTGGAAGCCGTGATCCCGGCGAACACCCCTGAAGCGACACCGTTCTACTGGAGCAAACCCGACCGGTTTTCGCGCAACTTCGACTTGCGCGTGTTGAAGTCGGCGGGCCGTAACTCCACCGACTTCTATGAGTACTACTGGGCCCACAAGATGCAGGGCACCAAGGTCGGCCACCTGCTCAGTTGGCTGTGGGACATTTTCAAGCGCCCGCGCCGGGATATTCCCACGGCCATCGTGCCGATCTGGCGCGCCACCCGCTGGACCTTGCTGGCCATGCTTGTGCTGCTGGTCAGCGGCACCCTGGCGACGCTGTATGGCCGGTTTCCCCACAGCGACAACCCCTTTGCCCTGATCCCGGTGCTGCTGGCGGTGATCGGCCTGGCCTTGAAGTACTCGGCACTGTCGTACCTTGGCGACGCCGCCCGCTACCTGAGCCCCAACCCGCAGAACGTGGTGGTGCGTGAACAGATCCGCGCCGATGGCGTCGACCTGCTGCGTGCCCTGCACGACAAGGGTGATTACGACCGCATCATCGTCGTCGGCCACAGCCTGGGCAGCGTGATTGCCTACGACATCGTCGGTTACCTGTGGCATGAACATCACGACCAGGTGCACCCCAACAACCCGGAACTCGCCGCCCGCTACGCCAACCACGAGCGACTGCAGCCGGTGGTGCAGGACACGTTGCCGAAGGCCGGGAACGCCCTCGACGGCCGCCTTCAAAGCCTCCTCAGGTTTCGCGAGCAGCAGGCCGAAGCCTTTATCGAACAACGCAACCTCGGCAACCCGTGGCGCATCACCGACCTGGTCACCCTCGGCAGCCCGATGGCCCACGCCAGCCTGTTGCTGGGCCGCAGCGTGAGCGACTTTAAGCGCCGCATCGAACGCCGCGAAGCCCCCGCGTGCCCGCCGACGCTCGACGAAAAGGGCTACGGCTACAGCGGCCGGCTTCCTTTCACGGTGGGCGGTCGCCCATTTTCACCCCTGTACCTGCACCATGCCGCGGCCTTCGCCGTGACCCGCTGGACCAACCTCTACTTCCCCGCGCCCCTGGGCCTGTTTGGCGACATCGTCGGCGGCCCGGTCAGCCCAGTGATGGGCCCCGGCGTGCTGGACCTGCCGGTCACCGTGGGCAAATGGAAAGGCTGGCTCGCCAAGTCCTGGCTCAGCCACACCCACTACTGGAGCGAACGCGGTGGCGCCAAGGGCTACCTCAATAACCTGACCACCGATGACGCGGCAATTACCCAAGGCGAACGTCCGTCGGCGACTGAAGCGTTGCGTTGGGCGATTGACCTCAAGGGTGTGCGGCGTTTTCGCCAGACAGGCGTCAGAGACGCAGTGGCCGAACCAGAGTCCTAGCCCGAAAAGCCACCGTCCTCCAGGAACGCCCGCTCCTCCTCTGTCGTGACCCTGGCCAACACCTCATTACGATGAGGAAAGCGTCCGAACCGCTCGATGATGCGGGCATGCTCCTTGGCCCAGCGATAGGTATTGGCATCAAGGTCCTTGTTCAGGGCCAGCGACCGTTGTTGATCCTCGGGGTCTTCAGAATGCTCGAAGGGCAAATAGCAAAAAGCCCGCAACGGGGTTTCGATCAAGGTGTCCATCCCCGCCTCGACCATCTGCCGCGCATACAGGCGCGCCAGCGGGTCGGTGGCGAACATATGCGCCGTGCCCCGGAAGGTATTGCGCGGGAACTGGTCCAGCAGCAACAGCAACGCCAGCGCGCCTTCCGGCGTTTGCATCCAACTCTCCAGTTCGCGGCGGGCCGCCTGCAAATGCGCGGTGTAGAAAGCCTCGCGAAAACGCCGGTCAAACCCTTCATCCTTGGCAAACCAGAGCTTGGGCCCCGCCTCCTTCCAGAATTCAATAACCGCCAGCGCTCCATTCTCGATCGTCGTCACCGTCCTCTCCTCAATAAGCCCACAGGTTTCATCATCGCCTTAAACAAAACCTTTAAAGTTCCGGAATATGTCTGAATGTTTCCACTGTACAAAGGTACCGTTGATGATCCTACGCCTTGCCCAGGTTTTCAGTGACTCCAACACCCAGGTTCGCGCCAAGCTGTTTGGCATCTACGGGCTGTTGATCGGCATTAACGTGGCCGCCTGGATCTGGGCGCTGGTGGCGTTCCATGAGCATCCGGTGCTGCTGGGCACCGCGTTGCTGGCCTACGGCTTCGGGCTGCGGCATGCGGTGGATGCCGACCATATCGCCGCCATCGACAACGTAACCCGCAAGCTGATGCAGGAGAAGAAACGCCCGGTGGCGGTCGGTTTCTTTTTCTCCCTCGGGCATTCTTCGGTGGTGGTGCTGGCATCCATTGGCGTCGCGTTTGCGGCGTCGACCATGCAGGAGCGGTTTGAAGGGTTCAAGGCCATTGGCGGGGTGATCGGCACGTCGGTCTCGGCCGCGTTCCTGTTGGTTATCGCCTTGATGAACCTGGTGATCCTGCACGCGATCTACAAGGCCTGGCGCCATGTGCGCCAGGGCGGCGCGTATGTGGAGGATGACTTCGACCTGTTGCTGGCGGACCGGGGTTTCATGGCGCGGATTTTCCGCCCGGTGTTTCGCCTGATCAGCCGCAGTTGGCACATGTACCCGTTGGGTTTCCTGTTCGGCCTGGGGTTTGATACCGCCACCGAGATCGGCCTGCTGGGGATTTCCGCGACACAGGCCTCTCAAGGGCTGTCGCCGTGGGCGATCATGGTGTTCCCGCTGCTGTTCAGCGCTGGCATGTCCCTGGTGGACACCCTCGACGGTCACCTGATGCTGGGGGCGTATGGCTGGGCGTACATGAAGCCGATCCGCAAGATCTACTACAACATGACCATCACCCTGGTGTCGGTGGTGGTTGCGGTGGTGATCGGCAGCATTGAAGCGCTGGGGTTGATGGGTGACCAGCTGGATTTGAAGGGATCGTTCTGGGGCTTTATCGGTGCGTTGAACGACAGCTTCGGGATGCTGGGCTACCTGATCATCGGGATCTTCGTTGCCAGTTGGGCGATCTCGGTGATGCTGTATCGCCTCAAGGGCTTTGACCGGATTGAGGTGAATGCGGGTTGACCGTGGGACATTTGGGCTTGTTGTGGCGAGGGAGCTTGCTCCCGCTGGGCCGCGAAGCGGCCCCAATAAGGCAATCGAGATCCACCTGAAAGAACACCGTGGCCTTTTTTTGGGGCTGCTTCGCAGCCCAGCGGGAGCAAGCTCCCTCGCCACAGCAAGCTCCCTCGCCACAGCAAGCTCCCCCGCCACAGCAAGCTCACTCGCCACAGCAAGCCCGCGCCCACATTTTTGATCTCCACCCGGCCTGTGATCCCGGGTGTTTGGATCAGGCCAGTTCGGCCCGCAGTTGACGTGCCGCAGTCACCATGTGAACCAGTGCCGCTTCAGTCTCCGGCCAGCCACGGGTTTTCAAACCGCAATCCGGGTTGACCCACAGGCGCTCCGCCGGGATGCGTTTGGCCGCCTTGCGCAGCAGGTTGGCCATCTCCGAGGCATCCGGCACCCGTGGCGAGTGGATGTCGTACACCCCGGGGCCAATGTCGTTCGGGTAGGCGAAGGCTTCGAACGCCTCCAGCAGTTCCATGTCCGAGCGCGAAGTTTCGATGGTGATCACGTCAGCATCCATGGCCGCGATGGACTCGATCACATCGTTGAACTCGCTGTAGCACATGTGGGTGTGGATCTGGGTTTCGTCGCGCACGCCGGAGGCGCACAGGCGGAAGACTTCGGTGGCCCAGTCCAGGTATTCCTTCCACTGCGCCCGGCGCAACGGCAAGCCTTCGCGGAACGCGGCTTCGTCGATCTGTACGATCTTGATCCCGGCGGCCTCCAGGTCCACCACTTCGTCACGAATCGCCAGGGCCAGTTGCCGCGCCTGTTCTTCGCGGCTTACATCTTCCCGGGGGAACGACCACATCAGCATGGTCACCGGGCCGGTCAGCATGCCCTTCATCACCTTGTTGGTCAGGCCTTGGGCGTAGCGGATCCACTCCACGGTCATGGCTTTCGGGCGGCTCAGGTCACCGAAAATCACCGCCGGTTTCACGCAACGGGAACCGTAGCTCTGTACCCAGCCGAAGCGGGTAAATACATAACCGTCCAACTGTTCGGCGAAGTATTCGACCATGTCATTACGTTCGGCTTCACCGTGCACCAGTACGTCCAGGCCAAGGTTTTCCTGCACTTCCACCGCGTGACGAATCTCGCTGTGCATGGCTTCGACGTATTCGGCTTCGCTCAACTTGCCGGCCTTGTACGACTGGCGCGCCAGGCGGATCGAGGCGGTTTGCGGGAACGAACCGATGGTGGTGGTCGGGAACAGCGGCAGGTTGAGGCCGGCCCGTTGTTTCTCGATCCGCTGGGCAAACAGCGAGCGGCGCTGGCTGTCCTTGGCGGTAATCGCCGCCACACGGGCTTGCACGGCGGGCTTGTGGATACGTGGGGAAGCGGCGCGGGCAGCTTGCACGGCGCGGCTTTCAGCCAGGGCGGCGACCCCGTTTGGCGCTTCAGGTTGGTTCACGGCCTGCGCCAGCACCGCCACTTCTTCGCACTTCTGCACGGCAAACGCCAGCCAGCTTTTCAGCTGGGCATCCAGCTTGTCTTCACGGCCCAGGTCTACCGGGCTGTGCAGCAACGAGCAGGACGGCGCCACCCACAGGCGATCACCCAGACGCTCATGAGCATGCTGCAAGGTGGCCAGGGCTTTTTCCAGGTCGCAGCGCCACACGTTACGGCCGTTGACCACACCCAGGGACAGCACCTTATACGCCGGCAGGCGATCAAGGATCGTCGGGTACTGATCCGGTGCACGCACCAGGTCGATGTGCAGGCCGTCCACCGGCAGGTTGGCAGCCAGGCCGAGGTTCTCTTCCAGGCCGCCAAAGTAGGTGGCCACCAGCTTCTTCAGCGGGTCACGCTGGATCAGGTTGTAGGCACGCTCAAAGGCATTTTTCCACTCCTGTGGCAGGTCCAGCACCAGGATCGGTTCGTCGATCTGTACCCACTCCACGCCCAGGTCCGCCAGGCGCTGGAAGATCTGGCCGTACAGCGGCAGCAGGCGGTCCAGCAGGTCAAGCTTGTCGAAATCGCCACCCTTGGCCTTGCCCAGCCACAGGTAAGTCAGCGGGCCGATGACCACCGGCTTGACGGTGTGGCCAAGTTCACAGGCTTCCTTGACCTCGTCGAACAGTTGCTCCCAACCCAGCTGGAACTGCTGGTCGACGCTGAATTCAGGCACCAGGTAGTGGTAGTTGGTGTCGAACCACTTGGTCATTTCCTGGGCGTGGGCACCGCCGCAGCAACTGTCGCTGACGCCACGGGCCATGCCGAACAGGGTGTGCAGGGTGGCTTTGCCATCGGCCGGGCGGAAACGCTCAGGGATCACGCCGAACATCAAGGAGTGAGTCAGCACCTGGTCGTACCAGGCGAAGTCACCGGCGGGCAGCAACTCGATGCCGGCCTTCTTTTGCAGGTCCCAGTGCGTCTTGCGCAGCTCACGACCTACGGCGCGCAGGCCGGCTTCGTCGAGTTCACCCTTCCAAAACGCTTCCTGCGCTTTTTTCAGTTCACGATCGCGACCAATGCGCGGGAATCCAAGGGAATGGGCAACAGCCATGACGTAAAGCTCCAATGTGTGTGTATGGGAGCTATTGTCGGGATCGGCGGATAGTGAGACAAACTCATTTTATTCCAGATGATCACAAGTTCCACTCATGATACTCGGGCGTTCCTTCGGTTTTGCTTATCACTGAAATAGCCAGCAGCGTCTGTTTTGGTGCGCGATGGCTACCCATACTTTTGCTTCCCGAACACCCAAGGAAGTCCTCACATGGAACCCCATCGAAGTCAGCCTGTAACCGCCCTGCTCGTTCACCTCGCCGCGTTGGGCGTGGCCATCCTCGGCATCAGTAGCCTGGCCCTGCTGATGGCCTGGGCCGGGCGCCTGATGTTCTAGTTCAATCGGCGGGAATATCGGCGCTCAAGGTGCGGATCAGCGCCTGCGCCTGAGTGTCCCGCTGCGCCGTATACAGCACCACTTCACGACTGGGCAGCGGCGGCAGGTCGAAACGCTGCTCCACGTCGACGCAGCCACCAGGCGCCATCCGCCCCACCATCGCGCCGATGCCAATCCCCGCCACCACCGCAGCACCAATCGCCAGAATCCCGCTGCCCACGAACGCCTCTTCCCAGGCGAGGTTCTGTTCGGCCAGCGCCGCCATCACCATGCTGCGCATGCCGCAGGGTTCCGGTTGGATCGCCAGGGGCAACGCCCCGCCCTGGCGTAATTCGAAGTCGTGGGAAGCCATCCAGCCAAAGCGTTCGACGCCCACCACTTCGCCGTCCTGGCGACGGTTGTCATGCCGCAGGATCATCGCCACATCCAGCTTGCCCTGCTCGTAGTTCATCAACATGTCCCGCGAGGTGCCGAGGCTGAACGCCACGATCACGTCAGGGTCGGTGGTCGCCAAACGCCGCAGCCACAGGCTGAGATCGGCGCCGACAATGTGGTGGCTGACGCCCACGCGCAAGGTGCGTTTCTGCGGGCCAAAACAGTTCATCGCCTCCTGGTAGTTGTCCAGCAAACGGCGCGCGCTGGCCAAAAACATCTGCCCATGGGCCGACAACGTGACCCGTCTCGGTGTGCGCTCCAGCAGCTTGCGGCCAAGGCTTTCTTCGAGGCGTTTTATCTTCAGGCTGATAGCCGCCTGAGTGCCGCCGATGGCATCGGCAGCGCGGGTAAAGCTCTTGAGTTCGGCGACCAGGACGAACGCCTGGATGGCGTCGATATCGGGCATTTTCATGGATGAACTGGCGATAGAAAGTTAAGACGTGACGTTAGCATGCCGCGCCTGCTGCCCAAACCACTGCATGATCAGCGCACAGTCTGGGTGTGACGCCGCCGATGGTTGCAGGCACAGCGCATACACCCCGCCGGCGATTGCCCGGTTGACCACTCGGTTGTGGACCATGTTGAAGACCAATACGTGATACTGGGAGAGCGTTATAGTCGCTGCATTGAACAGGGAATTGAGTCAATACAGTGGATAGATCAACGAACGGTTTGTCGATACGCACCCTCTCGGCGTTGCCCGGAGAGATCCTGATACTGGAAGCAGAAGCCGTCGCCGAAGGATTCAGGTTTCTCACGCGACTCGTTGCAGAGTGGCACAGCGGCGCCAACCGTTTCGACCAGCCAGGCGAATGTCTTCTGGGCGTTTTCAATAGCGGGCAATTGATCGCCGTTGGCGGTTTGTCCCGTGACCCTTACGCCGGGCCCGACGTTGGCAGGCTGCGCCGGGTGTACGTCGCACGGGCTTCGAGGGAACGGCATGTAGGCAAGGCGTTGGTGGGCCAACTGCTGGAACGCGCTGCGCAGCAGTTTCGTGTTGTGCGCCTGTCTACCGACACCCACGAGGGCGCCGCCTTTTATCTGCGCTGCGGTTTTGAGCCGATACAGGATGAGCATGCAACGCATATAAAGTCGCTATGAACGCACCAGCCCTCACCGCAAGGGCTGGTGCATGGACTTCAGGATTTACATCAACGGAATCGAGTAGTTCACAAACACCCGGTTCTGGTCCTGATCCCGTGCCACGTCGCTGCGGGACATGCCGTTGCGCCAGCCGAACCCGACGTTCTTGAACGTGCCGCTCTGCACCACATAATCCAGCGAAATATCCCGCTCCCACTCGCTGCCATCGTTGCCGCTGGTGGTGAGGATATGGTCGCCCTTGAGGTACATCACCGAGGCCTTCAAGCCGGGTACGCCCAGCGCCGCAAAGTCGTAGGCGTACTGGGCAAAAGCGGTACGCTCACCGGCCTGGATGAAGGTCTGGATGGTTCGGTCGGTGTACAGGTACAGGCTCGGGCCCGCCTCGCCTTTGCCCACCAGGCCGCCCTGGTTGAGTTGGGCGAAGTTGCTGTCGTCGGACACGCGTTGGTAGCCCGCCGTGATCGCATGGGGCCCCAGGGAATAGATGAACGCGGCGCTCCAGGTGTCGTTATCGATCTCCCCGGTTCCACCCTTGGTATAGCCGCCAAACTTGTAGCCATCGGCACGCCCGGCGGCACTTGCGTTCTTGCCGTCGGAGGTGGTCTTGAAGTAACGCAAGTCGGTTTTCAGCGAGCCGTAGTCGCCCATGGGCAATACGTGCACCAGGCCGGCGAAGTGCTGCTGGTAATAGTCTTCAAGGTTGGCGTAGTAGTACTGCACCAAGAGGTTCTTGGTCAGGTTGTAGTCGGCGCCGCCGTAGGTGAACTTGTTGCTTTCCTGGGTCGCGCCGGCCACCGCCAGGCCGCTGGCGTCGCTGGAACCGCGGCCCGTCGTATGCTCAAGCTGGCCGCCAATCAGGGTCAGGTTGTCGATGTCGTTGCTGGTGACTTGCCCGCCTTCAAACGACTGCGGCAACAGCCGGCCGTCGTTGCTCACCAGGATCGGCAGGTTCGGGCGCAAGTAGCCGTAGCGCAGTTCGGTCTTGGCAAAGCGCGCCTTCGCGGTCACGCCGCCACGGGTCCAATCGTCGGCGGCCTTGCCATCATCGGTGGGGATCATCGAGCTGCCGACATGCTTCGCCGCGCTGCTGTCGAGGGTCACGCCGAGCATGCCGATGGCGTCCAGGCCAAAGCCGAGGGTGCCGTCGGTGAAGCCCGACTGGTAGTTGAGGATGAACGCCTGGCCCCACTCTTCGGTCTTCGACGGTGCAGCGGCGCCGTCGCGGTTGTCGTTGTTGAAGTAGAAGTTACGCATGCTCAAGTTGGCTTTGCTGTCCCCCAGGAAATCAGCAGAAGCCAAGGGGCTCAGGGCCATGCCCAGGCCGCCGGTCAATACGCTTAATACAGGTAGTGTGGCTTTCATCAGGACGAACTCCGGCGCGCAATCACTGTTGCGGGCGCATAAAAAAGGCAGCAGGAAGCACTCGGCCAAACTTCGGTTGGCCGGTGCGTTAACAACGGTTCAGAAGTGCTTGGGTATTAAGTTGGGCGAGATGGACCTCCGGGAAACTTCAGTCAATCAATCCATGAGCGTCATAAAACGGGTACGGCCCCGGGTAGTCCCCGAATACGCCGTTGTGGCTGACCAACCCTTGCTGTTCATCCCAGCGGTGCAAGAGGTAACCCGCCGGTTCCAGGTTGAAATGCGCTGGAGCAGCCTCCTGTAGATCCAGCACGATTTGATGGGACGTGCCCGGGCATACGCAGCTCACACTGCCGCCGAAACGGCGCTGCATCGGCCGGTGCAAATGCCCGCACAACAGGCGTTCCACCTGGGGGTGACGAGCGATGACCTTTTCCAGCGCAGCGGCGTTGATGAACGGCTCGCGGTCCATATGGCCGATGCCGCTGATAAACGGCGGGTGATGCAAGATCAGCAGGGTCGGCACGTTCGGTTGCAGCGCCAGTTGCTCATCAAGCCACTGCAATTGGCTGTCCAGCAGCTGGCCGCCATGGGCATCGGGAATCGTCGAATCCAGGCCGATCAGCCGCACCGGATAGTCGTCCACCACCCAATCCAGCGGGCCATCGGCGCTCGCCGGCAAATAGCGGTGATCACCAAAGGCGTCGAGCAAATGCTGGCGGTTATCGTGATTGCCCGGCACCAGGTAGCAAGGCATCTGCAAACGGGCCAGTTCGGGGTGCAGCACGGCGTATTCATCGGCGCGACCGAAGTCCACCAGGTCGCCGCTGATCACCACGATATCGGGCCGTGGGTAACTGGCGTTCAGGTGGTCGACGGCACGGCGCAATGCACCGAGGGTGTCGACCACGCCGTAAGTCAGGCGCTGGCCGGCTTTAAGGTGCAGATCGCTGATCTGCGCAACAAGAAACGGACGGTTCAAAATAGGCTCTCTGAAGTCAGGCATGCAGGGTGAACAGCTTGTGCGGGGCGATGGCCAGGGCAATCGGCGCGCCGACGGCATGAAGCTGGTTGTCGCTGCTGTCCACCAGCAACGGTTGCGGGCCACCGACATCCACCAGCAGGCGGCTTTGGGCGCCCTGGAAAAACTGCGCCAGCAAATGCCCGTGCAGGTGCCCTTCGCTCTCCATCACCCGCAGGTGCTCGGGGCGGCAGTACACGGTGGCCGGCAGATGGGCTTCGTGCCACGGCAGTTCGCCGCCGCACACTTTCAAGCCATGGGCCGTGCGATCAACCACCGAAAAGGCATTCAGGTTGCCCACAAAGCCTGCAACAAACGCGTTGGCCGGCTGCTGGTAGATCTCCCGCGGGCTGGCCAGTTGCGCGATACGCCCCTGCTCCATCACGAGGATGCGATCTCCCAGGGCCATGGCTTCGCCCTGATCGTGGGTGACGAACACCGAGGTGATGCCGAGGCCGCGCAATAGCTGATCCAGCTCACTGCGCAGGCGTTCACGCAACTGTGCATCGAGGGCGGCCAACGGCTCATCCAGCAACAGCACTTTGGGTCGAGGCGCCAAGGCGCGGGCCAGTGCCACACGCTGACGCTGACCGCCGGACAGTTCATGGATGCTGCGCTTGCCGTGGTTCTGCAGGCCCACCAACTCCAGCAGTTCGTCACAGCGCTTGTTGCGCTCTGCCGGCGCGACGCCGCGAATTTTCAGGCCGTAGACGATATTGCCGGCCACATCCAGGTTGGGGAACAAGGCGTAATTCTGGAACACCATGCCCACATCACGCCGCTCGATGGGCAGGCGGGTGACGTCGGTATCACCGAAAAAAACCTGGCCTGCATCGGGACGCTCAAGGCCGGCGATCAAGCGCAAGGTGGTGGTTTTGCCGCAACCGGACGGGCCCAGAATGGCCAGGGTTTCGCCGCCCTCGATGGTCAGGTCGAGGTTCTGCACGGCAACGGTGCCGTCGGCGAATGCCTTGCGGCAACCCTTCAGGCGAATGGTGATAGCGGTCATCGACGCTCTCCACGGGACAGACGAGCGCTGATGGCCTGCAACGCAATCAGCAGCGGCACGATCATCAGCAAAAAGATAAGGGTGTAGGCGCTGGCGATTTCCAGGCGGGCCGAGGCGTAGCTGTCGGCAAGGCCGACGGGCAAGGTCTTGGTCATCGGCGTATGGAGCATCCAGGTCAGGTTGAACTCCCCCAGGGACAGGGTCACGACCATCAGCACCCCGGCGAGAATCCCCGCCCGGCAATTGGGCACTACCACGCTGAAGAAGCGTCGCAGGGGACCGGCTCCCAGGCTCGCAGCGGCCTCTTCCAGCACCGGCAACTGCTGGCGTTGCATCACCGCCATCACCGGGCGCACCAGGAACGGCAAGGTGAACAACACGTGCCCCACCAGGATGAACAACCAGCTGCTGCGAAACCCACCGAACTGGCCGTAGGTCAGCAACAACGCCAGGGCACTGGCCAGACCGGGCATGGCCACCGGCAGCACCATCAATTCCTCGAAGGCGCGGCTGAAGCGGTTGTTCATGCGCACCAGGGCGTACGCCGCCGGCACGCCGATCACACAGACGCACACCGCGCAGGCCAGGGCCAGTTGCAGCGAGAGCCAGACCGTCGGCGAGTAGGCCTGCCAGACCTGAATCAACCAGTCGAACGTCAGGCCGCTGGACAGGCCGACGAAGAAGTTGCGCGTCAGCCCCGCCAGCAATGACATCAACACCGGCACCAACATGAAGGCGCAGACCAGCAAGGTAAACAGCAACTGGATGACAAACAGCGATGAGCGCTTCACAGGACAGTCCCCGCGTTTTTCACCAGGCGCCGCGTCAGCAACAACACGGCCCAGGTCACCGCGCCGAGCACCACGGAGAGTGCCGCGGCTACCGCAAAGTTGGCGTAGTTGGTGAACACGTTATAGATAGCGACGGGCGTCACGTTCAGCCGCGTGCCCAGGGTGAACGCCGTGCCGAAGGCGCCCATGGACGTGGCAAAACAGATCGCCCCGCAGGAGGCCAACGCCGGCGCCAGGCCCGGCACGATCACGTCGCACACCACCCGCCAATGCCCGGCCCCCAGTGAATGGGCCGCTTCCTCCAGGCTGCGATCGAGGCTTTCACAGGCCGCCATCACCGTGAGGATCACCCGTGGAATCGAGAAGTACAGGTAGCCGACAAACAACCCTGCCAATGAATAGGCAAAGATCCAGCGTTCACCGGCCAACTGAAGCCCGAGTGCGGCAAACAAGCCTTGTCGACCCGCCAGCAGGATCACCAGGAAGCCCACCACCACACCGGGGAACGCCAAGGGAAACGTCAACAACGCCACCAGCGCCGAACGCCCGAAGAATTGCTGGCGGGCGAGAAACACACCGGCGATGCCGCCCACCAGCAGCGCCGCCAACGTCACCAGCACCGCGAGCACGCAGGTTTGCGCCAGGCTGCCCAGGTATTGCGCGCTGCTCAGGACCTGCCAGTAACCGCTGCCGTGGCTGTCGCGGCGTTCACCGCCCAGCACCATCAGGTGCGCCAACGGCAACAACCAGAACGCGAGCAGCACCGCAAACGCCGGGGCCAGCGCCCAGGCGGGATTTGGCCGCAAGAGTGCCTTCACTTACTTGACCTCACTCAGGTAACGCGCGGCGAAGGCTTCCTGCACAGCGGCCATTTTTTGGTAATCCACTACGCCGGCCCGGGCGTAGTCGCTGTCCGGCAGAAACTGCGCGGCGACGTCCGCCGGCATCTTCACGGGCCGGACCGGGCGCAGGTAGGCCTTGGCCCAGAGCGCCTGGCCCGCATCGGACAGGACGAAGTCCAGGACCTTTTCACCGTTGGCACGATGGGGTGCGTTCGCCACCAGGCTCATCACGTACGGCACGCTGATGCTGCCTTCCTTGGGAATCACGAAGGCGACGTTGGCGTTGTCCTTGTAGCGGGCGCGGTAGGCGTTGAAGTCGTAGTCCACCAGGATCGGCAACTCGCCGGAGAGCACCCGCGCATAGGCGGTTTGCTTGGGCACGATGGGGGCGTTTTTCGCCAGCTTCTGGAAGTAGTCGATGGCCGGGGCGAAGTTATCGAGGTCGCCGCCCAGGGCGCGGTTGATCGCCACCGCCGAGACGTAGCCGACAAAAGCGCTGGACGGGTCGAGGTAACCCACCATGCCTTTGTACTCAGGCTTGAGCAGGTCGGCCCAGCTTTGCGGCACCGGCAGCCCGCCCAGGGCATCAACGTTGACCATGATGCCCAGGGTGCCGGAGTGAATCGCGAACCACTGGCCGTCCGGGTCTTTCAGGCCGGCGGGAATCTGCTCCCAGCCTTTGGGTTTGTAGCCCTCCACCACCCCGGCCTTCTGCGCTTGCAGGCCGAACGTCACGCCGTAGTAGACGACATCGGCCACCGGCGCGGCTTTCTCGGCCACCAACTGCGCCAGGGACTGGCCGGAGTTCTTGTTATCCAGCGGCACCTGCACGCCGGTGGTCGCTGCGATGGCCTTGAGTTGCGTGCCCCAGTCCGCCCAGTCTGGCGGGCAGTTGTAGCAAATCGCGGTGTCCGCAGCCTGGGCCAGGCTGGCCGTGCCGCACAGCAGCAATGCCGCCAGGGTTTTACTGAGCATGCTCATCAAGCGTCTCCTTTATGGGGTTGGGTACTTTCGCCCGGCCGGACATGGCACGGCAGGCAGTGGGAAGTCGGCGCGTTGCCGGCGATTTGCGCCAGCAGTTGGTCGATCACGGTGCTGGCCAACAGCGCGATGGGCTGCACCACGCTGCACAGCGTCGGGTGCATCTGGGTGCCCAGGGAAATACCGTCAAACCCCATCACCGAAAGTTGTTCGGGCACGTTCCAGGCGTGGCGACGCAGTTCGGCGATCAGGCTGATGGCGAGAAAATCGTTGGAGCAGACCAGCGCTGTGGGGGCCTGCGGGCCTTGCAGGAAGGGTTCGATGGCGGTGAATTCGGCCTGGGTATGGGCCGGCATCTCAATCACTGGCTGACTATCGAGACCGTACTCGCCCATGGCATCGCAATACCCGGCATAACGCAGGCGGGCGCGGTCGGACTGCAACGCGGGGCCGGCGACCATGGCGATCCGCCGATGGCCCGCTTCCAGCAGATAACGGGTAGCGAGGGCCATGCCGGCGCGGTTGTCCACCGAGACGGCGCTGTAGTTGGGGTTATCGGGTTGGTGGTAGGCCAGCACGAACGGCGTTTCTTCCGTGGCCAGGCTGTGGAGCACGCTGTTGCTTTCGGCGTCGGTGACGGTCAGCACCAAACCATCGACACGCTGGCGCAGCAGCTCTTCCACCACACTGCTTTCGCGCTCGGCGCTGTAGTCGGTGGTGGCCAGCAACAGGTTATAGCCACGCAGCCGTGCGGCGCGCTCCATGGCCTGGAACTGCTCGGCGAACACCGGGTTCAGCAGGTTGGGCACCACCACGCCGATCAGGTTGGTGGTTTGCAGGCGCAGTTGGCGGCCCAGCAGGTTGGGCCTGAAGCCCAGCTCCCGGGCGGCGGCGAATACCTGTTCACGGGTGGCCGGGCGCACTTGTTCCGGGGAGGCAAAGGTGCGGGCGGCGGTGGCGCGGGATACGCCGGCCAACCGCGCTACGTCTTTCAAATCAGTCATTGTCACTCGCTTGAGATCGATCTCATTGGCGAGGACAGTAACGGGGGAATGTGGCAGTCAGGCGATGGGGAGATGACGGTTTGATGTCAGTGTGGGAGCTGTCGAGTTTGATCGTTCCCACGCTCTGCGTGGGAATGCATCCCGTGACGCTCCGCGTCACCACTGCGCAAGACTTGAACCTTGCAGCACCCGATGGACGCAGAGCGTCCGAGGCGGCATTCCCACGCAGAGCGTGGGAACGATCACAGATGCAGCGTCCATTCTCACCTCTCGTCGCCGAAGCCGTGGTCCGTTATCAAAGCGGCTCATCATACCTACGGGCTGTCATATTCACAGGCCAGCTTATAACCGGGCCAGCAAATTCCGCTGACTAACCTTTCGATCTGTCCCAAGTGCGGGCACAATGCGTGTCCTTTTTTGGCAGGCACCGCCGCAGGCTCTGAAAATGATCAAAACGCCGTACTACCTCATCGACAAACAGAAGCTTCTGGTCAACATGCAGAAGATCGCCTACGTGCGCGAACAGTCCGGCGCCAAGGCTTTGCTGGCCCTCAAGTGTTTCGCCACCTGGTCGGTGTTCGACCTGATGCAGGAATACATGGACGGCACCACCTCGTCGTCGTTGTACGAGCTGAAGCTGGGTCGCCAGAAGTTCGAAGGTGAAGCTCACGCCTACAGCGTGGCCTGGGCCGACGATGAAATCGAAGAGATGCTGGATAACTGCGACAAGATCATCTTCAACTCCATCAGCCAGCTGCAGCGCTTTGCCGAGCGCAGCGAAGGCAAGACCCGCGGCCTGCGCGTCAACCCGCAGGTGAGCAGCTCCGACTACCTGCTGGCCGACCCGGCGCGCCCGTTCAGCCGTTTGGGCGAGTGGGACCCGGTGAAGATCGAAGGTGTGATCGAGCAGATCTCCGGTTTCATGTTCCACAACAACTGCGAGAACGGTGACTTCAACCTGTTCGACCAGATGCTCAACACCATCGAAGAACGCTTCGGCGCGCTGCTGCACAAGGTCAACTGGGTCAGCCTCGGCGGCGGCATCCACTTTACCGGTGAAGGCTATGCCATCGACGCCTTCTGCCAGCGCCTCAAGGCGTTCTCGCAGAAGTACGACGTGCAGGTGTACCTGGAGCCCGGCGAAGCGGCGATCACCCACAGCGCCTCCCTGGAAGTGACCGTGCTCGACACCCTCTACAACGGCAAGAACCTCGCCGTGGTAGACAGCTCCATCGAAGCCCACCTGCTGGACCTGCTGATCTATCGCCTGAACGCCAAGCTGGCGCCAAGCAATGGTGAACACACCTACATGGTGTGCGGCAAGTCGTGCCTGGCCGGGGACATCTTCGGTGAGTACCAATTTGATCAGCCGCTGGCCATCGGCGATCGACTGTCGTTCATCGACACGGCAGGCTACACCATGGTCAAGAAAAACTGGTTCAACGGCCTGAAAATGCCGTCCATCGTAGTGAAACAACTCGACGGTACAGTCGAAGTGGTTCGTGAATTTGGTTACGACGACTACCTGTCCAGCCTTTCGTAAAGCGGACAGATAAAGGAGAGATAAAGCAATTGAAAAAGAACGTTCTTATCATTGGTGCAGGAGGTGTCGCCAAGGTGGTGGCCCACAAGTGCGCGCAGCACAACGACGAACTCGGTCGTATTGCTATCGCGTCGCGCAACATCTCCAAATGCCAGGCCATCATCGACAGCGTCAAGGCCAAGGGTAGCCTCAAGGTACCCGCCCAGATTCAAGCCTTTGCGCTGAACGCTTTGGACGTGGAAGCGACCAAGGCACTGATCCGCGAAACCGAATCGCAGATCGTCATCAACGTCGGTTCCGCGTTCCTCAACATGTCGGTACTGCGTGCCTGCATCGACACGGGCGTGGCGTACCTCGACACCGCCATCCACGAAGAGCCGGGCAAGGTCTGCGAGACCCCGCCGTGGTACGGCAACTACGAATGGAACCACCTGGAAGAGTGCAAACAGAAGAACATCACGGCCATTCTCGGCGTGGGCTTCGACCCGGGTGTCGTCAACGCGTATGCCGCGCTGGCGCAGCAAAAGCATTTCGACCGCATTGATTCGATCGACATTCTCGACGTCAATGCCGGCTCCCATGGCAAATACTTCGCCACCAATTTCGACCCGGAAATCAACTTCCGCGAATTCACCGGACAGGTGTGGAGCTGGCAGAACAGCCAGTGGACCAGCAACACCATGTTCGAAGTCAAACGTACCGACGACCTGCCTGTGGTTGGTTCGCAGAACCTGTACCTGACCGGCCACGATGAAGTGCACTCGCTGTCGAAAAACCTCGACGTGCCCAATGTGCGTTTCTGGATGAGCTTCGGCGAACACTACATCAACGTGTTCACCGTGCTGAAAAACCTCGGCCTGCTCTCCGAAAAACCGGTCACCACCGCCGAAGGCCTGGAAGTCGTGCCGCTGAAACTGGTCAAGGCCGTGCTGCCCGACCCGTCGTCGCTGGCACCGGGCTACACCGGCAAGACCTGCATCGGCGACCTGGTCAAGGGCACCAAGGATGGCCAGCCACGCGAGCTGTTCATCTACAACGTGGCCTGCCACGAAGAAGCCTTCGCCGAAACCGACAGCCAGGGCATCTCCTACACCGCTGGCGTGCCACCTGTGGCCGCAGCGCTGCTGGTTGCCCGTGGCGAGTGGGACGTGAAGCACATGGCCAACGTCGAGGAACTGCCGGCTGAGCCGTTCCTGAAAGCGCTGGACGTGATGGGCTTGCCGACTCGGATCAAAGACGAGAACGGTGACCGTGCCTGGGATGCAATTGCCTGATAGGCGATCGTTGACCGAACAAAAAAATGCGCCCGAAGGGGCGCATTTTTTGTTGGGGCCAACCCAAACCTCAAACACAATGAAAATCAAATGTGGGAGCTGGCTTGCCTGCGATAGCGGTGGGTCAGAACCGCATGGGCTAACGGAACCACCGCTATCGCAGGCAAGCCAGCTCCCACACTGACCGTGTTGTTTGTTCGATAGTTTATCTATTCAAGGTTGCGCGCCGAATTGCTCAACGCCCTTGAACACTGCAACAACGCCGGCGCCAACTGCTTCTCCGCATCCGCCCGGCTCCACCGACTGGTGGGCGCCACCACATGCACCGCCGCCACCGGCCGGCCATTCGCCCCCAGCACCGGCGCGCCGATGGTCATGTCGCCCAGGAACAGTTCCTGGCCATTCACCGCATAACCCTGCTCGCGCACCTGCTGCAACGACGCCATGATCCTGTCGACCTCAGTCAATGTCTGGCTGGTATGGGCCACCCGCTGGCTGTTCTCAATCAACACCAACGCCTCATCCTGCGGCAACGCACTCAAATACGCCCGCCCCGACGCCGTGCAGTACATCGGCACCCGCGAGCCAATCGGCATGTGCACCGGCACAAAGCCCGCGCTGACAAACCGCGCGATATAGGTCATGTCGTAACCCGCAGGCTCGGTCAGGCAGGAGGTTTCTCCGGTCAGGCGGGTCAATTCCGAGAGGAACGGGTTGGCCACCTCAATCAACGAATGCGCATCCAGATAACTGAAGCCCAACTCCAGCACCCGCGGTGTGAGTTGGTAATGGCGCGTGCGCGAGTGTTTCCGAAGGTAACCCAGACTCTCCAGGGTAAACACCATGCGCTGGGCCGAACTTTTGGTCATGCCGGCGGCCTCGGCCACCTCTGCAAGGCTCATGCTGCGGCGCTGTGCGCTGAATGCCTTGAGCACCGACAGGCCTTTTTCCAGGGATTGGTTGTGCAAGCTGTTGCGTTCTTCAGACATGGCGAACTCGCGGTCAGGTCGATCAAGCGTGGCGATATTTCTACACCAAATGGCCAAATTCGACTACTTAAAATCGCATATCGATACGAATGGTTCATTTTGTCGATTTTCTATACCGTAAAACGATTTTATTGAATCGAAATGGCACAAAGCTTGCGGTTTGCTCTGTAACCGCTCGCGGTACTGACGATCCGTTTTCCTTCTGGAGTAACCCGATGAACAGTCTTTCGCCCTTGTTTCGCCGCCTCGCCTTCGGTCTCTGCGCTACCTTTTGCGTGGCAAGCGTGCACGCCGCCGGTGCGGCCTCGTACAAAGTCGGTGCAACGGCCAGCGGTTCGCCGTTCACCTTCCTCGATATCAAGAGCAACAGCATCCAGGGCGTGATGGTCGACGTCGCCAATGCTGTGGGCAAGGCCGGTGGCTTCACCAGTGAAATCGAGCAGACCAACTTTGCCGCGCTGATCCCGTCACTGACCTCCGGCAAGCTCGACTTCATCGCCGCCGGCATGCTCAAGACCCCAGAGCGCGCCCAGGTGGTGGACTTCAGCGCACCGGTGTACGCCTACGGCGAAGGCCTGATCGTGAGTGCGGACGACAACGCGACCTATGCCGACCTCAGTTCCTTGAAGGACCAAGTGGTCGGCGTACAAGCCGGCACGATCTTCTACGACATGCTCAACAAGCTGGGGATCTTCAAGGAAATCCGCACCTACGACTCCATCGGCGAAATGGTCCGCGACCTGAGCCTGGGCCGCATCAAGGCCGCGGTGGGTGACCATCCGGTGGTGGCCTACCAGATCCGCCAAAAACTGTTCAAAGGCGTGAAGCTTGCCGCCGACTACAAGCCGGTCAACGTCGGTGAGGTATGCCTGGTGGTGCGCAAGGGCGACAGCGAAACCCTCGCCCGCCTGAACCAGGCCATCGCCAGCATCAAGGCCGACGGCACCCTGGAGGCGATCCTCAAGAAGTGGGGGCTTGATGCCCAGGTGCAGCCATGAACCCGGCTGAATTCCTGCAAAACGCCCGGGACTTCCTGCCGATCCTGCTGCAGGGCGCCTGGGTGACGATTCAGATCACCGTGTTGTCGTTCCTGCTCAGCAGCGCGATTGGCCTGGTGCTGGCGTTGCTCAAGCTGTCGCCGATCCGTGCGCTGTCGTGGGCAGCGAGCACCGTGATCAATGTGATTCGCGGCCTGCCGATCATCGTGCAGCTGTTCTACATCTACTTCGTGTTGCCGGACATGGGCGTGCACCTCAGCGCGTTCCAGGCGGGCGTGATCGGCATGGGCATCGCCTACTCGGCGTACCAGGCAGAAAACTTCCGTACCGGCATCATTGCCGTGGAGCAAGGCCAGCGTGAAGCCGCCGAAGCCCTGGGCATGCGCTCGGTGCTGATGATGCGCCGGGTGATCCTGCCCCAGGCCTTTCGCATCGCGCTGCCGCCCTATGGCAACACCCTGGTGATGATGCTCAAGGACTCGTCCCTGGTATCGACCATCACCGTGGCCGAGATGACGCGCCAGGGGCAACTGATCGCCTCGTCCACCTTCCAGAACATGACCGTCTACACCCTGGTCGCCCTGCTCTACCTGCTGATGAGCCTGCCGCTGGTGTATGGCCTGCGCCGCATGGAACAGCACCTGGGCCGGAGGAAAAAAGCATGATCGAGATTCGCCAACTGCAAAAACACTACGGCACCCATCGTGTGCTGCACGGCGTCGACCTGGACGTGGCCAAGGGCGAAGTGGTGTGCCTGATCGGTCCGTCCGGCTCGGGCAAATCCACCTTGTTGCGCTGCATCAACGCCCTGGAAGCCTACGACGGTGGCACCATCCGCGTATTCGGCGAGACCGTGCAACGTGGCAACAAGACCGTGCACGCCCTGCGTAGCCGCATGGGCATGGTGTTCCAGCGCTTCAACCTGTTCCCCCATCGCACCGTGCTGGAAAACGTGATGGAAGGCCCGGTGTACGTCAAAGGCGAACCGCTGAAACAGGCCCGGGAGGAGGCCTTGGCGTTGCTGGATAAAGTCGGCCTGTCGGCCAAGGCCGATGCCTACCCGGAACAACTCTCCGGCGGCCAGCAACAGCGGGTGGCCATCGCCCGCGCACTGGCGATGAAGCCCGACGCCATGCTGTTCGACGAGCCCACCTCGGCCCTCGACCCGGAGCTGGTGGGCGACGTGCTGGAGGTGATGCGCACCCTGGCCGATGAGGGCATGACCATGATTGTGGTGACCCACGAAATGGGCTTTGCCCGAGAAGTGGCCGACCGCGTGTGCTTTCTGCACGGCGGCTACATCGTCGAGAGCGGGCCGGCCGAGCAGGTGCTGGGCAACCCGCAACAGCCGCGCACCCAGGACTTCCTGCGCCGCGTGCTGCATCCCACCGCCAACACCCGGAGCCTGTCATGAAGTCACTCTGGGCGGCGACGGCGCCCGCTGCACCGCCAACACCCGCGCTGGCTGAGTCGTTGAAGGTGGACGTGGCCATCGTCGGCGCCGGGTATACCGGTTTGTCCACGGCCCTGCACCTGGCGGAACGTGGCGTGAGCGTGTGCGTGCTGGAAGCCAACGAACCCGGCTGGGGCGCGTCCGGGCGCAATGGCGGGCAGGTCAACCCAACGCTCAAATACGACCCGGATCAACTGGTGCAGAGGTACGGTGCCGAGCGCGCCGAGCCGCTGATCAACACCGTGTCCAACTCGGCAGACCTGGTGTTCAACCTGATCGAACGCCATGGCATCGACTGCGCCCCCACGCGCAAAGGCTGGATGCAGGTTTCCTATTCCGAAAAAGGCGTGGCGGGCCTGCATGCCCGGGCCGAACAATGGGAGCGTCGCGGGGTGCCGGTGCAGCGCCTCGATGCCCGAGCGGTGTCCGCCCGCATGGGCAGCCAGGCGTTTGCCGGCGGCTGGCTGGACGGTCGCGCCGGTGCCATTCAACCCCTGGCCTATGCGCGCGGCCTGGTGCGTGCAGCCCAGGCGGCGGGCGTACGCATTCACGGGCAAAGCGCGGTGACTGCGATGCAACAGGCGGGGGCTGGCTGGAAGTTGCAGACCGCCAACGGCCCACAGGTGTCGGCGGGCCAAGTGGTACTGGCCACCAACGGCTACAGCGGCGACTTGTGGCCCGGCATGGCCCAGAGCGTGCTCGCGGCCAACAGTTTTATCGTCGCCACCCGGCCCTTGAGCGGGGCTGCGGCAGAAAGCATTTTGCCCGGGCAGGAAACCGTCTCAACCGCCCAACGCCTGCTGCTGTACTTCCGCAAGGATGCCCATGGTCGCCTGCTGATGGGCGGGCGCGGGTTGTTCGAAGACCCCACCGGGCCAGCGGACTTTGCGCACCTGGAACGCTCCCTGGCGTTGTTGTTCCCGCAGTTGGGCAAGCTGGATTTCGAGTACCGCTGGGCAGGACGGATCGCGATCACCCGGGACTTTATGCCCCACGTTCATGAGCCCGCACCCGGCTTGACCCTGGCGCTGGGCTGCAACGGGCGCGGGATTGCGTTGTGTACCAGCCTGGGCCAGCAAGTGGCGGGGCGCTTGTGTGACAGCCGTTCGGATTTTTCTTATCCAGTCACGCCACTGCAGCGACTACCCTTGCATGGATTGCAGCGGTTCTACATCGGCGCGGGCGTGGCGTGGTACAGCTTGCTCGATCGTTTGAATGTGAGCTGAGGACGTGGGGGCGCGCTTGTGTCACGCCCCCAACCCTGTCCGGCAACGATTACTACATCCATCCTTGCGTGTTGACCCAACATGTACGAAAGGAGTTGTCCGTGAACAGTGGAACATCCCCAAACGGTAGGGCAGCACGCCTGGCCATGCTGCTCTATAGCGCCGTCAGCTACGGGATTTTTTTGATCAGCGTGGTGTACTTGATCGGTTTTCTTGGTCGCCTGTTCGTGCCCAAGCATATTGATGACGGCGTCACCCTCGACTGGCCCCTGGCGGCGTTGGCCAACATCGGCCTGATCACCCTGTTTGCCGTCCAGCATTCGGTCATGGCCCGCAAAGGGTTCAAGGCGCGCCTGACCCGGCTCATGCCGACCGCCATTGAGCGCTCCACCTATGTGTTGATCAGCAGCCTGACACTCGTGCTGCTCTTCTGGCTGTGGCGGCCCATTACCGTTTCTGTCTGGACGGTGGAGTCGCCGCTCGCAAGGGCGTTGATAACCGGTGTGTTCTGGATAGGTTGGGCAGTGGTTTTTGTGGCGACATTGCTGATCAGCCATTTCGAGCTGTTCGGCCTCAGGCAGGCGCTTGATAACCTTCGAGGCATTGCGCCGCAAGCCCAACCGTTCAAGACACCGGCGCTGTACAAGATCGTTCGTCACCCGCTTTACCTGGGGTTCCTGATTGCCTTCTGGGCGACCCCGGACATGACCGCGGGGCATCTGCTGTTCGCCCTGGCCTTCACCGCCTACCTCTTCATCGGGGCGCACCTTGAAGAAAAGGACCTGGTGGCACTGTTTGGGGAGACTTACCGGCGCTATCAGAAAGAGGTCGGCATGGTGCTGCCGTGGCGCCGGAAAGGCCAGCCGTGAAGGTCAAAGCTCAGGGAGACGTGCTCGGATTTTTCCGACAACCGTTTCAGGTTGTCGGTCGGACGGGGGCTGATTAACCTTCGCCGTCGCTGCCAATTCAGCGACCGGATTTGACCGTCCGACCAATCAACGACTGCAACGCCCAACACCTATTTCAGGCGTTTTTTTTGTGCCTGAGTTATCGTGTCGCGGCGGCTGTGCGCGGGATACCTTCGGGTATGCCGGGTTCGTTGATAACCGGTCGGTCAACCCGCGTACAGCTGCCACCCTCCTCGTTTGACCGCGAACGGTGGTGGCTCCACTTATCGACGGAGCTACACCATGATTAAAGACAGTCCAAATCCCCCGAATCATGCCGACCGGCTTCAAGAAGCCGCTTACCGCGCCATCCATCACTATTTGAAACCTGACGCCCAACCCCAGACACCTGAACCCGCCGAGCTACCGTTCGATGGATTATTTACCGTGCGTACGGACCTGGACACGGAAACCTTGCTGGCCAATGCCTCGCAGGACCTGGCGTCGATCAATGTCATCGCCGCTCACCTGGCCTTCGAAGTCGACGGTACACAGCGCAATGTGGCGCTGGGCATTTGCCGGATGTTGGAAGGTGCACAGATGCTGGTCGACAGAGCGCTGGATAGATGCGCGGAAAATAGCCCGCGCTAAGCGGGACGCAGAGCGTCCAGGGCAGCGCTCCCACGCAGAGCGTGGGAGCGATCAAGTCTCTTCAAAAAACCGACCACCCGATCCGCTCACTCAACAACTCCAACGCTTTCATCCCCGCCAGCGAATTGCCCGCCGGATTCAACTCCGGCGACCACACGCACACCGTAAACTGCCCCGGCACCACCGCGAGAATTCCGCCGCCTACCCCGCTCTTGCCCGGCAAGCCAACGCGATAAGCAAAATTCCCCGCCTCGTCATACAGCCCGCTGGTGGCCATGATCGAGTTCACCTGCTTGGTCTGCCGCGCCGTCAGAATCTGCTCACCGCTGTGGGTGCACACGCCCTCATTCGCCAGGAAGCAAAACGCCTTGGCCAAATCCAGGCAGCTCATCTGCAAGGCGCAGTAGTTGAAGTAGCTGTGCAGCACTGCATCCACATCATTGTGGAAGTTACCGAACGACTTCATCAGGTACGCCATGGCCGCATTGCGCGCGCCGTGCTGGGCTTCGGATTCAGCCACGACGCTGTTGACCAGGATCTGCGGATTGCCCGACAGCCGCCGCACAAAATCACGCATGGACAAAATCGGCACGGCAAAGCGCGACTGGTTGATGTCGCAAATCACCAGCGCACCGGCGTTGATAAACGGGTTGCGTGGCCGGCCGCGCTCAAACTCCAGTTGCACCATGGAGTTGAACGGTTGCCCCGACGGTTCGTGACCCAGGCGTTCCCAGATGCTTTCGCCGCCATGGTCGATGGCCTGCACCAGGCTGAACACCTTGGAGATGCTTTGTATGGAGAACAGGGTGTGAGCATCACCCGCGCAGTAGAACGAGCCGTCATTGCCATACACGGCAATGCCCAGTTGCTGCGCCGGTACGTCGGCCAATGCGGGGATGTAATCGGCGACCTTGCCGAGGCCGATCAGTGGACGGACTTCGTCGAGGATCGACTCCAAAAGGGCCTGCATGTTGTGTTCTGGCATGGTTTGGGAATAGTTGTTGAGCGGGGCGCGGAGGATACCTGAAACGCCGGGGCTTGAATAAAGCCCCGCCCTCGCCTCAATAATGCGCCACATCCGACACCTGGGTATCCAGCACGTCCCGCGCCAATGCCCAGGCCTGATCCGTGGACTCAACTACCAGCAACGGGTAACCCCACGCCTTGCCAAACGTCACCGCAAACGGCTTGAGCGCCAGGCGTTTGGCCGCGCTGGGCTCGACCTGGATCATGCCTTTAACGAAAGCACGCAGGGCCGCCTTGTTCTTCTTCATCCAGATAGAAGCTTGTTTGCGCTCTTCATGGGAGTGCTCGTGAGCGCTTTCGTCGACGGCTTTTTCATGCAGCAGTACGAAGGGTTCTTCGCGCTGCAACAAGGCCTCGAAGGCCCCAAAAGTGTCGTGCGATGGCGTGTCGCTGGGGGCGTCAAACACGATTTTCACCACGGGGAATGCTGAACTGTCGAGTTGCATGGGAAGCTCCTTTAACGAGAATGTTTCTCATAGTAACCATGCCATCACTGGACGCCATTGCACAGAATGGCCAGAATGTTTCGCAATCCAGCCACGACGCCCCCCACCATGTACAAGCACCGCCTCGAAACCCGTGACCCATTGCGCCCGGCCCTTGCCGATGCGATTCCCCGTGCCGTGGTCGCGGTGAGCGCCTCGAGCACTTCTGCCAGTTGGGAGCACGCACCGCACCAGCATCGCAAGGGTCAGTTGATGTACACGTTGCGCGGGGTGATCCATTGCGTCATCGAAGAAGGTATCTGGATCGTGCCACCCCAGTGCGCACTATGGATTCCCGGCGGACTTTCCCATGCCGCACGCGGGTCGGGAGCGGCGGATGTCTACTGCCTGCTGGTCGACCCGGACGCTGCCGGTGCCCTGCCACAGCAATGCTGCACGCTGGCGGTATCGCCGTTGTTACACGAATTGATCAGCAAGACCGTCAGCTTCCCGCCGCTGTACGACACCGAAGGCGCCCAAGGCCGGTTGGTGGCCACACTGCTGGACGAACTGGCGCTGGCGCCGGTGGAGGCCCTGCACCTGCCCATGCCCCGGGACACTCGGCTGCGGCGCCTGGCCGACAGTTTGCTGGCCAACCCCAGCGACAAGGCCACCCTGGGTGAATGGGCCGTGCGCATCGGCATGAGCGAACGCAGCATGACCCGGCTGTTGCTGGAGGAGATTGGCCTGAGTTTCGGCCGCTGGCGCCGGCAGCTGCATGTGATCCTGTCACTGCAGCGCCTGGCGAAAGGCGAAAGCGTGCAGACGGTAGCGCTGGACCTCGGCTATGAAAACGCCAGCGGCTTTATCACCATGTTCCGCAAGGCCATCGGCCAACCCCCGGCCCGCTACCTCGCCGACCGCGCGAGCATCTCCCAGCACACAACCCCCGCTATCGCCTTGCTGGATTATTATAAATAGTCACGTATAAGCTCTTTAGAGCTTAAGGACTAGAAGGGTTAAATCATTCCAGCCAAAAAATATCAACCCGCCTAAAATACTTATCGCACACTAAAAAATTTGCACTAGCATATGAATACTCCTGCCCAGAAATCCGCTTTCAACACCCGCCTGAAATCCGCCTTATCCCCTGTAAATAACGTGGCGAATGTTAAAATTTGTCACGTTTTGGCGTATTCAATTCGATTAACATCTAAACGCCTGCAGCGATTGAATTGACGGCCTCGCATGCCGGAAAAGGGAGCAACGTGATGCATTTTTCCAACGTCCTCGCTATTGCACGGACCCCATCGAAATCCGAGGACTTCAGCGAGCTTATAGTTCGGACTGTACCGAAAAATCTAAAAGTCGATACACGCTCCTACGGCCAACTAATTGGTCCCTGTGAAAGCCATGGACATTACCGTGCCATCATCATAGAGATCGACACCCCCTCCGCCAGCACCCAAACGCTGGACATTATTAAAAAAACCAGATCCGAAAATCCTGGCAGCACGATTTTCCTGGTTGTCACCTTCGCCACGACACTAAGCAAAACCAAATACTATCTCGCAGGCGCCGACTACTGCATAAAGGTCGTCGAGAGCTCGCCCGAGAAAAAACTTGCCCTGTTTGCCGCGTTCCTCAGCGAGACGTACTGGCTAAGTAATACTGATTTGCTACTTGATCAGGACCGCATGTGCATCTACGGGGGAGGCAAAAAACTCGAAATTTCCTTCGTTGAAATGAAAGTGCTTGAAGCACTCATTCATAACCGGCTGCTCAGCCACGATGAAATTGCCGTGGTGATGGGGCTTAACGCCCGATTTTATGATTCCAGGGCGCTCGAAAAATCAATCAGCCGTTTGCGCGGCAAAATAAAATCGCACTATGGAAGTAATATTATTCAAAGCATCCGGGGTTACGGCTACAAACTGAGCAGAGGGCTGGCTTCGGTTAATCATATTCAACCCGTCAGGGAGCGGCCGAACCGTGAATAGCGGAACTCTATTGCTTGCGGACTCTGTCGAGTTTACATTTTCACGACAAGCGATACTTGAACGAAGTTGTGCGTTATGGGGCAGCGAGATCCGGGTCCATGCCGAGCATGTTCTTGACAACCTGCCCGCTGATACGTGCGCCTTTTATTCTGAACAACTTAAAGTCGCCTACAGTGAAGCCCTGCAATACACCAAACCGAGTTCGGTCGTTCAACCAGCAAAACGTTTGCGTGTGGACAAACGTTCGGGCCTCCATAAGTTTCTCCGAATCGAGCAGTCATTATTGATGAATGAGGACCTGCTCAAGGAAATTGTCAGCACTTCCAATACCTTGGAAAAACACAAACAACAACTCATCGTCAGCGTCGAAAACACGCTGGATACTCTGCCGGGCCCGGTGGAGCGTCGAAATATGATCCGCCAACTCTATAGCCTGAAAGACCGAAGCAGCCTGAAACTTGCCTATAACAATTACACACTCGATACAAAAAAAGCTGACCTGCTGACTGACTTGAGTCTTTATGACTATATAAAAATGCCTTTTCCAGACTCGGCCCTCAGGCTCAGTCTGAACACCCGTTCGGGCCTGTTCGACCGGCTTTACGACCAGATGCTGGGGGTGATGAGCACCTCCCGGGTCTCGTTCATCGCCGAAAACGTCGAGCACGCCGACAGCGCACTTCTCGCCAGACGCTTGCCTTTTGACTATTTTCAGGGCCCCTACTTCTCCCCTGCTGATAGTTTATGAACCCCCGTACTTTCCTGGAATCGGTGAATGCCATGAGTTCTCTCAAGAAACACACATTTACATCGACGTACCCGTCAATCGCACTGCAGGACTTCACGCCGAATGTGGCATTTTTACATTACGACGTCGACAGCGGACCGCTGATCGAAACGGCAGAAAAAACATCGGACGCTTCGACCAGTTCCTATGCCGTTACCAGTGAGCAGAACTTTAATCTCTGGCTCAGCAACTATGTGGCCGCGAAAAGACTGTACGAGGCCAGCAATCGCCTGACCCGAAAACTTTACGATGCCTCAAAAAACCCGAACATCACTGCACTAAAATCAGACACCCCACACCCGACCCCTAATAACACGCCAACCGAAACTGTTAATGCAACACCCGTATTACGCACTCCCGATGTCTGGCTGCTCACCCAGCAAGACCGAGCACTGGTCAAAGGCGGGCTACGAATTTCCTTGACCACCATTGAGTCGGCGCTGATTAAAAAGATGCTGCACCATGAAGAACGCGTGGTGAGCAAGGAAGAACTTATTCGCAACATTGGGCGCGAACCCGACCTTTATCGCGGGCTTGAAATGTGCCTTAGCCGGCTGCAGGACAAGTTCAAACGCGTCAACGATGGCGAGCGTCTGTTCCGGGCGGTACGCAATCGCGGTTATTGCCTCACACAAAAAATAAAAAGCCCGTTGAGCAACCGCAACAACGTCGCCGAACAATAATTATTTCATAAAAATTACAATTCACCCTGCCTATTAAAACCTCGTTATATCTGCCATTTTATAACAACATGACCGCGTTATAAGTCGTCAGCCATTGCTCCCTGCCATTCATTACTATCAATACGCACGCCTACGCGTGCGCCTGCCATTTGATAGTCATTAAAACCACGCCTCGCTTTAACCTGCCAGTACGTGAGTGGATACCACAGGGAGCAGAAGTATGCTTAACAACAGAAGAATGCATCGTAACCTTACACCCAAGGGCTTGACCTTTTGGGGGCAGTGGGCAATTGCCTTGAGTGTGGTCGTTGTACTTTTGTTTTCACTGGTACTGTTCAAGACCGGACAATTGGAATCCCACTACCGGATATTGGCGGCCATTACAATACTGGCCTCTATCCCCGCTTACATGTTATGTGACGTCTATAGCAAAAAAGATGATTTTTTTGTAGGACTGGGACGATTATTTACCGGCTGGTTATTGACCTTGGGCATATTATCGGCGGTTGGCATTGCCTGTAATGCCAGCTCGCTGTTTCCCTTGGAGATCCTGCTACTCTGGGCAGCCGTCAGCTACCCAATACTAGCACTCTGCTACATTCCGATTCACAGTCTGTCCAGGTACTACCATCGGCAACTTCACGAGCGCCAGAAATCACTGATTATTGGCACGGGTAAACTAGCAACCGACTTGGCCAATACGCTTGCCAGACAAAAACGCTCACCCTTAGTCGGCCTCGTCGGTCCCGGCCCCGCTTCACCTCAAGACAGCACTCAACCGCAGATTCTCGGCGACTTGCCCGACCTTCCCTCATTGATCCGACAACACGGCATACGCCGCCTGTACATCACTCACTCCCTCCAGGAAGCCACGCACATCGAGGCGCTGTACCTCAACCTGCTGGAGATCAGCGTGGACGTGATTTGGGTGCCCGACCTCAACAATATGCTGCTGCTCAATCACAGCGTGGCCGAGGTAGACGGCCTACCCGCGATCTTCCTCAATGAGAGCCCGCTGACCAGCCGCCCCACGGCGGCGCTGAGCAAGTCACTGCTGGACAAGAGCCTGGCGCTGGTGGCGATCGTGCTGCTCAGCCCTTTGCTGCTGCTGTTCGCCCTGCTGATCAAGCTCACCTCCCCCGGCCCGGTGATTTTCAAGCAGGACCGTCACGGCTGGAATGGCGAAGTGATCAAGGTCTGGAAGTTCCGCTCGATGCGTGTGCATGACGACCGCGAGGTGCGCCAGGCCAGCCGCAACGACTCACGCATAACCCCGGTGGGGCGCTTTATCCGCCGTACCTCCATCGACGAACTGCCGCAGCTGTTCAACGTGCTGCAAGGGCATATGGCGCTGGTGGGCCCACGCCCCCATGCCGTGGCCCACAATGACTATTACTCGGGCAAGATTCGCGCGTACATGGCGCGGCATCGCATCAAGCCCGGTATCACCGGCCTGGCACAAGTCAACGGCTGCCGGGGCGAAACCGAGACCCTGGAAAAGATGCAGCAACGGGTCGATATCGACCTGCGCTACATCAACAACTGGTCGCTGTGGCTGGACATCAAGATCCTGTTCAAGACGCCGTTTACCCTGCTCTCCAAAGACATCTACTGACCCCTCCCTTCCCCGCACCGCCATACCGGCGGCGCGGGCACCACCCGCCCTTAGGGGCGTTATCCTCCCCGTCCCCTCATCACCCCCGCCCGGCGCGTAGCTAACGCCCACAGAAGCGCCTGGGCCCCAGGCCCAAGCCATTCGTATAAAAGTCAGAGAGGAAAGTCAGGGACGTGTCGCGCGCCGGCATTGCACCTGGCGCTTTACTGTTGCGGCTTGCTCACCGCCCGGCGCATGAGCACCGGGCAGTGAGTTACCTCGTCGGCAGACGCCGCTACATCACTCAGTGATCTTCTCGAAGTTGTTGTAGAACAGCTCGCTGTCACGCCCGTCGGTCATGGTTTGCAGTGAGTACGCGCGGTTCAGGCGGGCGCCGCCATCACGGGTCAGCGGGGCCCATACGACGTTGGCGCGACGCATGGTCGAGGTACTCATCAGCTCATCGAACGGGACGGAAATATAGATGCCCTTGTCGAAGCTGCCTTCACCATATTCTTCCTTTGAGGCCGTGGTCAGCGTGACCCAGCCACCAAATTTCACGCCGTTCTTGAACTGCCGCGAGATGTCGACCGTGGTGCCCCAGTCCCGGGCCAGGTAACGCCCCACACTGACGGCCGCGAGTGTGTCGTAGGGCAGCTCGGTGTAGCTGGTGACATGCCCGGTGATGGTCTGGTAGTCCCGCAGGCCGAAGCCCTGATTGAAATCACGCTGGCGCACGAAGTTCAGGTCTGCGCCCACCGACCAGTGTTTGCCCGCCGGCCGGAACAGCACCTCGCTGCCAACCCCGGCGTACATGGACTCCAGGTAACCGCCGTAGACCATGCCATACAGGTCCCGATCCAGCCGCGCCGCATGGTTGAACTGGAACGTCGGCATCGTCACATCGGACGTCGTCATGTATTGGCGCAGGTCGGTGCGCACCCGCGGCAACCCGCTTGGCGCGTCGTAGGTGAACTTGTCGTAGTTGTTCAGCAGGTTGGCGCTGACCAAGCCGCTCCACCAGGTGTTGCGGGTAAACCGGTATTGCGCATCGGCGTCGGCAGTGAACTGATAGAGCAGCCCGTTGGGGCCGCCGATGTTCTGTTTGTACCCCAGGCCGAGCCCGTAGTTGAACGGCTGGCGGGTGCCGGTGTAGAGCGTGGTTTCCCGATGGGCAATCGCCGGGTTGACCTCGGTGGTACGGTGCAGGTCCTTCAACGGCTGATCGTTGTTGACCACCGCGCGGAACGTGTCGCGAGGCACGCTGGTTTCTTCGATGGGCATGTCATAGCGCTTGTTCACCAGGGTGAACCAATCGATATCCTGATTGACGCTGTTGTCGAGAATCCGACTGGCGCGCCCCACGGCCTTGGCTGAATAGAAGTAGCGTTGTTGCTCGCCATACACCATCAGCTCGGAACCGCGTTGGGCAATACGCTCCACTTTGTAGCCGGCATTCTGCTGCAAACGATCGGACACGTTGGCCCAGTCAACCTGGTCGGCCGGGGTCGTCGGCATGCGCGCCGGCAACGGTTCGGCGGGAGGATCGTAGGTCTTGACCGGCGCCTTGCGGCTGACAAAGTTGGTGTGCAGGGTGATGCCGAACATCGCGGTATTCCCGCGCTCCCAGGCTGCGCTCAGATCGACGCTGTCGGCCAGCTTGTAGACCACGCCGATATTGACCGGCGAATCCTGTTTGATCGGGTTGTCCAACGGCTCGTGCTTGTAGTCGTTGCCCTCGTACTCGAGTTTCAGGCTCAGGGGTTCCCAGGGCGTTTGATAGGCGATCCCGCCAAACAACGAAGGACGCCCCCTGAAGTAGGCGTTGGAGTTCACATCCCCTGCCCTGGCGACGACCGCCGTGCTCTTCGGCCGGTCGTTGAACTTGCTGCCGAACACTGACAGCGGGTTACCGAAATCCCCCCGATTACCCAGGTAGCCCCAGGCGATACCGAGGCTGAAATCCAGGTTGCCATAACGCTTGTTGGCGACGAAATATTCGCTGGAAAACAACCCGGTACCCCCGATGTCCCGGGCGCCGAAGGCCAGTTGGGGCGCCCAGTGGCTTTCTTCCCAGAGCCGTGCCTTGAAGTCGATGGCCTTGTCTTTGAAGCTCTGACTTGCGCTCAACGCCTCGGCGCCGTACCTGCGGTTGCTGATGGCGGTGTAACGAAACGAACCCTCCAGCCAGTCAAACGGCTGCAAGGAAAAACTGTAGCGCGAGTAGGGATCGGTGCGGTTGGCGTTGGCGCTCAACTCTCCCGCCGGGGCCATGCGTGCGGTGGGGGTCTGGAGCAGGCCCACGCCGCCGAAATCATTTTGGGTGTAACGGGGTTCTCCGTGAACCAGTCCGCAGGGCAAAAGCAATACAGCAGCAAAACGTAAATTCAAGGGTTCACCTCAGCCAACGGTTGAGTGGCAAAAAACTCGGCCAGTTGTTGGTTGAGATCAGGGGTCGGCGTCTCAAGGTCATCGCTGCGCACCGGCACCAGGATCCGGCTCCCGGGAGCAGCCACAATGCCGTCCTCCCGATTCCACACCGCCACGCCCACCCGTCGTACCTGACCGTCGGGCTGGATCAGCCACAGGTCATCGCGCTCGGCGTCGTCGAGGATGGTGCAGTCGCGAACATATTCCCCGACCTCTTGCATGGCGCGGTACGGCACCTCACAGGGCTGCGCGACGGCCCCGAGTACTTCCACGGTAGACGGCCTTTCGGGGTAAACCAGCTGGTCACCGTCATCGAGCAACGCGTTGCGCGCGAACCCTGCCTCCACGGCGATCGGGTCCAGCACCGCCACCTGGCGGCCAGTGACCGGCAACTGCTCGACCTGCCGATACAGACGCGCACTCAAGTCCGCTCGGGTGGGCCGGTCGTCCAGCAAGGCTCCCCGTTGCAGCAGTTTCAAATCGAACAAAACCCCGGCCTTCAAACGCGCCTGCGGCGCCATCAATGACTGGTGCAGCCACGCGGCACCCAACCAGTAGCTTTCGGCATTCGGTTGGGCCACGCGAATCACGTCCAGCAAGCGCGCCCCCGGTTTGACGGCATAGGCGCCAGGGCTGCGTGCATCGCCACTGACCGTGACGGCTGCCTGGCTCGCTCCGGGGCCGATCAACAACAGGCCCAGCCATAGAAGATTCAGAGACTTCACCGGGCAGCCTCCCGATCAGGGCGTAGCTGCAGGATTTTCAGGGACAACCGGGGCGTCAGATGCTGCTCGCTGCGCAGGATGAAACCATCCTGCGGGTCGACCCAATAATGGTTGGTGGCGCGGAAATCCAAGGTGGGAACCTCCACCTGCTCGTCGATGCGCAGCACGGCATGATCCTTGTCCAGAATGCGAAGGGTCTCGACGTCGCGGGGGCTGAAACGGCTGTTGACCGCGACGCCGATCCGGTTGCCGTCGTAGACGTCGATCCAGCGTGTGCTGGTGTAGCCATCGGGCAGGTGCTGGAGGCCGCGCTTGAACGGTGACTCGCCACTGAAGCGAGTGCCGTCCAGGGAGACGCCTAGCCCGACGGTGCGTACCACCAGGCCGTCACGCATCATCACCACTTGCTTGCCGGAAGCGACCCAGAACTCCAGGTCGCCCCGGCGCCGTGCCCTGGCCATCACCCCCTCGCTGACAGCGGTGGTGACCAGGATCTGCGGGTACGGCACGGCGTCGACCTGGGCACGGGTCACGTGGAGGGGGGCCGGGCCGCTGACGGAGGTTTCGAGGGTGTACCAGGACGCCCTCATCAACGGGTTACAGCCGCTCAACAAGAGCGCCATCGACAGGCAGGCGCAGGTAGGCAAAATGTTCACGGAGGGCTTGAGCCTTATCTGCTGTTGGCTTCACTGAGGTCATTAAACGATCGGGCACCGATCCCGACGGCACTGGCGGTTGGCAGCAGTTGGCTGATCAGGCGGTTCCAGCGCGTCACGCCAGCCGGCCCGACGTACACGATGTCTTGGGGCTGCAAGTCGAACCGGGTGGCCAGCACCAGCGCGGACGGTGATTGGGCATCGAGCTGGAACACCTTGGCGGGTTCTGCTTCCAGGTTGTCCACGCCACGAATCACGTAGACCGCGTTGCCATTGGAGGTGGTCTGGTTCAAGCCACCCACCGTGCCCAGGGCATCGGTCAGGTTGATCGACTTGCCCTTGAAACTCAGGGCCCGGGGCTGATTGACTTCGCCCATGAGGTACACACGTTTCTGGTCGTTATAGGGCAGATACAGCCGATCGCCGCCCTTGAGGTAAATGCCCTGCAGTTGCGAGCCCTGGCGATTCAGGCTGTCCAGGTCCAGCCTGTACTCACGGCCGTCGCGCGTCAGTGTCAGGCCCGACAGGTCGGCATTCGTCGGGTCTACACCCGCAGCGCCGATGGCCTCCACCGCACTCAAGGGCGTGGTGGTGATCGGCTGTTGGCCGGCTTTGATCACCGCACCGCTCACCACCACGGTCTGGCTGGCAAACCGCAGGACGCTGACGTCGACCTGAGGGCTTTCAATAAATTGCGACAGTCGCCCGGCGATAAAGGCGCGCAGCTCTTCGATGGTTTTACCGGCCACCGGGACGTTGCCGATATACGGATAAAACAGCGTGCCGTCGGGGCGCACCAAGCGACCGTTGGCGTCGATCTGCTGTTGCGGCCCGGACGGTGCCGTCAACTCGGGGTGATCCCAGACCGTGATAAACAACAGGTCATTGGCGCCTACACGATAGCCACCCGGGACATAAGACAATAATTCCGAAGGCAGTGATTCGCGAACGTGCGTGGCGGCATCCATGGCGATCAATTTAGGCGTGATCGGAATCAACTCCACCCGGGTACTTTCGGGCGAGCCCTCACTGGACATTTGACGGGTGTCCATGTGTTGACCAGGCGAAAACATACAGCCGTGCAAGCTGATACTTGCCAGCAAAAGAACAGGTAACCTACGAATCATAATGGCACTACGCTAGTCGAGGGCGAGTCTAAATAAGATCACCCAGAAAGTTCCGGGTGATCTTGAACAACACACATTGCGGGTTATTAGTTGGTACCCGTGGTACCGCCTGTGCCGGTGGTGCCGCCGGTGCCGGCAGTACCGCCATTGGAACTGCCGCCCGAATTGGAAGCGGCTGCCGCAGCGCCGACAACGGCCGTGCCGACGCCTACCCCTTCACCGAGCGTCACGCCGCCCACGAGCGGGGTGCTCAACGACAGTGACTCGCCGCCGGTGCTGGCCGCCTCGCTCACCGCAGCGCCGGCGACTTCACCCGCCGCCAGTGCCGCAGTACTTGTGAAAGCCAGCAAGCCGGCCAACAGTAATTTCCTCATATCAGACTCCTTCTCGATATTTACCCCTTATCAAACTTTGCACATAAGGGCGTAGTGATGGAACGGAGATAAACAGGCTATGCAAACTGTACAAAGATCCTGTTGGATCACGCACTTAGCCCCTCGAAATCATCTCACTTGTGGATAGCTCAAACCACCCATGTTAATAATCGTCAGGTTTAAACGACTGGCCGTACTGATAACCCGCGACCAATACCGTAATAGTCAAAGCCATTGGCTTTCATCCGCTGCGGATCAAATATATTGCGGCCATCAAAGATCACTGGCGTGCTCAGTTTTTCTTTAATCAAGTCCAGGTCCGGGGCTTTGAACTCACGCCACTCCGTCACAATCACCAACGCATCGGCACCTTGCAGCGCAGCTTCCTTGGTCCCCATGAGCAGCAGGTCTTCGTTCATGCCGTAAATGCGCTGGGTTTCGGCCATTGCTTCCGGGTCGAAGGCTTGAACCCTGGCGCCCACGCTGCGCAATTGTTCGATCAGCACGCGGCTGGAGGCTTCACGCATGTCGTCGGTATTGGGCTTGAAGGCCAGGCCCCAGATTGCAAAGGTCTTGCCCTCCAGTTGCCCACCGAAGTGATGGTGGATATGCCCGAACAGGTGCTGCTTCTGGCGCTTGTTAACTTCCTCGACGGCCGACAGCAGCGTTGCCTGATAGCCGATCGACGACGCGGTGCGCTCCAGGGCCTGTACATCTTTCGGGAAACACGAGCCGCCGTAACCGCAGCCGGGGTA
Organism: Pseudomonas sp. MWU16-30323; assembly: GCF_020515595.1. NCBI lineage: Bacteria > Pseudomonadati > Pseudomonadota > Gammaproteobacteria > Pseudomonadales > Pseudomonadaceae > Pseudomonas > Pseudomonas sp. MWU16-30323. The sequence goes on from NZ_JAIWYM010000006.1 coordinate 94,985, forward strand.
GATAAAGTCGTAGCCAATCCGAGGGTCCGAGCCAATACCTTTACGAACGGCCTCAATGTCTGCGCCCAATCGTTCGGCGAAGTTGGCCATTTCATTCATGAAGGAAATCTTCGTGGCCAGCAGGCAGTTGGCCGCGTACTTGGTCAGCTCGGCACTGCGGATGTCCATCGTGATGATTTTTTCGTGGTTGCGGTTGAACGGTTCATACAGTTCCCGCATGCGCTCCACGGCATAGCTGCTGTCACTGCCGATGATGATTCGGTCAGGGCGAGTGCAGTCGGCGACGGCCGAACCTTCCTTCAGGAACTCGGGGTTCGAGATCACCTGAAACGCCACCTCCAGCCCCCGGGACGCCAACACCTCGGACACCTTGGCCTGGACTTTATCCGCCGTCCCCACCGGCACCGTGGACTTGTTCACGATAATCTTCGGCTCGGTCATGTTGAGCGCGATGGTCGCGGCAACGGAGAGCACGTACTTGATGTCGGCGCTGCCATCGTCATCCGGCGGCGTGCCCACGGCGATGAATTGCACCTCACCATGCCGCACGCCTTGCGCAGCGTCAGTGGTGAACTGCAAGCGCCCGGCATCATGGTTCTTCTGCACAAGGGCACTCAGCCCGGGCTCAAAGATCGGAATGATCCCGCTCTTGAGGTTCTCGACTTTGGTGGCGTCGATGTCGACACAACAGACTTCATGCCCCGCATCGGCCAGCACCGCCGCTTGCACCAGGCCCACATAGCCGATTCCAAATACAGTTACGTTCATTTCAATAGTCCTTTAAACAAGCTCGAGGCGGCCATAGCGGTCTTCAAAGCGGATGATGTCGTCTTCGCCCAGGTAGGAGCCGGACTGCACTTCAATCAGCTCCAGGGGAATGCGTCCCGGGTTTTCCAGGGAGTGCACAACGCCAATGGGGATGTAGGTGGATTGGTTTTCGGTGAGCAGCACCTGCTTGTCGGCGATCTGCACATTCGCGGTGCCGGACACCACGATCCAGTGCTCGGCCCGATGGTGGTGGAGCTGCACCGACAGCTTGTGCCCCGGCTTGACCGTGATCCGCTTCACCTGGTAGCGATAGCCCTGGTCCACCGAGTCATATTTGCCCCACGGCCGATAGACTTCGCGGTGGCTGGCGCTCTCGATCCGGTGCTTTTCAGTGAGCTGCGCGACGATTTTCTTGACGTCTTGCGCATGATCCTTGGTGGTCACCAGGATCGCGTCGGCGGTCTCGACCACCACCACATCATTGATCCCGGCAACGGTGACCAGGCGGTGGCTGGCATGCACATAGCTGTTGGTCACGTCTTGCAGCAGCACGTCGCCCTGGGTGCAGTTCTGGTTCTGGTCCTTGAGGCCCGCTTCCCAGACCGAGTCCCAGGCCCCCAGGTCGCTCCACGGGGAATTGAGGATGACCACCGACGCGATGTCGGTTTTTTCCATCACCGCGTAGTCAATCGACACGTTGGGCGCGTTCACGAAATCCACCTGGTTGAGCCGGGTGAAATCCTGGTCGTGGGTAGCATTGGAGAGGGACAGTTCCGCGGCCACCACGATCTCCGGGCTCAAGCGCTCCAGCTCAGCCTTCATCACGGAGGCGCGGAACATGAACATGCCGCTGTTCCAGAAGTAGTTGCCTTGGGCCAGGTAGCTTTGTGCGGTCTCAAGGTCGGGCTTTTCGACAAAGGCCTCGACATGCGCCGCGCCATCGAGGGCAGCGGTTTGAGTACGGATGTAGCCATAGCCGGTTTCCGGTTTGGTAGGCACCACCCCAAAGGTAACGATCTTGCCCTTGTTGACCTCCACCGTGGCCAACGTCAAGGCCGCATTAAAGGCGCTGGTATCACCGATCACATGGTCTGCCGCCAACACCAGCAGGATCGGATCATCGCCGTCTTGCAGGGCTGACAGCGTCGCCGCAGCGATCGCCGGGGCGGTATTCCGGGCCGTGGGTTCCAGGAGGATTTTCTGGGGTATCAGGTCCAGCGATCGACTTTGCTCGGCCACGATGAAACGGTGTTCTTCGTTACACACAATGATCGGAGGGCTGACGTTCTCGCCCTCTATCGACAGGTGCTTGATGCGGTCCAGCGTGGCTTGAAACAAACTCAAGTCACCGTGCAGCGCTATAAACTGCTTTGGCTTAAGTGCTCTAGAAAGCGGCCACAGGCGCGTGCCTGAGCCGCCAGACAATATCACTGGGATCATAGCGATTACTCGATGATTAAACGTAATGGGAGCGTGTCGACAAACAGCCGAAACTCAGGACGTGAATGACTTCACATAACTGATCAAACGGTCTCTTTCGGTAAAGTCCAATGGACTTTCCGAACTGCTGTAGTTAAGTGCCGAATCAATCGCCGAAAAGAAGCCGTCCTTATCGTGGGCGATAAACACCGACGGAATATCTGAAAAGTTCTCAGCGGTGTCGTACTGGTGATTATTGATGTGTTCACCCCGTCGGCTGTCGCGCGGGACGATAACAATGGGTTTGCCCAGTTCAAGGGAGCGAATGATATTGCCCATGCCCGCATGGGAAACGATCACCTTTGACGCATTGAAGTTCTTGGAAAACAGCGGCTCGGCAATGGTCTTGTGCGCCGTAATGCGGCCCAGGTCGTGTTCCTGATTGCCCACTTGGGCGACAATCGGGACCTCAGGGTTTGCATGACTCCACTCATGCAAGTAGCCGAGCATTCGTTCAAAGGGTGCTTGAGTGCCAACGCTGCAAAATATCATTTACACAATCCTCCCTTTATATTGGGCCCGGCTGTTTTGCGAAAGTGTGGGCCACTGGGTCAGCAACTCATCGACAAAATAAACAGCGATGCGGCCGGACAACGAGAGTTTCTTGGGGTTGGCGATACTGTCGATCCACAGGGTCTTTTTCCCCATGAGTTTTCCCGCGACCAATCCCAGCAACCCCGGAGCGGCGCCGGTGGAGATCACGTACCTGGCCTTGCTGCGGTAGACGATCGCGAAGATCTGGCAAAAGCCCTTGATGATCTTCATCGGCTCACTGCGATTAAAGTCCGGGACTTGCGCAAACGCGTGGGCGGGATACTGCGAGCCAATGCTGATATCAACGGTGGCGATGGTAACTTTCTGACCGTCGAAGGCCGGCAGCAACTTGCTCATTTGTACCCAGTGCCCACCTCCAGAACAAATCAATAAAACATCACTTGATTGAGTCATGACGGTTCCCTTCCTGTCAGGTGTAATAGACATCATTAAATAGTGGCGGCAGTTCTTAACTGTTGGGCCTGGCCTTTCCAGCGGGCTATTCGCTTGGCTTTGAGCAAGGCTGATTTCTCTTTATAGATGTCTTGATTGGCGATGAGCTGCGCGACGCCGGCCTTTATGGACAGCGGGTTCAGGGTGTCCACGAACACTGCGGCTTCGGAAAACAGCGAGCGCAGTACCGTGGTATTCGAGAGCGCCATCGGCCGGCCGGCGCTGACCGCTTCGTTGGCCACGCTCAACTGGACGTTGTCGCGGGTGGTCAGGCCGAGCACCACATTCGCGTTGCACAGCAACTGTTCGAACGTCGCTTTGCTGAGGAAACCGGTCAGCTTGATGTTCGCGGGAAGTGCCGCAACGAGTTCTTCAGACAGCTTCCCCTGATGCTTGCCGGTGATCAGGAAGTCGACTTCCGGCATTGCCCGGGCGGCGTTGATCACGACCTCTATGGGCTCATCGATATCAAAGGAGCACGGAAACAGCACATAGGGCCTCTCGCGCTCAGTGGCGGGCGCCGCCGGGAAGTCACACGGCAAGTCTTCCAGGATAAAGATATTGGTTTCCTTGACGCCAAGGCCTGCCAATTCTTCTTTGACTTTAAAGTTATGCACGACCACTGCGTCGATTCTATTCAACAGGGACACAGTGCCCGGAAAGCCTATCCACTGTTTGCGCAACAAGCTGTTGTGGGCGTCAGCGATAATCTTCAAGCGCCGGTTGAATATAAACTTGTAGGCCAGCGCTATATGCAATACCGGACTCGGTGGCAACTGCACCCACAGCACTTCCGGCGAACCGGCCAACAGCGTCTTGATGGTTTTAAACGACTTGATCAAGTAGTCCAGTGGCCGCGCCGATTTCTGCTTGAACTGGTTGGGCAAGTGCAGAATGTCATAGGCCCAATATTGCTTCATGGTATCGGCGCGTCGTTGATAGCCAATCCACGCGATCATTAATGATTTCACGTCAGAATCCTGCCTGAATAAGGGTGGAGCCAGTGAGGTACTTACACGGCAAACCAAATCGGAAAGTCGGCGTTGTACTGAATATTTTTATTCCTGAAGCGAAGATGTCTGGCCGGGTTGCCGCCCACAATCGAGTACGCTTCAACGTTGCGCGTGACCACACTGCCTGGATAAACCACGGCGCCTTTTCCGATGGTGACGCCTGGCATCACCATCACATTGGGAAAGATCCAGGCGTTGTCTTCAATCACCACGGGCTTGCCCACCAGGCCACTCATGGGGTCATCGATATCGTGACCCAGGGTATAAATCCGGGCGTTATGGGAAATATTGACGTTATCCCCAATCTGGATACCGGCCCGGTTGTCCAGGTAGCAGTCGTAATTGACCGTGCAGTTTTTCCCGATGGAGAAGTTGCCGAAGGTGAAAAAAACCACCTTGCGGTGAACCGTGGTTTTCGCGCCCACCTGGCATCCGGTCAGCCTGAGCAGTGAACGCCTCAGGTTGAAAAACAACGCCAGGCTGAGCAGCGAATTAAACAGCGCAACAGCGGCCTTCTTGATATTCAGTTTCAGGTTTTTCACTTAGTCACCCTGCCCTGATGCATCAGTCACGCGCTGGGAGCTCATCACAAAATTCCTGAAGCGGATATTGGTGCTGACCGGCGTGGCGAACGACGGGTTATTCCCACCAAAGAACGTAGAAAACAGCAGGCCATCGATGGTGATGTCCGGGGTGTCTCTAAACGTCAGCCCGGCTTCGGAATGCACCAGCTTTTTGTCGTACCAGATGGAAATCACACCGTCGGCCTGCCCCGGCGTATTCAACTTCACCAGTTGCTCCAACCTGTGCCACTGCCCGACCGTAAAGATCCAGGACCCCAGGCCGACTGCCGTGCCCCAGGTTTTGCTGGTGGGCAAATAGGCGTAGATGGCACCGGCCCCCTTCTCTTTCCAGATGTAGCGCGTGGAAAAGCCGTCATGGCCGTTGGGTATTTTCCCGCCGGTATTGCCGATGCCGCCGTAGAGGCCAGGGAGCTTGCCGCCTTTTACAAAATTGAAATTGTTGTCGAACTTCAACTCGTACGTCAGCACCAGGCACTCCCTGCCCGGTTGCGGGAGCGGGGATTTGAATTCGATTCCACCGTAGGGCAATCCGAGCCGAACCATCGAGCCCGGGTCGTACGAGCCGGCAGGAAAATACACGACGATGTCCTTGATTTTCTGGCTGTAGCTTTTGTTGGTTAAATTGGCGCGGCCCTTGATGCTGTTCTGCGCCTGAGCACCGTCGAGCACCTGCGACACGTCAGGAAGTGACGGATAGATGTTCTTGATGCGTTGCTCGCAGCGGTCGCTGATCTGCGATGCACCGCTCGCGGCCACCTGCAGAGCGAACGCCAAAGCGAGTAGCGTCGAGGCTGTCTTTTTCACGTCGATTGCCCCCTCCACTTTATTTTCCATCGACCCATTTCAAAAAGTCGTCCACCGCTTTTTGCGCAAGGGAAGATCGCTGGGCGATTTCTTGCTTGAGGTGCTCGGCCATTTGCGCTTTCGATTGGCGGAATTCGCTGATGGTCGTGATGATCACGTCGGGGTCCGGGACGCTGACCAGCTTCGTGCCGTGCGGCAGCATTTCATGGACTTTTTTCAGCTTGTTTTCGATTTCAACGGCGATGGTGGGGAAACCCAGGGAAGCCGGCAGGAGTACGCCGTGGGCCCGTGCGCTGATGATCACGTCGGACTCAACGATCAGCTTCGCCATGAAGGTTTCAGGGGTATCGCCGGCGGCGTCCCAGCACAACCACTCGAAGGTGTCGTACTTGTCGATCAGGTGCTGGTCACGCTCTTTGTAGAGCGAGACCAGGCGCACCTGCTCGCCACGTTTGGCCAACTCATCAGCGGCCTGGACCATCGCCTTGATAAACTGTTGCCCGTTCGCGTCGTGGGGCCAGTCGCGCAGGATAAAGGACAGGTATTTGCCCTTCTTGAGGCTGCCTATTTCCAGGTCTTTGCTGGAGATCCACAGATCGGAAAGCAGGCTGGGGTCGGTGTACACCTCCACGTCTTTCTTTCCAAAGGTATTGCAATGCTGCTGGCTGGTGCCGTCCCGCACGGAAATGTAGTCACAGCGATTGATCACGCTGACGGCGCGGGTCAGCAACTTGCCGCCGCCATCAAACGGGCCCAGGCCGATACAGAACGCCGCCAGACGCCGGTGGAAATAGATCTTGTCGACACCGCCACGCAGCCCGACATACAGGCGTAACAGCGTGGACTTCAGGTCGGTTTGAGCCTTGATGCTCTTATAGGCCTTCGCCAATCGACCGGTAGGAGCGGTGACTTCCTTGGCCGGCGGGATGAACGAGAAGAACTGGCCGCCGCCGCCCAACACCACCAGGTCAGCCTTGACCGGCTCCTTGATATGCAGCCACTTGATGCGCGGATTAAAGTTCCTGGCGATCTGCGGATGATCGACACCCACCGCAATATCCGACTCTTTAAAGCGTTTTTTCAGAATATTGATCACGCATAGCATTAATACGTCATCACCCAAGTTACCCGGACCGTATGCACCCCGGATATAAACTTTACTGACATTCATGCTGGGCTTCCATTTTCCACGGGGTCATTAAACACGGCATTCAAGGCAACCGTTGTTGCGAGAATGTAGATAAATATCGTCGCCATAATCATCAATCGATACAGCACACTTTCAACGTAGGCGCTGGCTATGAAACTGATAAAAGGCAATGTCCAGAGGATCAAAATCCTGGGAGATATAAGCAGTTCCAAAGGCAGTATTTTCTTATAAACAAAATAAGGAAGCCCTAACAGGAAGTGGATGAACTGCGAACCAATAAAGGCCTTGGCAATCCCGATTGCGCCCTCCTCCCTGAGCCATAGCGCACCGGCGATAAACAGCAGGCCCCATAGAACGTTACTCATGACGCTGAACCAGGCCAGGTCCATCACGATCATCTTTCTTGAAATACCGGACTTAAATGCACTGAGCAGAGACCCCAGAATCACCAGGACCAACGTCACTTCAAAATCCCGCCCGAGGAAACTGCTGCCATAGAGTTTGGCCAGCAACTCAGGAAACATGATCACCGGCTGTATGATCACCAACACCACCAGCCAGCCCGACAGAAAGTTCAAGGCATCCAGCTTGCGGTTTTTACCGCCCAGCGCGGCGGCCAGCATCGGTACCAGTACAGAGCCCAACACCACGGAAACATGGGAAAAGATCGCGTTCCATTGCATGGCAGCGGCGTACATGCCCAACGCGGCAAGGCCGTTGGTGGTTTCCGCCAATAACTTGTTGGCGAACCAGTTCATCGGGGCGACCATCAAGCCCGTCAGCAATACCGGCAGGCCCACCGACAGCACGGCATGCTTTTCAGTCATGGCGCCTTTGAAGCTCAGCGTGGTGTTTCGGGCCTTGAGTATTTTCCAGCAGGCCAGTGCGCTGAAGAACACGATCAGCAATTGGGAACCGGCCAATCCCAACAACGCACCGTTGAGCCGGAACTTGATGGTCAGGAAATACGTCGCCGGGATCGCGACCATCGCGATGATTCCGTTGATCGTCGCAATCGACCGGTATTGCCCCCACCCGGTCAGACAGCCTTGGGTCCACCCCGACAAAATAATCAACGTGATGGTGCTCAGTACAATCAGCGACGCCGCGCTCAGGCGGTCTGCGCCCAAGATAACGCTGGAGAAGAAGTGCGGAAAAAACAGCGCTGTCCCGATGATCATCCCACTGAAAAACACCGAAAACATCAGCGTCAGGGCAATACCCCGGCCGGTTTTCTCGGGGCAGATCTCCTTGAACTGCCCGATATGCTTGGCCGTTGCCGTGGTGGTGGCTTGGGCGGCGACGTTGGCAAGCATCACAATCGCGCTTTGGATCAGGCCGTATTCACCAAAGGATTGGGCGCCCAATACCCGGGCCACCAGGATGCCAGTGATCACCACTGACACTTTGGTGGCGACGGCGGAGATGAAGCTCCAGGCCGTACTGGAGACGAATTTTTTCAACACTGTGCTGTTCATCCGGCTTTCACCTGTAAGGGCATGGTTATCAGCGGCAGGTCCGGCTTAAGCAGCTTTTTGCGTTGCCTGGCCGTGTGCTCAGCACAGACGCGCAGGACGATGGCGCCATAAGCGATCCCGATGGCGTACGGCTGATAAGGCGTGGCCGACACGACGAACATCACCCCCAAAAACACAGCGATCGAGACCGCCACCCGGCTGTTCATGCGTTGGGTAATCGAGGTAATGAACACGTACAACAGGTACAAACCGATCAGCCCGTACTTAACGAAATACGTTAAGTAGGCACTGTCGATATTCGAGTTCTTGTCATCGAGGCCACGATATTCAAACCAGGGAATTTCGAACGGCGTTCCCGCGCCCAATCCGACAAAGTAATGCAGCGGGTTCATGCCGCGGATCAGCTCCAGTGCGGGGCTGAAGCGAGTGCCCAGTTGAGCGGCCATGCCCTCGGACGACAAACCGTCATTGATTCGGTCAGCGCCGATCATGTTGCTGACGCCAATAAACGCCATCAGTACAACGGCCCCGGCCAGGGCGACCCCGATCATGCGGGCCGGCTTTGTGTATTGGTGAATGATGATCGCCGCAAACACCGACACGAAGATGAAGCGCGAATTGGCGATAAACAGACAGATGAATGAGGTGGCCAGGCAAATTCTGGCGAGCTTTTTTCGCTGTTCAAACAGCCGTGGGTCGATGAAGTAATAAATCAGATAGGCCACGGCGGCGTACGTACCGCCATCCAGGTACCGATAGGCGTTTTCTTCATAGTAGACGTCTTGAAACTTGTACAAGCCCAACCGCAACCACGCGATATCCAGCACATTGAATGCCGTCATCGCGATCAATAGCAAAAGCACGGTTTGCAGCTTCAGGGCTTTCGCGGCAAGGGTCGCGATGTTCGAGAGCACGATAAATGACAGGATCATTATGAAAGGCCGCACATCCTTCAACAGGTACTTGTTGGAAGACTCCAGAAGGCCGCACGCCAGTAACACCACATACAGTCCACAGCCAAACAGCAGGCCGCCTGGCGCTGTCAGTTGATTCTTCTGAGAAACCACCTGCCTGACCAGCAGTGCACCCAGCCCACCGACGATGTAAAAGTCAAAGAAGTAGATGCCTTTGAGCGAGATTATTTCGCTGTAGGAGTTACCCGTGGGAATAACAGCCAGCATTATCCCAAACACTACAATTGAGTATTTTGGATTTTTCGCCGCGAGCAAACCCGCTGACAGCGCGATAAGGGATAACAGGTAAAACATGGCTGGGTATTCTTTATGCTGATTTGAATTTGGCACGCTACCGCCCCAGGATTTTTCGTTCATTTCCTGAGAACGTGACCGCTATCCTGCAATTACAGTGGTGAATCAGCTCCGATCAGCCTGGTACTCGTACTGGTAATACCCGTAGTTGCCGTAGCCATATTTGGCCGAGGCTTTCTTTTCAACCCCGTTGAAGATCGCGCCCCTGAGCACGATGCCGTTCTGGGCAAACCGGCGCATGGTGTGCTCGATTTCTTTGGCCGGGTTCAAGCCATAGCGCGTGACGATCAGGTTGGTCCCCGACTGCCGTCCCACAATCGCCGCGTCGGTCACGGCCAATAGCGGTGGCGTATCCAGAATCACCAGGTCATAGCGTTCGCTGACGTGCGACAACAGTTCGGTCAGGTTGCGATGCATCAGCAACTCGGAAGGATTCGGCGGTATCTGCCCACGGCTGATGATGTCGAGATTTTCAATGCCGGTTTTGTGGATCGCACCTTCAAGGGTGCATTGATTGGAGAGGATGTCGGAAAGCCCATCCTTGGCCGGCACACCCAGCACCTTGTGCAGGTAGCCGCGGCGCATATCCATATCAATCAACAAGACGCGCTGCCCGGTTTGCGCGATGACCGCCGCCAGGTTGACCGAGACGAAGGTCTTGCCCACCTCGGGGCTGGGGCCGGAGATCATGATGCGGTTGTTCGACGCCTCGAGCATCGCGAAGTGCAGGCTGGTGCGCAAACTGCGCAGGGCCTCCACCGCCAGGTCCGTTGGGTGACTGATGGCCAGCAACGAAGAACCGGCATCGGTACGCCCACGCCCTCGGGAGATTTTGTCTTCTTCAACTTTTTGCAGCGGGCTGTACGGAATCGACGCATACACGGGCAACCCGAGTTGCTCGATGGCTTCAGGGCTTTCCAGGCCACGGTTCAAGGCCTTGCGCAGCAGCACCAGGGCCACCGCGAGGAAGCCGCCCAGCAAGGTCGCGATCAGCACGATCAGGATCTTTTTCGGCTTGATCGGTTTGAAGTAATTGACGTCTGCGGTGTCGATCAGGCGTACGTTGCCCACGGTCCCCGCCCGCATCACATCAAGCTCCTGGGACTTGTTCAGCAGTTGGGTATAGATGGCCGTGCCGACCTCGACATCCCGGGTCAGGCTCAGCAGTTCCTGCTGGGTGGAGGGCAGGCTCTCGACCCGGCTTGCCAGGCTCTGTTGCTTGCTGGTCAACTCGCCGATCTGGGTCAGCAACGCGCGATACGCGGGATGTTGGCGGGTGAACTTGCGGTCCATCTCGGCCTGCTGCAACTTCAGCTCGGAGATGCTGGTGTCGAGCCCCACGATCTGGTCGAGAATCGCCTTGGTTTCCAGGGTGATGTCCACCGACTTGCTGCGGGTCTGGTATTCATTCAAGGCCTTGCCGGCTTTTTCCAGGTCCTTCTTGACCTCTGGCAGTTGCTCCTTGAGGAACGCCAGGCTTTGCGCCGCCTCAGCCGAGGTGCGCTCGACGTTTTGCCGCACATAGATGGCCGCGATCTGATTAAGGATGTTGATCGCCTGGTCCGGGTCGGTGCTTTCCAGCGCCAGGCCGATCATGCCCGACTCTTTCCCCCGCTCGACCACGTCCAGGTTTTCCTGGTAGTCGAGGATGCTGGTCAGGCGCGCATTGCGGATCACCCGGAAACGCGTGCCGGGTTTGGCGCGCAGTTCTTCAATCTGGAAGGCGACGCCATTTTGCTCGATCAGTTGCCCAGCCTTGCCGGCCGCCAGCACTTGGTCATCTTCATCCACCAGGGTGAAATGCGCGTTTTCACCCACGGTCAGGGTCAGCTTCTTGCCCAATTGGCCGTCGGGCAGGTCCAGCTTGAAGATCTTCAGCGACTCGCCGCCCCAGGCGAAGCTATCCAGCCCCAGCAAGGGCTCGGCGATTGCACCGGGGTTGGTCTTCTGGAAGCGGCGCGCGAGGAACTCACCGACCACCGGGAAGTACAGGGGCTGTACGACGATATCGAGTTTCAGGTTGTCGACGGTTTTGCCAATCACGTAGCGGGACTGGATCAGCTCGATCTCAGTGGCCGAAGGCGACTCCTTGCCCAGCATGCCGCCGATGTCCGAGAAGCCCAGCAAGTCGTTCTTTTTCGCTTCGACCTGCAACAGGGCATTCGCCTGATAGACAGGGGTCGCCAACACCGCATACGCGGCGCCGGTGAGCATAAAGGCGCCGGTAACCGCGGCGATCAACCACTTATGGTCGATCAGTGTTCCAAACAGACCGAGGAGATCAATCTCCTCGTTATCGTCTTCCCGTACGGTGACTGCTGGCGCTTGCTGCATAAGTCGGATTCTTAGCCTTTATATCGATTCAAAAAGTCATGGCGATCAGCGTACGAGACGCTGCGCCCATGCGTTTACGGCTTCTTCGATCAACGCATAAGCGTGCACAAAAGCAGCTTTCCCTTGCCGGTAGGGGTCGCTGATCTCGCGCTCGTTTTGCCATTTACCCAGCAGCAAGACCTTGCCCCGTGCCTCGGGCGCCATGCTGAGTACGGCGCTGATGTGCTGTCGCTCCATCACCAGGATCAGGTCGGCTTCACTGATCGCCTGTGGCTCCAGCTGGATAGCCTGGTGCTCAACGGCCGAATGACCATGGGCCTCAAGTACCGCACGCGCGGTGCTTTCAATCGGTTTGCCGACCCGTGCGGCAATGCCGGCGGAGCTGACCTTGATATCGCAGCGACTGAGTGCGCCACGCAAAAGGCTTTCTGCGGTGGGACTACGGCAAATATTGCCAATACAGACAATCAACACTCTTTTAAACAAAGCACTATTCCCTGGGCCATCCATTACCCCATGAAGCGCTGACATAAACTTCATAACTTCACGGCAGTATTTATTACCATGGAACCCCCACTTCACCCAAAACTATCTCCGGACGAAAAATAACAACACCCGCACCAACCCGACGTTTTATAACATTCATGCCTTTGCAGCCTCTACCGGCTTTAAATTACCTGACCACCGAGTTTCGCTATATATACACAGAGGAAGTTCCATGAGCGCAAATGCCAACAAAGCCTGGTACCTGGTCCAGTGCAAATCCCGGCAGGACGAGCGCGCCGAGGAACATCTTCAGCGCCAGGGCTACACCTGTTTTCGGTCTACCTATAAACGCGAACGGCTGTTGAAGGGCCAGCGCAGGACCACGCGGGAATCGCTGTTTCCCGGTTATCTGTTTATTCAAATGAGCCTGCAGGACAGCTGGAGCTCCCTGCGCTCGACCCGCGGGGTGTCGCGGGTCGTGGCATTCGGCGCACATCCGCTGCCCATCAGCGACGCGCTGGTGGATGAACTGCAGGAGCGAGACCACCAGGGCGTTGTGGCAACCCTGTTGCAGCCGGGTGAAAGCGTGCGCATCAATGAGGGGCCGTTTGCCGAACTTGAGGCCGTCTTCCTGACCATGGACGGAGAAGAACGTGTGGTATTGCTGATGAACTTCCTGCAACGGGAACAGCGCATCAACGTGCCTTTAGCGGAAATCAGCCGAGTCCGGACAACTTTCTGATAATTGCCTTGAGTCGACCAAAAATAACATCCCGCTTATTAGCAGACTAAAAATAACATCCCCTTACTTTTTCGCCTCTTCAGAATAAAGTAATACGTGAATAAACAGCGAGGGACGGCCATGAAAAGTTCAAAGCTATTGGTAGAGCGTATCGGCCTGTTTCCTTCTTCGGGAAACATCCACGTCAAGGTTAATAGTTCAACCACGGTTGTAGAACGCATGCAGGTGTTATACGCCAGCAACTCACTGGACAGCGATGAATCCTGTAGCGGGCTTTCAATGGTCTTTGCCGACTGGCGCTTCAAGTTGCAGGTGAGCAATCCCCTGTCCATTTGCCTGTGCGTGGAAAGTCGCGGCGACAGCCACCTGATGCAAATAAAGACCGCCGAGTTACTGGCCAATATCTCCTGCACCGAGGAGCGGCCATGAGCATTTATGAGGATCTGAAACGGGCCTACGCCTTGAAAAGGCTGACGAACGCGTTTGAAGGATTCGTGGGCCTGGCGCCCAACGAACAGCTGCCGGCGGAGCAATACGCGCGCAACACCCAGGTGCTGTCCCACTGGCTGGATCGCTTGCGGGACAACTCGCCGCAGGACATCACCGATACGCTGTTCAAGCAAATGAAGCGCGCTCAGCGCCGTGGCGATGCCCGGCGCTTCAATTGCCAGACGGTACTGCTGGAGCTGCTGGTGGAGAGTAACCTGGCCCTGGACCTGGCCACTTACTCGGCGTTCATCGGCATGGAAGAGGCCCGCCAGGAAGGCTCCTGATGGGCCTGATCGGCCCCTGAAACCGCCACGGCGACATGGTTGAGCAGTTTCTCGGCGTTGTACTTGGGCACCATCGCACTCAGCAACAGAATCACCATTCCCCCACCGATCAAGGATGGGGAAACCCGCACCTCAACCACTTCCAGTCGCCATAGAAAAGCGATCGCCGCCATCCCACCCAAGAAGCCACCGGCCAGCGCCTCGTTGAGCGGGTGAATATAGGGGGCGACGCAAAAAGCGCTGAACCAGGCGGTGATCAACAGCCCGCAAACCGCCGCCGGCCAGCGCCAATCGGGGTTGATGCGGCGCGCCACCAGGCTTATCGCCACGGGGACCATCAACGAGGTATTCATGGCGTGACCGCTGAGCACAGCAATATCAAGGTGCTGGAGCGACACGCCCCACCCCTTGAACAACAGCTTGCTGAACGCGACGATGGAATAGGTGCAGGCGATTGTCATCAGCCACCACTTGACCGCCTGGGGCCGGGAGTACCAGAGCCAGACGGCGATGACCACTGCGGCCGGAATCATCACGGTGATCCCGCCATATTGCGCCAGTTCTTCCCGTATCAAGTGCTGTTCCTTACCCGCCAGTTTTCCCGGCCCCAATGAGACCTCAGACCCGGGCAAAACACAACGACTTCAGGGCGAAGCGGCTTTGTCGCAGCCGCCCAGCAAAAGCGCCGCCACCTACCGCCCTACCGTCCTCAGCTCAACCATGGGCGAACCGCCGTACAGTGGCATTAACCGCCTGAGTGGCCGGGGCGTCCACTTCCACCCCCAGCAGGCTGAGCAAGCGCGCGCGAATCGCCTGGAAACCGTCCTGGCCGGTATCCCGTGCACGGGGCAGGTCGATGGTCAGTTGTTCGGCAATCTTGCCATCTGCCAACACGATCACGCGGTCGGCCAGCAGGATCGCTTCGTCGACGTCGTGGGTCACCAGCAACACGGCCGGCGTGTGTGTGCGCCAGAGCTCGATGATCAGGCGATGCATCTTGATGCGGGTCAGCGCATCCAGCGCGGCGAAGGGTTCGTCCAGCAACAGCAGCTTGGGCTCGCGCACCAGGCCACGGGCCAATGCCACGCGCTGAGCCTCGCCGCCGGACAGGGTCGCCGGGTAAGCCTCCAGCCGATGGGCCAGCCCGACTTCCGTCAACGCCTGCACTGCGCGGGCCTTGGCGTCGGGAACGCGCAGGCCGAGGATCACGTTTTTCCAGGCACGTTTCCACGGCATCAGGCGCGGCTCCTGGAAGACTGCGGCGCGGGCCTTGGGCACGCGCAACTGGCCGCTGTCGATACTGTCCAGGCCCGCTAGGCTGCGCAGCAAGGTGGTCTTGCCGGAACCGCTGGCCCCCAGCAACGCGACAAACTCCCCAGGGGCGATGTCCAGGTCCAGGCCGTCGATGACCCGCTGCTGGCCGAACTGGCGCACCACATTGCGCAACTGCACCGGTGCTGTTGAAGCTTCGAGAATCGACATGTCAGTTCCTCACAAACGAAGGGCGCCAGGCCAGGGCAAAACGTTCCAGGGTGCGGATCAGGCCATCGATCAGCAGGCCCAACACGCTGTAGATCAACAGGCAGATCACGATCACGTCGGTGCGCATGAAGTCCCGCGCATCACTGGCCAGGTAGCCGATACCGGCGGTGGTGTTGATTTGCTCGACGAACACCAGGGCCAGCCAGGAGATGCCCAGGGAATAGCGCAGGCCGACAAAAAACGAAGGCAGCGAGCCCGGCAGGATCACATGCCAGATCAGCTCGCGGCGGTTAAGGCCGAGGGTGTGGGCAGCCTCGATCAATTTGGGGTCGATGTTGCGGATGCCGGCGAACAGGTTGAGGTACACCGGAAACGTGGTGCCGGTGACGATCAGCGCGATCTTGGTGAACTCGCCGATGCCGAACCAGAGGATGAACAACGGCACCAGCGCCAGGGAAGGAATGGTGCGCAGCATTTGCATCGGTGAGTCGAGGATCACCTCACCCCGCTTGGACAGGCCGGTGATCAGCGCAGCCACCACGCCGATACTGACGCCGATGCTCAAGCCCAGCAGCGCCCGTTGCAGCGACACCAGCAGGTGCTTGCCCAACTCACCGGAAACAATCATCGCCCACAAGGTGCCGCCAATCTGCGACGGCGCGGCGATGATCCGGGCCGGAATAAAGCCCAGCTCAGAGGCCAGTTCCCACAGCAGCAACAACACAATCGGGCTCACCAGCCGCAGCAACACATCGGGAGTGCGCCAGTTGCGCAACCAGCGTGGAATCAAGCGGGATGCGACCCCGGCCTGACCCTCGGCCTTGTCGACGGAAAACGAACTGGCGTTAAGGGACTTTTCAGTCATCGGGCTTCCTTCCTCATCAAGAACACGGCCAGGAGCGCCGCTGCGGTTTCATGCTATTCGCATAAAAAACCTCAGTGAAATTCTATTTGGGAATAACCTAATGCGAATAAAATGCACATTACTGATAACCATCCAAAACTATGATTCTGTATTTTTATAATTAGGATAGAACCAATCGGCATTTTACAGGCCCGGGTGCGGCCCCTATTTTCGATAGCAGCTTTATTCCTGCCCTCAACAAGGACTGACCATGAGCATCGAATTTATCGGCTATATCGGCGGCCACCACGCCTCCGAGATCCACCCTCGCAGCGGCCCGACCTTGCAGCCCGACTACGTGGAAACCGTGGCCCGCGCCCATGAGGAAGCCGGCTTCGACCGCGCCCTCGTGGCGTTCCACTCCAACAGCCCGGACAGCACATTGATCGCCGCCCACGCGGCCAGCGTGACGAAAAAGCTGCAGTTCCTGATTGCCCACCGGCCCGGCTTTGTCCAGCCCACCCTCGCCGCCCGGCAGTTCGCGACGCTGGATGTGTTCAACGGCGGGCGCACCGCCGTGCACATCATCACCGGCGGTGACGACCGTGAACTGCGGGCCGATGGCAGCCATATCGACAAGGACGAACGTTATGCCCGCACCGACGAATATTTGAGCGTGGTGCGGCAGGAATGGACCAGCGAAAAGCCCTTCGACCATCACGGCACTTACTACCGGTACGAGGGTGCGTTTTCGACGGTGAAGTCGCCGCAGCAGCCGCATATACCGTTGTATTTTGGCGGGTCTTCGGCGGCGGCCATTGCGGTGGCGGGCAAACATGCGGATGTGTATGCGCTGTGGGGTGAGACCTACGAGCAGGTGAAGGACGTGGTCGCCCAGGTGCGGGCTGAGGCGGCCAAGCATGGGCGTACGGTTCGCTTCAGTTTGTCGTTGCGGCCGATTCTGGCGGAGACTGAAGCGCTGGCGTGGGAGCGTGCGGATCGCATCCTGGAGCAGGCGACGGCGTTGGCTGAGAAGAGTGGGTTTGTGAGGCGTGAACCGCCGAATGAGGGGTCGCGTCGGTTGTTGGCGGCGGCGGCTCAGGGTTCGCGGTTGGATAAGCGGTTGTGGACCGGGATTGCGGGGTTGCTGGGGGCTCAGGGTAACTCTACGTCGCTGGTGGGTACAGCTGATCAGGTGGCTGAGGCGTTGCTCGACTATTACGACCTGGGTATTACGACCTTTTTGATTCGTGGGTTTGATCCGCTCAATGATGCGATCGATTACGGGAAGCGGCTGATACCGCTGACTCGGCAGTTGGTGGCTGAGCGGGAGCGCCAGGCGGCTGGAAAAGTGGCCTGAGGAAGGGGGACCGAGTACATATCCGTTATTTAGGTAACGGCGACTTAGGGTTCCGCTCTTACAGCGGGTCACTTTTGGCAAACGCCCCAAAAGTAACCAAAAGGTCTTTGCCCCACCACTCGGTGCCTCGCCTAGGCTCGGCATGCCCGCACTCCGGCACGCCTCCGCGGGCCGCCGCGACGGGCCATCCATGGCCCGGCGCGGCTAAATCGGCATCCCTGCCGATTTACCCGCTCCACCGTGCCTACTTGCGGCCATCGTGGTTAACGGGGCCCGCAGATCAAAATCAAAAGCAGATCAAAAGCAAGAGCACAGCGGCCTACAGGCCGGCTTGAGTGTTAAAAGCAAAGGCAAGATCCAGAGCGAAAGCCAAATCTGAAGCGGATGCAGCTCTGCTTTTCTGTGGGAGCTGGCTTGCCTGCGATGCAGACACCTCGGTGCATCAGGTACACCCAGTTGATGCCATCGCAGGCAAGCCAGCTCCCACATTTGACCGTGCCCGCTTTAGCTTTTGATTTGGCTCTTCAACACTCAAGCCGGCCGGTAGGCCGCTGTGCTCTTGCTTTTGATCTTGATCTTAGGCGCCCCGTTAAACCACGCTGGCCGAACGCAGGCTTTGGAGCGTGGGTAACCCGGCAGGACGCCGGGTTAGCCGCGCTGGGCCATGGATGGCCCATCGCGGCGGCCCACGGTCCAAAGCCGGAGTGAGGGCACTCCGAGCCTAGGCGAGGAGCCGAGTGGTGGGGCAAGAGCCTTTTGGTTACTTTTGGGCTCCTTTCAAAAGTGACCCGCTGTAAGAGCGGAACCCTAGGCGGCCATCACCCAAATAACGGATATACACCCCATTTCAGAGACGCAAAAAAAACGCCCCGAACCAGTCGGGGCGTCAGATCGTGCGGCACTGCGGTTAGGTCTTCCTTGAGGCTGCAATGGCCGTGTACTCAGTGCTTAGTGGAACTGCTCTTCTTCAGTCGAACCAGTCAGCGCAGTCACGGACGAGGTGCCGCCCTGGATCACGGTGGTCATGTCGTCGAAGTAGCCGGTGCCCACTTCCTGCTGGTGCGCCACAAAGGTGTAACCCTTGGCAGCATCAGCGAACTCCTGCTCCTGCAGTTTCACGTAGGCAGTCATGTCGTTGCGGGCGTAGTCGTGCGCCAGGTTGAACATGCTGTGCCACATGTTGTGAATGCCGGCCAGGGTGATGAATTGGTGCTTGTAGCCCATGGCAGACAGTTCGCGCTGGAACTTGGCGATGGTCGCGTCGTCCAGGTTCTTCTTCCAGTTGAAAGAAGGCGAGCAGTTGTAGGACAGCAGTTGATCCGGGTATTCCTTCTTGATTGCTTCAGCAAAGCGACGAGCTTCGTCCAGGTCCGGCTTGGCAGTTTCGCACCAGATCAGGTCGGCGTACGGCGCGTAGGCCAGGCCGCGAGCGATCGCCTGGTCGAGACCGGCGCGTACTTTATAGAAGCCTTCCTGGGTACGCTCGCCAGTCACGAACGGCTGGTCGTACGGGTCGCAATCCGAGGTCAGCAAGTCTGCCGCGTTGGCATCGGTGCGGGCCAGGATGATGGTCGGAGTGCCAGCAACGTCAGCAGCCAAACGAGCAGCGGTCAGCTTCTGAACGGCTTCCTGGGTCGGAACCAGTACCTTGCCGCCCATGTGGCCGCATTTCTTCACTGATGCAAGCTGGTCTTCGAAGTGAACGCCGGCAGCACCCGCCTCGATCATGCTCTTCATCAGCTCGTAAGCGTTCAGTACGCCGCCGAAACCGGCTTCAGCGTCTGCAACGATCGGTGCGAAGTAGTCGATGTAGCCTTCGTCGCCCGGGCCTTTACCGGCTTTCCACTGGATCTGGTCGGCGCGGCGGAACGAGTTGTTGATGCGCTTGACCACGGTTGGCACGGAGTCCACCGGGTACAGCGATTGGTCGGGGTACATGGATTCAGCGGAGTTGTTGTCCGCTGCCACTTGCCAGCCGGACAGGTAGATCGCCTGGATACCGGCTTTTACCTGTTGAACCGCTTGGCCGCCAGTAAGGGCGCCCATGCAGTTGACGAAATCTTTTTCGGGACGGAAGGACGGCTTGGCACCCTGGGTGACCAGCTTCCACAGCTTCTCGGCGCCGAGTTTTGCAAAGGTGTGCTCAGGTTGAACCGAGCCACGCAGGCGGACGACGTCAGCAGCGGAATAAGCGCGGGTCACGCCTTTCCAGCGTGGGTTTTCAGCCCAGTCTTTTTCAAGGGCTGCAATTTGCTGTTCGCGTGTCAGTGCCATGGGGAAAAACCTCGTCGCATAGGTCTAGGTGGAAAATTCCATTTGCCAGCCACGTAATCACTGCGTGGTTATGGCTGCTCGCTGACCAGAAGCTTAGGCGGTCAAGTCAGGCTTGGCGGGGAAGGCGACGGGATGAACGAGTGGCGAGAGGGGGAGTTGAGCAGGTAAGGGCGAACTGCGAACAGTCTTCGGGCGTCGTGGGCCTTTGTACGATCCATCAGTGTGTTGCCGGGTTACCTGGTTAGCTTCCGTCCCTCGGGACAACTTCGTTCCAGTCGCAACCTCGTCAAACACACCTTGTGGGCGGTACAGACACGAATCGGCTCAGGTGGGTGGCTTTGAGCGACGATCCGAAGGCCCTTGCCAGGGCCCCTGATTAGCGGGAGCGAGGCCATCATGCCCATGCTTTTTTGGATCGTCAAATGTTTTGTAGTGCTTTTTTTCAAGCACTACATCTTTAGTCTAATACGACTCGCCAGTCAGTTTTTGGTGCTTCAGTTCAGGGTGTCGACTTTGACCCGCAGGCTCAGGTCATCGCGCCCTTGAGTAGAGTAGCTGCGGGTTGTAGTGCTTTTGTCGGCCTGGGTCTGGCGATTGATTCCGGCCAGGGTGATCCACTCGCCCAGGCGTCCGCTGACAGTTGTGTCGGTACTTTGCACGTTCACTACATCGGGACGTTCCTGGCTCATGCGGTCACGATTGGTACTGATGCTCAGGTGAACGGTCTCTCCGGTGACGCTGGCGGTGACGTAGAAGCCCTGGGTCACGTTGCGATACTGCGTCTGGTTCTGCGGGCGGCCGTAGGCATCAGGCTGGGTGGTGGTGAGTGGCACGCTCTGGCCGACCTGGATCAGCGCGGGCACGCCTTCGCTGGCCTGGATCTGCTGGATCCCGCCGTCGCGACTCTCGGTGCTGTAGGTGATGACCTGGGTTTGGTTGTTGCCGTTGCTCTGCTGGTTGTTCTCGTTGGTGTCGACGGTGATCAGCAGGCGCTTGGAAGGCGTATCCAGTTGCGCGAGCAGGGCGCGCAGGCCCTGGATCTTGTCTGGCTCGGCGTTCACGATCAGTTGGTTGCCGTAGGTGCTGACGGTGCCGTCCTTGCCGATAAAGTTCTGCGCGACGGGCAACAGGTCGGCGCTGGTGCGGTTGCTCAGGGGCACGACTTCGGTGGCGGCCATCACCGAGAAGCTGGTGGCCAGGAGCAAAGTAGTGAGCAGGGTGCGTAGGGACATGTCCGTTATCTCTGCGAGTCATGAGGCTAGATAGTGCCAGTTTGTCGGCCTGGCGGGGTGCAAGTTGAATCCTGGACGGCAAAAGGCCCTGGCATCGGTGGATGGCAGGGCCTTTTGAGGTGTTGCTGATACCGCTATCGCAGGCAAGCCAGCTCCCACATTTGGAATGCATTCTCCTGTGGGAGCTGGCTTGCCTGCGATGGGAGCGGCGCGGTCTCGGATCAGCCCTCGCGCACCATATCAACGTGAGGAATCCCGACTTCCAGGAACTCATCGCTGACAATCTTGAAGCCCAGGCGCTCATAAAACGGCGCCGCATGGACCTGTGCACTGAGGATCTGCCGGGTCTGGCCGCGTTTCTCGGCCTCGCCGATCACGGCTTCCATGAGCTTGTCGCCGACCTTCAGGCCGCGCCAGTCCTTGAGAACCGACACGCGCCCGATCTCGCCGGTAGGCAGCAGGCGGGCGGTGCCGATGGGGAAGTCGCCTTCGAATGCCAGGAAGTGCACGGCACCTGCATCGTCAGCATCCCATTCCAGTTCCGGTGGAACCGATTGTTCAGCGATAAATACCGCTTCACGAATGCGCCGTATCTCGGCGATATCCTTTTGCCAGTCCGCGACACTTACGTGAATCTTATTCATCGGCAAACCCCAGGCTCCCTTGCTTGACCAGTTCCCACAGCAGGGCGCAGCCATCTTCATCCGCCAACCATGGGCCGAGGTTGTCGATGTGCAGTGCATCGGCGGCGCACACCAGCTTCAGCAGTTCCCGCAGCTTGCCTGGCAGCAGGCGGCTCTGACCGCTGGCGAACAGCAGCAGGTCGTCGTCCACTTCGGACCAGGCCAGGCGCGCGCTCGGGTTGCGGATCAGCACAGCGCCGTTTTCCAGGCTGCCCAGCAGGTCTTCTTCTTCCACTTCCGGGCCGGCAACCAGTTCCGGGTAGCGTGGCTCGGTCATGAACTGGCCGAACCAGGTCAGCAGCATGCGCTCGTCGCTCATGTGCTCGGCCAGCAGGCTTTTCAGGCGGTCGAGGGCGTCGGCCTGGATCTGGTGCGGGTCGCTGACCGGCTGGGCGTCGGCGTCGGTGTAGCGCTCTTCGTCAGTCAGGTACTGGCTGAGGAAGTCGGTGAAGTGGGTCAGCACTTCAGCCGCGCTCGGGGCGCGGAAGCCTACGGAGTAGGTCATGCAATCATCCACGGCAACACCGCAGTGGGCCAGGCGTGGCGGCAGGTAGAGCATGTCGCCCGGTTCCAGCACCCATTCGGCGGTTTCTTCGAATTCGGCGAGGATGCGCAGGTCGGCGTGCTGCAGCAGCGGGCTTTCGGCGTTGCACATCTGGCCGATTTTCCAGTTGCGCTTGCCGGAACCTTGCAGCAGGAACACGTCGTAGTTGTCGAAGTGCGGGCCCACGCTGCCACCCGGGGCGGCGTAACTGATCATCACATCGTCGATGCGCCAGCTTGGCAGAAAGCGGAAGTTCTCCAGCAACTCGGCTACTTCCGGCACGAACTGGTCAACGGCCTGCACCAGCAGGGTCCATTCACGCTCGGGCAAGGTGCTGAAGGCATCTTCGGCGAACGGGCCGCGACGCAGCTCCCACGGGCGTTCGCCGTGTTCGATGATCAGGCGCGACTCGACTTCTTCTTCCAGCGCCAGGCCGGCCAGTTCGTCGGCGTCGATCGGGCTTTCGAAGTCAGGAATGGCCTGGCGGATCAGCAGGGGTTTTTTCTGCCAGTAGTCGCGCAGGAATTCCCGTGCCGTGATGCCGCCCAGAAGTTGAAGAGGAATATCAGGATTCATGTGTAACCTATTGAAAAAAAGCACTTTTCAGACGGGAATAAAAACGCCCGGCGCTGCCGGGCGTCTCAAAGGGTCAAGCTTCTATCAGATGCGTTTGGCTTGGGCCACAGCGTTGCCGATGTAGTTAGCCGGGGTGAGCCGTTTCAGCTCAGCCTTGGCGGCGGCTGGCATGTCCAGGCCGTCGATGAAAGTTTGCAGCGCTTCAGAGGTGATGCCCTTGCCGCGGGTCAGCTCTTTGAGCTTCTCGTACGGGTTTTCGATGTTGTAGCGGCGCATCACGGTCTGGATCGGCTCGGCCAGGACTTCCCAGCAAGCGTCCAGGTCAGCGGCGATTTTCTGCGCGTTGAGCTCCAGTTTGCTGATGCCTTTGAGGCTGGCTTCGTACGCGATCACGCTGTGGGCAAAGCCCACACCGAGGTTGCGCAGTACGGTGGAGTCGGTCAGGTCGCGCTGCCAGCGGGAGATCGGCAACTTGCTGGCCAGGTGCTGGAACAGGGCGTTGGCGATCCCAAGGTTGCCTTCGGAGTTTTCGAAGTCGATCGGGTTGACCTTGTGGGGCATGGTCGACGAACCGATTTCACCGGCAATGGTGCGCTGCTTGAAGTAGCCCAGGGAGATGTAACCCCAGATATCGCGATCGAAGTCGATCAGGATGGTGTTGAAGCGCGCAATGGCGTCGAACAGCTCGGCGATGTAGTCGTGGGGTTCGATCTGCGTGGTGTATGGGTTGAAACCCAGGCCCAGCTCGTCTTCGATGAAGGCGCGGGCGTTTTCTTCCCAGTCGATCTCAGGGTAGGCCGACAGGTGGGCGTTGTAGTTGCCTACGGCGCCGTTGATCTTGCCCAGCAGTGGCACGGCGGCCACTTGAGCGATCTGGCGCTCCAGGCGGTACACCACGTTGGCCAGTTCTTTGCCCAGCGTGGTCGGCGAAGCCGGCTGACCGTGGGTGCGCGACAGCATCGGTACGTCGGCGAAACGGATGGCCAGTTCGCGGATAGCGTCGGCAGTCTGGCGCATCAGTGGCAGCATGACGTCATCACGGCCTTCGCGCAGCATCAGAGCGTGGGACAGGTTGTTGATGTCCTCGCTGGTGCAGGCAAAGTGGATGAACTCGCTGACCTTGGCCAGTTCCGGCAGCTTGGCCGCTTGCTCTTTGAGCAGGTACTCGATGGCTTTAACGTCGTGGTTGGTGGTGCGCTCGATCTCTTTGACACGCTCGGCGTGCTCCAGAGCGAAGTTTTCCGCCAGGGCGTTCAGCACCGCGTTGGCTTCGGCGGAGAACGCCGGCACTTCGCTGATGCCAGGGTGAGCGGCCAGGCGCTGGAGCCAGCGCACTTCAACCAGAACACGAGCACGGATCAAGCCGTATTCGCTGAAAATAGGGCGCAGGGCCTGGGTTTTGCCGGCGTAGCGGCCGTCAACAGGGGAAACCGCAGTGAGCGAAGAAAGCTGCATGGGGTGTTCTCGGACAGTCGGGCAACGAAATGGGGCGCGTATCATACATGAAAAAATCCGCCGGTCCGTTGCCAACTGACCGGCGTATTACGCGTGGGGCTATAAAAAAATCAGTTGCGGCGACTTATTCGTTGCGCATCAACGGGTAAAGCTCTTTCAGCAATTTGCGACGGCTGATGACCAGTTGCCAGCGATGACCGCCCAACTGGCGCCACAACCGCGCCGAACGAATACCGGCCAGCAGCAGGGCGCGGATTTTCGAGGCGTTGTTCGGTTGTTGCAGGTTGCGCATGTCGCCGTGCACCTGGATCCGCTGGCGCAAGGTGCTCAGGGTGTCCTGATACAGCGCGCCACAAGCAGCGATCACGTTTTCGTGGGCCGGGCCGAAATGTTCGACCTGAGACTGAATCTGCGGCAAACGCTTGCCGATGGTTTCCAGCAAATCATCACGCTTGGCCAATTGGCGCTCCAGGCCGAGCATCGACAGGGCGTAGCGCAGTGGCTCGCGCTGCAAGGTGCTCGGATCGCGCTCGAGGGCGCCGACCAGTGCGCGATAACCTTCACGCAGGGCCAGATCGTCGCCGCCGTACACTTCCAGGGTGTCCTTGGGGTCGCGGATCAGCAGGCTGCCGAGCATGCAGGTCAGGCCTGTCTCGGTGACCTGGCCGGTCTTGGCGATCTTGTCCACCAGTACCGCAGCGAGAAACACGCCGCCCAGTGCTGTCAATTGCTCCTGAGTCGGGCTCATGCCTTGCTGCTCCAGGGTTCGGCAACTTCGATCACGCCGCCCCCCAGGCAAATCTCTCCGTCGTAGAACACTACCGATTGGCCCGGCGTTACGGCACGCTGCGGGTCGTCGAAGGTGGCGCGGTAGCCGGTGGCGGTTTTTTCCAGGGTGCAGGGCTGGTCGCTCTGGCGATAGCGAACCTTGGCGGTCAGGCAGCGCGGGCTGCTGAGGTCCACCGGGTTGACCCAGTAGATGTCCGAAGCGAGCAGGGCGCGGGAGAACAGCCATGGGTGGTCATTGCCCTGGCCCACGATCAACTCGTTGTGCTCCAGGTCCTTGACCAGCACGTACCATGGCTCTTCGCCGGCGTCTTTCAGGCCGCCGATGCCCAGGCCCTGGCGCTGGCCGATGGTGTGGTACATCAAGCCGTGGTGACGGCCGATGATTTCGCCTTCGGTGGTCTTGATCTCGCCCGGTTGCGCCGGCAGGTATTGCTTGAGGAAGTCGCTGAAACGGCGCTCGCCGATAAAGCAGATTCCGGTGGAATCCTTCTTCTTGGCGGTGGCCAGGCCGTGTTTCTCGGCAATGGCGCGCACTTCGGGCTTTTCCAGCTCGCCCACCGGGAACAGGGTCTTGGCGATCTGTTCGCCGCCGACGGCGTGCAGGAAGTAGCTCTGGTCCTTGTTGGCGTCCAGGCCCTTGAGCAGCTCGGTGCGGCCATCGATGTCGCGACGGCGCACGTAGTGGCCAGTGGCGATCAGGTCGGCGCCAAGGATCATCGCGTAGTCGAGGAACGCCTTGAACTTGATCTCGCGGTTACACAGGATGTCCGGGTTCGGCGTGCGGCCGGCCTTGTATTCGGCCAGGAAGTGCTCGAACACGTTGTCCCAGTACTCGGCGGCGAAGTTGGCGGTGTGCAGCTTGATGCCGATTTTGTCACAGACGGCCTGGGCATCCGCCAGGTCGTCCATGGCGGTGCAATATTCCGTTCCATCGTCTTCTTCCCAGTTCTTCATGAACAGGCCTTCCACCTCATAACCCTGCTCCATGAGCAGAACGGCGGAAACGGAAGAATCCACGCCGCCGGACATACCGACGATGACGCGCTTCTTTTGTGTGTCAGAAGGGGCTGGATCACGCATAGGATTTCAACGGGTGTCTTTAAAAAGGACGCGATTCTAGCAGGCTCGCGTCTGCAAGGCTAAAGAGAAGGGCGGATCAATTCGAGGCTGTGGCGTTGGCCGGCCAGATAATCGTCGATACAGCGGATAATCAGCTCGCTGCGCCAGTCTTCGCGCAGGGCCATCAATTCGTCACGGGTCAGCCAGCGGGCGCGCAGGATGCCGTCGTCCAGCGGGTAGTCCGGGTGGTGTTTCAGGGTCTTGGCGATGAAGCACACGCGCTGATAGGTCACGCCATTGCTGGGAGCGGTGTACAGGTAAATCCCGACAATTGCGGTGGCTTCGACGTCCCAGCCGGTTTCTTCGAGGGTTTCGCGCACGGCGGCCTCGGTCAGGGTTTCGTTCGGGTCGAGGTGGCCGGCGGGCTGGTTCAGCACGGCGCGGCCGCCCTTGAGCTCTTCGACCATCAGGAAGCGGCCGTTGTCTTCGACGATGGTGGCGACGGTGATGTGGGGGAGCCAGGTCATAAAGTGCCTCGATTCAAAGAGTAACGCTGTCTTCAGGCGCGATTGCATTCAGTGTGGGAGCGGGCTTGCTCGCGAATACGGCGTGTCAGTTAAAGAGACATTGACTGATCCACCGCTTTCGCGAGCAAGCCCGCTCCCACATTTTGATTGGGTTTCTTCAATAAAAGCACGATATCCAGAAACAGAAACCCCGGCACAGGGCCGGGGCTTCTTTGCATCCTTACAACCTTACTTCAACTTGGCAATCGCCGCGTTGAGGGTGTTGCTTGGGCGCATGGCCTTGCTGGTCAGCTCGGCGTTCGGTGCGTAGTAGCCACCGATGTCCACGGGCTTGCCCTGGACGGCGTTGAGCTCGGCAACGATGGTCGCCTCGTTCTCGGTCAGGGTCTTGGCCAGCTCGCCAAACTGCGCTTGCAGTGCAGTGTCTTCGGTCTGGGCGGCCAGGGCTTGAGCCCAGTACAGCGCCAGGTAGAAGTGGCTGCCGCGGTTGTCGATGTTGCCGACTTTACGCGATGGCGACTTGTTGTTGTCGAGGAACTGGCCGGTGGCCTGGTCCAGGGTCTTGGACAGCACCAGGGCTTTCGGGTTGTTGTAGTTCACACCCAAATGCTCGAGAGACGCGGCCAAGGCCAGGAACTCGCCCAGGGAATCCCAGCGCAGGAAGTTTTCTTCAACCAGTTGCTGTACGTGCTTCGGAGCCGAACCGCCGGCGCCGGTTTCGAACAGACCGCCACCGTTCATCAGTGGCACGATCGACAGCATCTTGGCGCTGGTGCCCAGTTCCATGATTGGGAACAGGTCAGTCAGGTAGTCGCGCAATACGTTGCCGGTCACCGAGATGGTGTCCAGGCCTTTGCGGGTGCGTTCCAGGGTGAACTTCATCGCGTCGACCGGCGACATGATGCGGATGTCCAGGCCTTCGGTGTTGTGGTCTTTCAGGTAAGCCTGAACTTTCTCGACCACGACGCCATCGTGTGCGCGCTGTGGGTCCAGCCAGAAAATGGCCGGGGTGTTGCTGGCGCGGGCACGGTTGACGGCCAGTTTGACCCAGTCCTGGATCGGCGCGTCCTTGGTCTGGCACATGCGGAAGATGTCGCCGGCTTCAACAGCCTGTTCCATCAGCAGGTTGCCCTTGCTGTCGGTGACGCGGACTACGCCGTCAGCCTTGATCTGGAAGGTCTTGTCGTGGGAGCCGTACTCTTCGGCTTTCTTCGCCATCAGGCCAACGTTTGGCACGCTGCCCATGGTGGTTGGGTCGAAGGCGCCGTGGGCCTTGCAGTCTTCGATCACCGCCTGGTAGATGGTGGCGTAGCAGCGATCCGGGATCACGGCCTTGGTGTCGTGCAGCTGGCCGTCGGTGCCCCACATCTTGCCGGAGTCACGGATCATCGCAGGCATCGAGGCGTCGACGATGACGTCGCTCGGCACGTGCAGGTTGGTGATGCCTTTGTCGGAGTTGACCATCGCCAGGGAAGGGCGAGCAGCGTAGACCGCCTGGATGTCAGCTTCGATCTGGGCCTGCTGCTCGGCCGGCAGGGCCTTGATGCGAGCGTACAGGTCGCCGATGCCGTTGTTCAGGTTGAAGCCGATCTGCTCCAGCACGACCGCGTGCTTGGCCAGTGCCTCTTTATAGAACTCGGCAACGATCTGGCCGAACATGATCGGGTCGGAGACCTTCATCATGGTGGCTTTCAGGTGAACCGACAGCAGTACGCCTTGTTTCTTGGCGTCTTCGATTTCAGCGGCGATGAAGCTGCGCAGGGCTTTCTTGCTCAGCACGGCGCTGTCGATGATCTCGCCAGCTTGTACGCTGGTTTTTTCTTTCAGGACGGTAGCGGTACCGTCTTTGGCGATCAGTTCGATCTTAACGGCATCAGCGCCTTCGATCTGTACGGCTTTCTCGCTGCCGTAGAAGTCGCCGTTGCTCATGTGGGCAACGTGGGACTTGGAGTCGGCAGCCCAGGCGCCCATTTTGTGCGGGTGCTTGCGTGCGTAGTTCTTGACCGACAGCGGTGCGCGGCGGTCGGAGTTGCCTTCGCGCAGTACCGGGTTCACGGCGCTGCCCTTGACCTTGTCGTAACGTGCACGGGTTTCTTTTTCCGCGTCGGTGGTTACGGTTTCCGGGTAGTCCGGCAGGTCGAAGCCCTGGGCTTGCAGTTCCTTGATGGCAGCCTGCAGCTGAGGGGTCGAAGCGCTGATGTTCGGCAGCTTGATGATGTTGGCTTCAGGGGTTACGGCCAGGTCGCCCAGTTCGGCGAGGTGGTCCGGCACAGCCTTGGCGCCCAGTTGCTCGGGGAAGCTTGCGAGGATGCGCGCGGCCAGGGAAATGTCGCGGGTTTCCACGGCAATATCAGCGGAAGCGGTGAAGGCCTCTACGATAGGCAGCAGTGAATAGGTGGCGAGGGCTGGTGCTTCGTCGGTGAAGGTGTAGATGATCTTCGAGCGGGTGGGCATATTCGGATTAACTCTCTTCTTTGCTGAAAGCATGCGCAGAAACTCGAGATGCGCCGGGTAAAGCGCGTTCGTTCAAAGTCATCCATGAGCGAAATGTCGAAGTTTCTTCGCGGTGATGTTGGGTTGCATCAGTCGAGCGTCAAGCGGGTGGGCTGCTGTGGCAACCCGGCTTTTTCAGGCGGAGGGCATCAATGTAGAGCTGTCGGCCATCGTGACTCTTTGGTCAGCGGCGGCATTATACATAGGTCGCTATGCTTACGCCGAGCCTTCATACAAAAGGTGTGTCGTCCATTGGTCTAAAGGTCGCAGGCAGCGGGTTGCGCCTAAAGTCGTATGATGTGCTCAAGATTGGCGCTTTTCCCTTTGCTTTCAAGCTTGTAGGCCACTAAATGTGCTGTTTTCGACGCAAATGTGCAGGGCCTGAGGTTTCAGTCCTCATTTATCTGGAGTAGGCTCGAACGCAGCCAGATGTTTAATCCATAGATGGAGTTCAGCATGGGATACAAGAAGATTCAGGTTCCGGCAGTCGGCGACAAAATCACCGTCAATGCAGACCATTCTCTCAATGTTCCTGACAACCCGATCATTCCTTTTATTGAGGGTGACGGTATTGGCGTCGACATCAGCCCGGTGATGATCAAGGTTGTTGATGCAGCTGTTAACAAGGCTTATGGCGGCAAGCGCAAGATCTCCTGGATGGAGGTCTATGCCGGCGAAAAGGCCACTCAGGTTTACGACCAGGACACCTGGCTGCCCCAGGAAACCCTGGATGCGGTCAAGGATTACGTGGTTTCCATCAAGGGCCCGCTGACCACCCCGGTCGGTGGCGGCATCCGTTCGCTGAACGTGGCCCTGCGCCAACAGCTCGACCTTTATGTATGTCTGCGCCCGGTGCGCTGGTTCGAAGGCGTGCCAAGCCCGGTCAAGAAGCCCGGCGATGTGGACATGACCATCTTCCGTGAAAACTCCGAGGACATTTACGCCGGTATCGAGTGGAAGGCCGGTTCCCCGGAAGCGATCAAGGTCATCAAGTTCCTGAAAGAAGAGATGGGTGTTACCAAGATCCGTTTCGACCAGAACTGCGGGATCGGCATCAAGCCGGTGTCCCTGGAAGGCACCAAGCGCCTGGCGCGCAAGGCCTTGCAGTATGTCGTGGATAACGATCGCGACTCGCTGACCATCGTGCACAAAGGCAACATCATGAAGTTCACCGAAGGTGCCTTCAAGGAATGGGCCTACGAAGTGGCGGCTGAAGAATTCGGCGCGACCCTGCTGGATGGCGGGCCGTGGATGCAATTCAAGAACCCGCGCACCGGCAAGAATGTGGTGGTCAAGGACGCCATTGCCGACGCCATGCTCCAGCAGATCCTGCTGCGCCCGGCGGAATATGATGTGATCGCTACGCTTAACCTTAACGGTGACTACCTGTCCGACGCCCTGGCGGCGGAAGTGGGCGGTATCGGTATTGCGCCGGGCGCCAACCTGTCCGACACCGTGGCAATGTTCGAAGCCACCCACGGTACTGCGCCGAAGTATGCCGGCAAGGACCAGGTCAACCCGGGTTCGCTGATCCTGTCGGCGGAAATGATGCTGCGTCACATGGGGTGGACCGAAGCGGCCGACCTGATTATCAAGGGCACCAATGGCGCAATTTCGGCCAAGACGGTGACCTATGACTTCCATCGGTTGATGGAGGGTGCCAAGTTGCTCTCGTCGTCAGCGTTCGGGGATGCGCTGATTTCGCATATGTAGGCTTATAAGCAGGTATAAAAAAACCGGCCTGTTGATGGCCGGTTTTTTTTTTGAGCGTTTGCTCGGCGGCTGATCAGGCCGGCTGTTTTTGTGATTTTTGAGCGACGTCTTCTTTAGTTGTGCTGGCTCTGTCTAGAGCGTCTATCTTCACCGCATGCAAGCCTTTGGGTCCCTGAATGATATCGAAGGAAACCGATTGCCCTGCCTTTAGTGTCTTGTAGCCATCCA
The DNA here is from genome assembly GCF_020515595.1 of Pseudomonas sp. MWU16-30323. Lineage (NCBI taxonomy): Bacteria > Pseudomonadati > Pseudomonadota > Gammaproteobacteria > Pseudomonadales > Pseudomonadaceae > Pseudomonas > Pseudomonas sp. MWU16-30323. The sequence goes on from NZ_JAIWYM010000006.1 coordinate 126,110, forward strand.
TTTGGATAGCGGAGTAATGCGCAAATAGGTCGTCAGTCTTGCCGTCTTCGTTGATGAAGCCGTAGCCCTTGGCATTGTTGAACCACTTCACCTTACCGCTCGCCATGCCCATATCCCTCTGCACCAGACTCCATCACTGGAGTATCATCCAGTTTATCCGTCCTAACCCGAATAAATTAAGGTTGACTGCGCGGACCTTTTTTACCCACTGTGGGTTCTATTGGTTGTAACACTGATTTGCCGATAGTCAAGGCGACCAGTCGGTCAGAGTTGAAATTCTGACAGGCCGCCCCCACCACTGTATTTGAACCACTGACGAACCTTTCTTTCCATGCATGCAATCAGCCAGATTCGACTAACATTCAATCAGGATCGCCCGGATCATCAAGAAGACGACGACGGTTCTGCAGGCATTGCTGTTCAGGAGGCCAAGCCTGCTTTACAGGCGCCGCCGATGTACAAGGTGGTTTTGTTCAATGATGACTACACACCGATGGATTTCGTCGTCGAAGTGCTCGAGGTGTTTTTTAACCTGAACCGCGAGTTGGCGACCAAGGTAATGCTGGCCGTTCACACAGAAGGACGGGCAGTATGTGGAGTGTTTACCCGCGACATCGCCGAGACAAAGGCCATGCAGGTCAACCAGTACGCCAGGGAAAGCCAGCATCCGCTACTCTGTGAAATCGAGAAGGACGGTTAACTCCGACCACTTGGGTATGAGGTGAAGCTATGTTAAACCGCGAGCTCGAAGTCACCCTCAATCTTGCCTTCAAGGAGGCTCGTTCGAAGCGTCATGAATTCATGACCGTCGAGCACCTGCTGCTGGCACTTTTGGATAACGAAGCTGCCGCCACCGTACTGCGTGCGTGTGGTGCCAATCTCGACAAACTCAAGCATGACCTGCAGGAGTTTATCGACTCCACCACGCCGTTGATCCCCGTTCATGACGAGGACCGCGAGACCCAGCCAACCCTGGGCTTCCAGCGGGTACTGCAGCGTGCCGTTTTCCACGTACAGAGCTCCGGCAAGCGCGAAGTCACAGGGGCCAATGTGCTCGTGGCGATCTTCAGCGAGCAGGAAAGCCAGGCCGTATTCCTGCTCAAGCAGCAAAGCGTTGCCCGTATTGATGTCGTCAACTACATCGCCCATGGCATTTCCAAAGTGCCAGGGCATGGCGATCACTCAGAAGGTGAGCAGGATATGCAGGATGACGAGGGCGGTGAGTCTTCTTCTTCGAGCAACCCGCTGGATGCCTATGCCAGCAACCTCAACGAACTGGCGCGCCAGGGGCGGATCGATCCGCTGGTAGGGCGTGAGCTGGAAGTTGAGCGCGTGGCGCAGATCCTCGCGCGTCGCCGCAAGAACAACCCGCTGTTGGTCGGTGAAGCAGGCGTGGGTAAAACCGCGATTGCCGAAGGCCTGGCCAAACGCATTGTTGATAACCAGGTGCCAGACCTGCTGGCCAACAGCGTCGTCTACTCCCTTGACCTGGGCGCGTTACTCGCCGGGACCAAGTACCGTGGCGACTTCGAGAAGCGCTTCAAGGCGCTGCTCGGTGAGCTGAAAAAACGCCCGCAGGCGATCCTGTTCATCGACGAAATCCACACCATCATCGGTGCCGGTGCTGCTTCCGGTGGGGTGATGGACGCTTCGAACCTGCTCAAGCCGCTGCTGTCTTCGGGTGATATCCGTTGCATCGGCTCGACCACGTTCCAGGAATTCCGCGGGATCTTCGAAAAAGACCGTGCCCTGGCGCGCCGCTTCCAGAAAGTGGATGTGTCCGAGCCGTCGGTTGAAGACACCATCGGCATCCTGCGCGGGCTCAAGGGGCGTTTCGAAGCGCACCATGGCATCGAGTACACCGATGAAGCGCTGCGTGCAGCCGCCGAGCTGGCGTCGCGCTACATCAATGACCGACACATGCCGGACAAGGCCATCGACGTGATCGACGAGGCGGGTGCCTACCAGCGCCTGCAGCCGGTGGAGAAGCGTGTGAAGCGCATCGACGTGCCTCAGGTCGAGGACATCGTGGCGAAGATCGCGCGGATTCCGCCAAAACACGTCAACACGTCCGACCGGGAGCTGCTGCGTAACCTGGAGCGCGACCTCAAGCTGACCGTGTTTGGTCAGGATGCGGCCATCGATTCGCTGTCCACCGCGATCAAGCTGTCCCGTGCGGGGCTCAAGTCGCCGGACAAACCGGTCGGTTCGTTCCTGTTCGCCGGGCCTACCGGTGTCGGCAAGACCGAAGCGGCGCGGCAGTTGGCCAAGGCCATGGGTATCGAGCTGGTGCGTTTCGACATGTCCGAGTACATGGAGCGGCACACTGTGTCGCGCCTGATCGGTGCGCCTCCGGGCTATGTTGGCTTCGACCAGGGCGGCCTGTTGACCGAGGCGATCACCAAGCAGCCGCATTGCGTTCTGCTGCTCGATGAGATCGAGAAGGCGCACCCGGAAGTCTTCAACCTGCTGTTGCAGGTGATGGACCACGGTACGCTGACCGATAACAACGGGCGCAAGGCGGACTTCCGCAACGTGATCGTGATCATGACCACCAACGCCGGTGCCGAAACGGCCGCGCGAGCTTCCATTGGCTTTACTCATCAGGATCACTCTTCCGACGCCATGGAAGTGATCAAGAAGAGCTTTACGCCGGAATTCCGCAACCGCCTGGACACCATTATCCAGTTTGGTCGCCTCAGCCATGAGGTCATCAAAAGCGTGGTGGACAAGTTCCTCACCGAGCTTCAGGCGCAGTTGGAAGACAAGCGCGTGCAGCTGGAGGTTACGGACGCGGCACGCAACTGGCTGGCGGAAGGTGGCTACGACGCGGCAATGGGCGCTCGGCCAATGGCTCGCCTGATCCAGGACAAGATCAAGCGCCCACTGGCGGAAGAGATCCTGTTCGGCGAACTGGCAGACCATGGTGGCGTGGTGCATATCGATCTGAAGGATGGCGAGCTGACCTTCGACTTCGAGACCACGGCTGAAATGGCCTGATAGTTGACGCAACAAAACAAAAAGGCGCCGAGAGGCGCCTTTTTGCTGTCTGGATAAATGGGGTGGGGTCGAAACCTATCGACCGTTGAAGATCAGCTGTGGGAGTTGGCTTGCCTGTGATGGCGGTGGGCCAGTCAAGCATGCAGTAACTGACAGGCCGCTATCGCAGGCAAGCCAGCTCCCACAGGGTCAAGTGGCGACTGTTAAATGGCGCGCGCACAAAAACGCCCGGCATAACCGGGCGTCTTGTATTGACTTGATTAACGGGCGCGGTAAGTGATGCGCCCTTTGCTCAGGTCATAGGGCGTCAGTTCGACGCGCACTTTGTCACCGGTAAGAATACGGATGTAATTCTTGCGCATCTTGCCGGAGATATGCGCGGTTACGACGTGCCCATTTTCCAACTCCACACGAAACATGGTGTTGGGCAGGGTGTCGACGACAGTGCCTTCCATTTCGAAGCTGTCTTCTTTCGACATGCAGTAAAGCCCTCGGTATCCAGTGAATGGCCCGGTGCAACTGCGCCAGGCAAAAGCGGCGTGCATTGTGCCCGAAAAAGGGTGTTTAAGCCAAGAGGTTCTAGTTCAAGGTGACCCATCTTTGGTTAATTAGCAGTTCTATGGGGCGATATTGGGTCTTGTAGTTCATCTTTTTGCAGTTTTTTATCCAGTATCCGAGGTACACCGCCTCCAATTCCAGGCGCAAGGCTTCGCCGATTTGCCACAGGATCGCAAAGCGTCCCAGGCTGCGGCGCTCTTCGGCGGGCTCATAAAAGGTGTAGACCGCGGACAGGCCATTGGGCAAAAGGTCGGTGACGGCTACGGCGACCAGGCGCCCCTCAAGGCGGAACTCGTAGAAACGCGAGAAGGGCAGGTCGCGCACCAGGAAGGTGGAAAACTGGTCGCGACTGGGTGGGAACATGTCGCCATCGGCGTGGCGCTGTTCGATGTAGCGTTGGTAGAGGTCGAAATACTCCTCACTGAAGCCCGGTTTCGCAGCGGTGACGGTCAGGTCGGCGTTGCGCTTGAGGATGCGTTTCTGATTACGGTCCGGCAGGAACTGCGCCACCGGGATACGCGCCGGTACGCAGGCGTTGCAGTTCTGGCAGTGGGGCCGGTAAAGGTGGTCGCCGCTGCGCCGGAAGCCCATTTCCGACAAATCGGCATACACATGCACGTCCATCGGCTGGCTGGGGTCGAGGAACAGCGTGGTGGCCTGCTCATCGGGCAGATAGCTGCAAGAGTGGGGTTGAGTGGCATAAAACTTCAAACGCGCCAGCTCGGTCATGATCAACCCTCGGATAAGCTTTGAAATAAGTGTAAGCCAGGTGCGGGGAAGTCGCCTAGGAAACCCATGGCGCAGAGCTGGTTTGGTCCAAATGGTCGCGCAGGTAGTTGGCAAAGTCGCTGCGGGGAATGGCGCGGGCGCCGAGGCTGTGCAGGTGGTCGGTAGGCATCTGGCAGTCGATCAGCACAAAGCCCCAGGCCTGCAATTGCCTGACCAGGGTCGCAAAGCCGAATTTCGAGGCGTTGTCGGCGCGGCTGAACATGGACTCGCCGAAAAACAACTGGCCCATCGCCAGGCCGTACAGGCCGCCGACCAGTTCGCCCTCGTCCCAGACCTCCACCGAGTGCGCATAGCCGCGCTGGTGCAATTGCAGGTAGGCGCTCTGCATGGCTTCGGTGATCCAGGTGCCATCGGCATAGCTGCGTGGCGCTGCGCACGCCTGGATGACGGCGGCAAAATCCTGGTCGAAGGTCACCGTGTAACGCTGCTGGCGCAACAGTTTGCCGAGGCTGCGGGAAACATGCAGCTCGTCGGGGAACAGCACGGTGCGCGGGTCGGGCGACCACCACAGGATGGGCTGGCCCTCCGAGAACCAGGGAAAGCAGCCATGGCGATAGGCCTGGATCAAGCGGTCGGCCGACAGGTCGCCACCGGCGGCGAGCAGGCCATTGGGTTCGCGCATGGCCTTGGCCAGCGGTGGAAACGTCAGGGTGTTGCGTTGTAACCAGGTCAGCATGGCATCCAGGCTTACGGAAGGGGAGGGCGGTAACGGCGATGTTGCCCGTTGCAAGAGCTGTGATTATTGTCGACGAAACGCTCTGGGGCTACCCCGAACATGGGATCGGTGCAGATAAGCATGAATGGGTGTTTCTGCAACTCTATGCCGGGGGCGTGGTCGTAATCGCGTACGTCGGTCGGCACGCTAGCCTGGATTGGCAAAAACAGCTCATAAGCCTTTGTCAGCAAAGACAATGCATGCTCAAATTGAACGTTATGAAACCGAAGATTGGCTATGCTGTGTAACGTAGGGCCAAGTGCGTGGCATCGCGCACACAAACCCGTACAATGCGGCCATTCAGGCGTTATCGCCGTTTCATGAATCAGTTGCAGGGTGTTAAAAGTAGCTTCACTGGCACTCGTTCATTTTTTACCTGCTCGGATTGAGCAGTATTTTGCAGTCATTCAATAGATGGACGCGCTAAAGGCGCAGGAATAGACCCGTTTTGAAGAAATCCGCCGCAACACCTAAAGCCGCAGTCGTGCCCGCCTGGCGCCAGCACCTGCACTATCGACTCAAGGAAGGTGCACTGATCGCCATCGGCGCCCTGTGCCTGTTCCTGATGATGGCCTTGCTCACCTATGGCAAGGACGATCCAGGCTGGAGCCACAACAGCAAGATCGAAGACGTGCAGAACTTCGGTGGCCCGGCCGGCTCCTACAGCGCCGATATCCTGTTCATGGTGCTGGGTTATTTCGCCTATATCTTCCCGTTGTTGCTGGCCGTCAAGACCTGGCAGATCTTCCGCCAGCGTCATGAGCCGTGGCAGTGGAGCGGCTGGCTGTTCTCCTGGCGCCTGATCGGCCTGGTGTTCCTGGTGCTGTCGGGCGCGGCCCTGGCCCACATCCATTTCCACGCACCCACCGGCTTGCCGGCCGGTGCTGGCGGCGCACTGGGCGAAAGCCTCGGCGACCTGGCCCGCAGGACCCTGAACATCCAGGGCAGTACCCTGATGTTTATCGCGTTGTTCCTGTTCGGCCTCACCGTGTTTACCGACCTGTCGTGGTTCAAGGTCATGGACGTGACCGGCAAGATCACCCTCGACCTGCTGGAACTGTTCCAGGGCGCCGCCAATCGCTGGTGGTCGGCCCGGGTTGACCGCAAGCGCATGGTTGCGCAACTGCGTGAGGTCGATACCCGCGTCAACGAGGTGGTAGCCCCGAGCACGCCGGACCGGCGTGAGCAAGCCAAGGTCAAGGAGCGTCTGATCGAACGTGAACAGGCGCTGACCAAGCACATGTCGGACCGCGAGAAGCAGGTACCGCCGGTGATTGCGCCTGCGCCGCCCAAGGCGCCCGAGCCAAGCCACCGCGTGCAGAAAGAGAAACAGGCGCCGTTGTTTGTCGACAGCGCCGTGGAAGGCACCTTGCCGCCGATCTCGATTCTCGACCCGGCGGAAAAGAAACAGCTCAACTATTCCCCTGAATCCCTGGCGGCCGTCGGCCACTTGTTGGAAATCAAGCTCAAGGAATTCGGCGTCGAAGTCTCGGTGGATTCGATCCACCCGGGCCCGGTGATTACCCGCTACGAAATCCAGCCGGCTGCCGGCGTGAAGGTCAGCCGCATTTCCAACCTGGCCAAGGATCTGGCGCGTTCGCTGGCGGTGACCAGCGTGCGGGTGGTGGAAGTGATTCCGGGCAAGACCACCGTCGGTATCGAGATTCCCAACGAAGACCGGCAGATCGTGCGCTTCTCCGAAGTGCTGTCGACCCCGGAATACGACAACTTCAAATCGCCGGTGACACTGGCCCTGGGCCACGACATCGGCGGCAAGCCAGTGATCACTGACCTGGCGAAAATGCCCCATTTGCTGGTTGCCGGTACCACTGGTTCCGGTAAGTCGGTGGGTGTGAACGCGATGATCCTGTCGATCCTGTTCAAGTCTGGCCCGGAAGACGCCAAGCTGATCATGATCGACCCGAAAATGCTTGAGCTGTCGATCTACGAAGGCATTCCGCACTTGCTGTGCCCGGTAGTGACCGACATGAAGGACGCCGCCAACGCCCTGCGCTGGAGCGTCGCCGAGATGGAGCGCCGCTACAAGCTGATGGCGAAGATGGGCGTACGTAACCTGTCGGGCTTCAACGCCAAGGTCAAGGAAGCCCAGGACGCCGGCACGCCGCTGACCGACCCGCTGTACAAGCGCGAAAGCATTCACGACGAAGCACCGCTGCTGACCAAGCTGCCGACCATCGTGGTGGTGGTCGACGAATTTGCCGACATGATGATGATCGTTGGCAAGAAGGTCGAAGAGCTGATCGCCCGTATCGCCCAGAAGGCACGGGCCGCCGGTATCCACTTGATCCTGGCGACCCAGCGTCCCTCGGTGGACGTGATCACCGGCCTGATCAAGGCCAACATCCCGACCCGCATGGCGTTCCAGGTATCGAGCAAGATCGACTCCCGGACCATCATCGACCAAGGCGGCGCCGAGCAGTTGCTGGGTCACGGTGACATGCTCTACATGCCACCGGGCACCAGCCTGCCGATCCGTGTTCACGGCGCTTTCGTCTCCGACGATGAAGTGCACCGCGTGGTGGAAGCCTGGAAGCTGCGCGGTGCGCCGGAATACAACGACGACATCCTCGCGGGCGTCGAAGAGGCCGGCAGCGGCTTCGACGGTGGCAGCGGCGGTGGCGATGATGATGCCGAGACCGATGCGCTCTACGACGAAGCGGTGCAGTTCGTGCTTGAAAGCCGCCGCGCCTCGATCTCCGCCGTACAGCGCAAGCTGAAGATTGGCTACAACCGCGCTGCCCGCATGATCGAAGCCATGGAAATGGCCGGCGTGGTCACCTCGATGAACACCAACGGCTCGCGCGAAGTGATTGCGCCAGCGCAGATGCGTGACTGATTACGTTCCGCGTGGCAACACGCGGCACGCCTTGCAAACGAATCTAAGAGGACTCCCATGCGTCTTATCCGCATGCTGTTGTTGCCGGCATTGGCCCTGACTGCTGTTTCGGCTCACGCTGATCCGGCTTCCGTTGCGAGCCTGACCAACCTGCTGGACAAATCCAAGACCCTGAGCGCGCGCTTCTCCCAGTTGACCCTGGACGGTGGCGGCACTCAATTGCAGGAAACCGCCGGCGAAATGGCCGTGCAGCGTCCTGGACTGTTCTACTGGAAAACCGACGCGCCAAACGAGCAGACCATCGTTTCCGACGGCCAGAAAGTCACTCTGTGGGACCCGGACCTGGAACAGGCGACCATCAAGAAGCTCGATCCGCGCCTGAGCCAGACCCCGGCGTTGCTGCTGTCGGGCGATGTGTCGCAGATCAGCCAGAGTTTTGATATCACCTCCAAGCAGGCCAGCAACGTCATCGACTTCACGCTGAAGCCGAAATCCAAGGACACGCTGTTCGACAGCCTGCGCCTGTCGTTCCGCAACGGTGTGATCAACGACATGCAGTTGGTGGACAGCGTCGGCCAACGCACCAATATCCTGTTCACCGGGGTCAAGGCCAACGAACCGGTGGCCGCGTCCAAGTTCAAGTTCGACATCCCGAAGGGTGCCGACGTGATCCAGGAATAAACTGCCTAGAGGTTTCAAACGCTGCCCATGGACCTGTTTCGAAGTGACCCGATTGCTCAGCCTCTGGCGGCGCGCCTGCGCTCGACCAACCTGGACGAGTACGTCGGGCAAGAACACCTGCTGGCTCGCGGCAAGCCTTTGCGCGAAGCCCTGGAGCAGGGTGCGCTGCACTCGATGATTTTCTGGGGGCCGCCGGGCGTGGGTAAAACCACCCTGGCGCGGCTCCTGGCGAAAGTCTCGGATGCCCACTTCGAAACGGTCTCGGCGGTGCTCGCCGGGGTCAAGGAAATCCGCCAGGCGGTGGAAGTCGCCAAGCAGCAGGCCGGGCAATACGGCAAGCGCACCATCCTGTTTGTCGACGAAGTGCATCGCTTCAACAAGTCGCAGCAGGATGCGTTCTTGCCGTATGTCGAAGACGGCACGCTGATCTTTATTGGCGCCACCACTGAAAACCCGTCGTTTGAACTGAACAACGCCTTGCTGTCCCGGGCGCGTGTCTATGTGCTCAAAAGCCTCGATGAAGCCGCGATGCAGAAGCTGTTGCGGCGCGCGCTGAGCGAAGACAAGGGCCTGGGCAAGCGCCAACTGAGTGTCAGCGAGGAAGGCTTCAAGATTCTGCTGACCGCTGCGGACGGCGATGGTCGACGTTTTCTCAATCTGCTGGAGAACGCCTCCGACCTGGCAGAAGACGGCAGCGAAATCGGCGTCGACCTGCTGCAAAGCCTGCTGGGCGACACCCGCCGACGTTTCGACAAGGGCGGCGAAGCCTTCTACGACCAGATTTCCGCGTTGCACAAGTCAGTTCGCGGCTCCAACCCCGACGGCGCGCTGTATTGGTTTGCGCGGATGATCGACGGCGGTTGCGACCCACTGTACCTGGCCCGGCGCGTGGTGCGCATGGCCAGTGAAGACATCGGCAATGCCGACCCGCGTGCGCTGAGCCTGTGCCTGGCCGCCTGGGAAGTGCAGGAGCGCCTGGGCAGCCCGGAAGGCGAGTTGGCGGTGGCCCAGGCCATCACTTATCTTGCCTGCGCGCCAAAAAGCAACGCGGTGTACATGGGCTTCAAGTCCGCCCTGCGTGCCGCCGCTGAGCATGGTTCCCTGGAAGTGCCGCTGCACCTGCGCAATGCGCCGACCAAGCTGATGAAGCAGCTCGGTTATGGCGATGAATACCGTTACGCCCATGATGAGCCGGACGCCTATGCGGCTGGCGAAGATTACTTCCCGGATGACCTTGAGCCGCAGCCGTTCTACCAGCCGGTGCCTCGCGGCCTGGAGCTGAAGATCGGCGAAAAGCTCAATCACCTCGCCCAACTTGACCGGCTCAGTCCGAAACAGCGGAGAAAGTAGTGCTCAGAACGATTCTTGCCGTGTCCGTGGCCGGCATCGCTGGTACATTATTGCGTTTCGCCACCAGCACGTGGGTCAGCGCCAACTGGCCGAAGCATTTTTATGCGGCGACCCTGGCGGTCAACCTGGTGGGCTGTTTGATCATCGGCTTGTTGTACGGGTGGTTTCTGATTCGCCCGGAAGTGCCGATTGAAATTCGGGCCGGCTTGATTGTCGGCTTTGTAGGCGGTCTGACGACCTTTTCATCCTTTTCACTGGACACGCTGCGCCTGCTGGAAAGCGGGCAGGCACCGGTCGCCTTCGGGTACCTGGCCATCAGCGTGTTCGGCGGGCTGCTCGCCACCTGGGCTGGCCTGTCCTTGACCAAACTTTGATAAACGAGAGACCGACATGCTCGATTCCAAACTGTTACGTAGCAACCTTCAGGACGTAGCGGACTGCCTGGCATCCCGTGGCTTCAGCCTGGATGTTGCGCGCATCGAAGCGCTGGAAGAACAGCGCAAGACCGTCCAGACCCGCACCGAAGCACTGCAGGCTGAGCGTAATGCGCGTTCCAAGTCCATCGGTCAGGCCAAGCAGCGCGGCGAAGACATCGCGCCGTTGATGGCGGACGTCGAGCGTATGGCTGGTGAGTTGGCTTCCGGCAAAGTCGAGCTGGACGCGATCCAGACCGAGCTGGACTCGATCCTGCTGGGTATCCCGAACCTGCCACACGAATCCGTGCCGATTGGCGAAGACGAAGACGGCAACGTCGAAGTCCGTCGCTGGGGTACGCCAAAAGCCTTCGATTTCGAGATCAAGGACCACGTCGCCCTGGGCGAATTGACCGGTGGCCTGGACTTCGAGACAGCGGCCAAAATGTCCGGCGCGCGCTTTGCCTTGCTGCGCGGCCCGATCGCGCGCATGCACCGTGCCCTGGCGCAGTTCATGATCAACCTGCACACCGGCGAACACGGCTACGAAGAGGCTTACACCCCGTACCTGGTTCAGGCGCCGGCGCTGATGGGCACCAGCCAGCTGCCGAAGTTCGAGGAAGATCTGTTCAAGATCAGCCGCGATGGCGAAGCCGATCTGTACCTGATCCCGACCGCCGAAGTGTCGCTGACCAACATCGTGGCCGGGGAAATCCTCGACGCCAAGCAACTGCCGCTCAAGTTTGTCGCCCACTCGCCGTGCTTCCGCAGCGAAGCCGGTGCATCGGGCCGCGACACCCGCGGCATGATCCGCCAACACCAGTTCGACAAGGTCGAGATGGTGCAGGTGGTCGAGCCGTCGACCTCCATGGAAGCGCTGGAAGGCCTGACCGCCAACGCCGAACGCGTCCTGCAACTGCTGGAACTGCCGTACCGCGTTCTGGCCTTGTGCACCGGCGACATGGGTTTCAGTGCCGTGAAGACCTACGACCTGGAAGTGTGGGTGCCGAGCCAGGACAAATACCGCGAGATTTCGTCGTGCTCCAACTGCGGTGATTTCCAGGCCCGTCGCATGCAGGCGCGTTTCCGTAACCCGGAAACCGGCAAGCCCGAGCTGGTCCACACCCTCAACGGTTCGGGCCTGGCGGTAGGCCGTACCCTGGTAGCCGTGTTGGAAAACTACCAGCAGGCTGACGGTTCGATCCGCGTACCTGACGTGCTCAAGCCGTACATGGCGGGCGTTGAGGTCATCGGCTAAATGGAATTTCTGCCGCTGTTTCATAACCTGCGCGGCAGTCGTGTGTTGGTCGTCGGTGGCGGGGAGATTGCCTTGCGCAAATCCCGGCTGCTGGCCGACGCCGGCGCGTTGTTGCGGGTGGTTGCTCCCCAGATTGAAGACCAGTTGCGTGAACTGGTCCAGGGCAGTGGCGGTGAACTGATTTTGCGCGGTTATCAGGAGGCCGACCTCGACGGTTGCACCCTGATCATCGCCGCGACCGATGACGAGCCGCTGAACGCGCAAGTGTCCAGCGATGCCCGGCGTCGTTGCGTACCGGTCAATGTGGTGGATGCGCCGGCCTTGTGCAGCGTGATCTTCCCGGCGATTGTCGACCGTTCGCCCTTGGTGATCGCGGTGTCCAGCGGCGGCGATGCGCCCGTGCTGGCACGCTTGATCCGCGCCAAGCTGGAAACCTGGATTCCGTCGACTTACGGCCAATTGGCCGGATTGGCGGCGCGGTTTCGCAGCCAGGTCAAAGGCTTGTTTCCGGATGTGCAGCAACGTCGCGCGTTCTGGGAAGAGGTCTTTCAAGGCCCGATTGCTGATCGGCAACTGGCCGGGCAGGGCGATGAAGCCGAGCGTTTGCTGGTGGAGAAAATCAACGGCGCGCCGCCGCACGCACCGGGCGAAGTCTACTTGGTGGGTGCAGGCCCGGGTGATCCGGACCTGCTGACCTTCCGCGCGCTGCGCTTGATGCAGCAGGCCGATGTGGTGCTGTACGACCGCTTGGTGGCGCCGGCGATTCTTGAACTGTGCCGCCGAGATGCCGAGCGGGTGTACGTCGGCAAGCGACGCGCCGACCATGCGGTGCCGCAAGACCAGATCAACCAGCAGTTGGTGGACCTGGCCAAGCAAGGCAAACGCGTGCTGCGGCTCAAGGGTGGTGACCCATTCATCTTTGGGCGTGGCGGTGAAGAGATTGAGGAGCTGGCGGCCCATGGCATCCCGTTCCAGGTGGTGCCGGGCATTACGGCAGCCAGTGGTTGCGCGGCGTATGCCGGTATTCCGCTGACCCACCGCGATTATGCGCAATCGGTTCGCTTCATTACCGGGCACTTGAAGGACGGGACTTCGGACCTGCCATGGAGTGACCTGGTGGGGCCGTCGCAAACCCTGGTGTTCTACATGGGGTTGATCGGGTTGCCGATCATCTGCGAACAGCTGATCCAGCATGGCCGTTCAGCGGATACGCCGGCGGCGTTGATCCAGCAGGGCACCACGTCCAACCAGCGGGTGTTTACCGGCACCCTGGCTGACCTGCCACGTATGGTGGCGGAGCATGAAGTTCATGCACCGACACTGGTGATTGTGGGAGAAGTGGTGCTGTTGCGTGAGAAGCTGAAGTGGTTTGAAGGCGCTCAGTCGCAAGTCTGATACCTCTCCTGTGGCGAGACCGTCTCTGTGGCGAGGGAGCTTGCTGTGGCGAGGTAGCTTGCTCCCGCTGGGCTGCGCAGCGGCCCCAAAATCCTGGGAGCGCTTCGCACTCCAGCGGGAGCAAGCTCCCTCGCCACAGGGTGTTTCAGTTCAAGATACCTTTCCCGCTCAACCGCTCCCGGTCATGCTCCGCCTCAAACGTCTGCAACGGCCCCTTCGGCACAATCCCCGTCGGATTAATCGTGCGATGACTGGCGTAGTAGTGCCCCTTGATGTGAGCAAAATCCACCGTCTCGGCAATCCCCGGCCACTGATACAGCTCCCTTAGCCAATTCGACAAATTCGGATAATCCGCAATCCGTCGCAGGTTGCATTTGAAGTGGCTGTAGTACACCGCATCAAACCGAATCGCGGTGGTGAAAAGCCTTACATCGGCTTCAGTCAGGTACTCCCCCGCCAAGTAGCGGTGCTTACCCAAGTGCTGTTCAAGGTGATCCAGTTCGGCAAACACATCATCAAATGCCGCTTCATACGCCTTTTGCGACGTGGCAAAACCTGCGCGGTATACACCGTTGTTCACGGCGGGATAGATCCGGTCGTTCAGTGCATCGATGGTTGAACGCTGGGCCTCGGGATAGAAATCCAGTTGATTGCCAGTCAGTTCATTAAACGCACTGTTGAACATGCGGATAATCTCTGCCGATTCATTGCTGACAATCCGCTTGAGCTTCTTGTCCCACAACACCGGCACCGTGACCCGCCCGGTGTAGTTGGTGGTGTCGGCGGTGTAGCGTTGGTGCATGTAGGAGAAGTCGTCGAGTTTGTCGCCGCTGGAGCCATGGGCCTTGTCGAAGGTCCAGCCGTTCTCGAGCATTAACCAACTGACCACGGACACCTCGATCAGGCTTTCCAGGCCTTTGAGCTTGCGCAGGATCAATGTGCGGTGCGCCCAGGGGCAGGCCAGGGAGACGTACAGATGATAGCGACCGGCTTCAGCCGCGAAACCGCCTTCGCCGGTCGGGCCGGGTTCACCCTCGGCGGTCACCCAGTTGCGGCGTTGCGCCTGCTCCCGTTGGAAGGCGCCGTCTGCGCTACTTTCGTACCACTGGTCGTGCCAGCGTCCTTCGATCAGCAAACCCATGACTGACTCCTTGGCTAATAAGCGTTGGAGTGCAGTCTAAAGGTCTGAGTTCGAACAAAAAGCGCAAAGGCTGGGGGTTAATGATCGACTAAATCGATTTATCCCGGGCATCCCAGTACTGCTGGGCCAGATCGAACGCCTGTTCCTGCGGGTGGCCGAGACCGCGCAAGGCCAGGGCCATGGTGGCGATCAATGCCAGTTGCGGGTAGCTGTCCTGCACGTCGCCGCGCCATAGCGCCTTGAGGTGCTCGGGCTCCAGGGCGGCAGGTTTGACGTGGCGCTGGGCGGAGAGGGCTGGCCACTCTTCATCCCAACTTTCGCCGCCGGTGGTGCCATACAGGTGGCTGATGGTGTCCGGGTTGATCTCGATTTCGCCGCCGTCGCCCTTGACCACGATGGTGTTGTCACCGAGCAAGCCACTGGCATCGCGGTGCACGCCCTGGTAGCCCGGGTGGAAGATGCTTTGCAGGCCGCAGCGGGCGCTCAACGGGTTGAGGATGCGCGCCAGGGAGTGGATCGGCGAACGCAGGCCCAATGTGTTACGCAGGTCGATCATGCGCTGCAGCTGTGGCGCCCAGTCTCCCAGCGGAATAAATGCCAGGTTGCCCTGTTCAAGGGCCGCTTCCACCTGTTGCCAATTGCGGCACAGCGGAATCTGCAAGCCATCCAGCAATTGCTCGGTGTAGAGCCGGCCTGCGGTATGTGCGCCGCCGCCGTGCATCAGGATGCGCACGCCGTTCTGTGCCAGGCACTTGGCTGCCAGCAGGTACCACGGCAGGTGGCGTTTTTTACCGGCGTAGGTAGGCCAGTCGACATCCACATTGAGTGACGGTGCATTCAAGCGTTCGCGCACGGCTTCGGTGAAACCGGCGAGTTCTTCCGGGCTTTCTTCCTTGTGCCGCAACAGCATCAGGAAGGCGCCGAGTTGGGTGTCTTCGACCTTCTCATCCAGCAGCATGCCCATGGCTTCCCGGGCTTCCTCACGGGTGAGGTTGCGGGCGCCGCGCTTGCCTTTGCCAAGGATGCGCACGAACTGTGCGAACGGATGTTCGGCAGGGGTTTCAGTGATCAACGGGGCAAAATCGGTCATAAGCAATTCGTCGGCCTGGGCAGGCCCGCCAGCTTGGCGGCGAGTTTGGCGGGAGTGCCTTTGAACAGTCGGTTGAGGTGCAGGCTGTTGCCCTTTTCCGGGCCCAGCTTCAAGGCGGTGTACTTGATCAGCGGCCGGGTGGCGGGGGACAGCTGGAATTCGCTGTAGAAGCCTCGCAACAGTTCGAGGATTTCCCAGTGTTCCGGGCTCAGCTTCAGGTCTTCTGTGGTGGCGAGGGCGTTGGCCACGTCGCTGGACCACGCGTTCAAGTCGACGAGGTAGCCGTCCTTGTCCAGTTCGAGGGTGCGTTCGCCTACGGTCAGGGTGTTCATAGCCAGGTGTTGACCTTGTCGTAATCGATCGACAGCTGGACGAAGGCCGGGTAATCGACGCTGGCGGCCCACGCAGGCACGGCGAGACTGCGCGCCTGACTGTCTTCGGCCAGTACAAACACCTTTATGCCCTTGGCTTGCAGGGCTTGGCAGGGTGCGCTGGCGGGTTGCAGGGCGTAGGCACCGTCGCCACACAGCAGGATCGCATCCGAGGCGCCACAGAGGCGCAGGCAGCTGTCCAGCCGGCTATCGGCAAACGGGGAGTGGGAGACCACATGCAAAGTCGACATCAGAGGGTAATCACCTGGTCGTAACGGTCAATCATTTGTGAGATCTGTTCGCTGCTCAGCGGCTGCGCGTTGCCGGATGCGGTCAGGCCACGCTCGGTGAGGCTATGGCTGCAGGCAAACACATCCTCAACCCCAAACAACTCCAGGGCCTGGAGGTTGGCGCTGAGGTCTTTCTGTTGCACGGCCTTGGCGTCCTGGCTTGCAGCCAGTTGAAACACGCCATCGTCCAGAAACAACAAGCCAATCGGCAAATCAAACGCGCCGCCAGCCAACACGATATCCAGCGCTTCGCGGGCACTCGGGCCGGACCACGGTGCCTGTCGGCTGATCACCAGCAAGGATTTCGACATGTCACGGCCCTCCAAAGCAAATCAAACGGTCAGCGGCCTGGGCGGCGTCATGCAGTTGCCCAAGTCCGGACAACGCCCAAGGCGCTTCCAGGTTTACCGCACTGCGCTGATAGCGGGTGGCCTCTTCGGCATTCAGCACCCCACGACGCAGGGCCGCCGCGATGCACACCACGCCATCAAGCTGATGATCGCTGACAAACTCGCGCCACTGACGGGCGATATCCTGCTCGTCCTGCGGCGCAACAATGTTGGTGGACGCGCTGTAGACGCCATCCTGATAAAAAAACAGCCGCACAATTTCATGCCCGCCGGCCAGTGCCGCCTGGGCGAACAGCAAGGCACGGCGCGAGGAGGGCGCATGGGCGGCGGAAAAAAGCGCAATCGCGAACTTCATGGAACACTCTGAAGGCAAAACCTGTGGCAATGATAAAGCCGCAGACAACAAAAAGCCCGCCGAAGCGGGCTTTTTGCATGTGGCTGCGATCAGTCGTCGCGGCCCATGATGCCGAAGATCTGCAACAGGCTGATAAACAGGTTGTAGATCGATACATACAGGCTGATGGTGGCCATGATGTAGTTACGCTCGCCACCCTGGATGATCGCGCTGGTCTGGAACAGGATGCACGCCGAGGAGAACAGCACGAAACCGGCGCTGATCGCCAATTGCAGGCCGCTGATCTGGAAGAACATGCCTGCCAGCACGGCAGCCAGCAACACGAAGAAACCGGCGGTGATGAAACCACCCAGGAAGCTCATGTCCTTGCGGGAGATCAGCACGTAAGCCGACAGGCCGCCAAATACCAGGGCAGTCATGGCAAATGCCGAGCTGACCACTTCCGCGCCGCCGGCCATGCCGAGGTAACGGTTAAGGATCGGGCCAAGGATAAAGCCCATGAAACCGGTCAAGGCAAACGCCGACACCAGGCCCCAGGCCGAGTCGCGCAGCTTGTTGGTCAGGAAGAACAGACCATAGAAGCCGATCAACACGACGAAGATATTCGGGTAGCCGACGCGCATTTGCTGAGCTACGAAGGCCATCACGCCGCTGAAAGCGAGGGTGAGAGCGAGCAAACCGTATGTATTGCGCAGGACGCGGCTAACTTCTAGCTGCTCAGCCTGCGCGTTTCCATTCACTGCGTAATTTTGTTCGCGCATGGCGACACTCCTTCAGTTTTGAAACATTCAGTCGCAAGGATCATAACAGACGCTCTGTAACAAGCTATGGCGAGAGTTTGACAGTGTGTTTCATTCGGGTATTATGGCGCCCGCTGACACAGGATGGGCTACGCTAATCCTGTGTTGCACAAGGGAAATTGGCAGAGTGGTTGAATGCACCGGTCTTGAAAACCGGCGAACGTTAATAGCGTTCCCAGGGTTCGAATCCCTGGTTTCCCGCCAAGATTGACTCAAGAGCCCCGCTATTGCGGGGCTTTTGCGTTTCTGGGGTTCAGGAATATTGGCAGTGAAACATCTAATCGTTTCCGCATCAGTTCAGGCAGTTTCCGCAACTCTGCCAAATGTGGGAGTCAACGGGTAGGTTTCACGATCTCACCCACGCGCCGATAAACCGTCCCGTTTATCAGTTCACTCCGGATAAGTCAGGCGCCCAAGCCGGGCGAGCCAGCTAGCGTGATTCGTTACTGAGAAAAAGGCGCCGTTATAGGTGAAAATGGCCCGCAGCCTCCGGCTGGTAAAGCACTTTCTTGATCTCAATCCGGCGGGTCCGATCCGAAATTCGCCCGTCGATGGCGTCTCCCTCCTGATAGCCAAGGATGGCGGCGCCTATGTCGGAATACACGGAATGCTTTCCTGTGTTGCTGTCCGCGTCTTCAGGGTAGACCAAGGCCACTTCGAACTCTTCGTCGTCCAGTTGCAGCAACGCCCTGGAGTTCATCGTGATGACATTACGCGCCACCTGCTGCGGCTTGACGACAATGGCTCGCTCAAGCTCATGTTCGAGTTCAACAACCGCCGGGCCTTGCTCGAACGCGATTAGCTCCTCGAGCCTGGCCTTGTCGATTTCAGTGATGTAGATCCTGGTGGAGTCGCCACCGGCGCCTTCGCGCAAGAACTGGAGATAGCGCGCCGCTGTCATGGAAAATGACTTCAATGTCGGCGTTTCGCTCTCAAGCATAAAGCCGCTGCGCAGAAAGGCTTTCAGCGAGCGCGAGTTGTCCGGGTGAATCTTGGCGATGAGCTTCTCGGCCCGCATGTCGAGGAAGGCCAGTTTCATGCCTTCGCGGATCGTGCGGGCGCCGAGATTTCGACCCCATTTGTCGCTGTCTCCGATGACCAGGACTATCTCGCAATTTGAGCCGGTCTTGATAAGACGGACAAAGCCCACCGGGGCGTCATGCCGGTCATAGGCCATAAAGAATCTGCCGCCCCGGTTGAATAGATGAGTCAGGATCGGCAACTGAGTCCGATCAATGACGTGCTCAATGGAGCGGGAGACATGACGCGAATCGCTCAGATAGCAGGTGATGCGCTCATCCTCTAACCAATCCATCAACGTCAGCGCGTGCGCCCGAGTAATTTCTGGGCACAGCGAAATGAAAGGCTTGTTCATCTTGACCACACTTATTTGTAAAGGATTGAAGCCCTTCATGGATATGTCATGGCGGTTCTTCGGCAACCGGATATTTTAAGACATACCGCAAGTAATGGCGAACGTCCCAGAGAGTTCCAAGAGACCATCGCTTGCTGAACCTGAACCTGGCTTCATCTGCAACCTGAACTTGCAGAGCAAGCGAGGATAACGCCGTGATCGCACTGTGGGCGTGCCAGGTGTATGTCACGGCTATTGCGCATTGAAACCCGGTGCGATTTAGGGCATGTGAAGTAACAGCGACAGACAATATTGCTTTGTTAGTTTCCGTCCGGACTTAGGCTTGCGAAGAAGATGCAGCCAATTAACCGAGCAAACAAGGTCAACGTGCCTTCGAGGCACGGATCGTCAAACAGCATGGGTCGTGAGTCCAGCGCGCACAGAGCACCGTAAAGCCGGCCGTCAGGAAGGAAGATAGGAGCACCTGCATAGCTTTCTATTGCGTATCGCTTGACTACGGGGCGATTTGAGTACCTGCCGTCTTCACTGATTTTTGGAATAAAGAGTGCTTTGGGGTCCTTTCGGAGCTCGCTGCAAAGTGTGATCTCCAACTCTAAAGTATCTCCACACTCTATACCCAGATGGACGGGGTCGTAAGCTGAGCAAACTATCCAATCCGTTTCGGTGAATTTGGCAATTCCGGCAAATCGCATCCCTGTCAGGCGCGTAATAAGCTGCAAGATAGCGCTTGTGGCCTCAAGTTCAGCTATTGCTGAGCGTTCATCTGTGCTCAGCACAGAGTGCAAGGCGATCTCATGAGAATCCATTTTTATCCTCTGCTATCTGTAGCTGAGCGGGTGACCGGGCTTTATAAATTTGTTTGATGAATCTGGTGGGGCGCTTTATCCAGCCTCTATGTCTTGAATCGCAGAACCAAGTCGTTCAAGTTGACTGCCAATCGTGACAGTTCATTACTCGCCGTCAGCGTCTGTCGGGTACCCTCACTGCTCTGAATGGCCAGGTCGCGAATGCTAATCAAGCTCCGGTCAACGTCACGTGCTACGTGAGCTTGTTCTTCGGAGGCCGTTGCAATCTGGATATTGCGGTCATTGATTTCGAGCACTGAATCTATGATTTGTCGAAGCGATTGGCCTGCCTGCTCTGCCGTATCTCGCGTGCTGTAAACCTCAGACGTGCTCTTTTGCATCGATTCTACTGCGGCAGACGAACCGGCTTGAATCGTCGAAATCATCTGTTCAATTTCTTGAGTCGACGTTTGGGTCCGGTGCGCCAAGGCGCGAACTTCATCGGCGACCACCGCAAAGCCACGGCCTTGTTCTCCTGCACGCGCGGCTTCAATGGCAGCGTTCAAAGCCAACAGGTTGGTTTGTTCGGCAATCGCCCTGATGACGCTTAGAACTTTGCTAATGTCTTGAGCCTGGCCCGCGAGCTCTTTTACTTGATCTGAGGAAACCTCGACCAGTTCAGTAAGGCCTCGCATGGCGGTAAGCGTTTCAGTCACTTTTTTGTTGCCGAGATCTGCTGCCAAGCTCGACTGCATGGCCGCTTCAGAGGTGGAGTTGGCATTCCGCGCTACCTCTTCAACAGCAGCGCTCATCTCGGTGACCGCTGTGGCAGCTTGCTCTATCTCGCTGTTCTGCTGTTGTAAGGTGCGATCAGCACTTTCTGTGATTGAGGTCATTTCGACGGCTGCAGTACTCAGCTGAGCTGACGCTCCTGAGATTTCCAATATGGTGTTCCTGAGGTTCTTCTGCATCAAATTGAGCGCGTGCATTAAGCGCGATGCTTCATCTGAGCCAGTGACATCAAGGTCATGGGTAAGGTCGCCTGCCGCTATATCCTCTGCCAATTTCAGAGATGAGCTGATAGGACTCACAATGCTCTTGGTAAATAAAGTAGCCAGGAGAAGGGTGAGCGCAAATGCAACAACCAGTACGGCGATGAGTACGTTTACGCTATGGGCATATACGTCCGCCGCCTCCTGGCCAGACACAACTGCCTGACTTGCATTTTGCTCACGTAGGATTGTCAGTTGGTCTTGATAGACGCTTGCTCGTTGCGCCTGTTCCGTATTAGCAAACGTCACCGCTTGCTCATGATCAGATAAATCCAGTGCCAGTACTTTTTTGAGCCCCTCAATATAGGTGTTCATCATTTGGCTTGCCTTTTCAAATTGAATTTGATCTTGCTCGCCAGATATCAAATTTTTACGATAAAACTCTGTCTTTGACTGAAGTGTCCGTATGGCCTCTTCAACTTTTGACAGGGATGCATCATGCACATCTTTGGTGGTACTTGAGAGCATGCGGATGCTCTCCAGGCGGGCATGAAGAAGGGCAATTTGAATGTCGTCAATTACCTGGATGCTGGGCAGGGAGTTTTGCTCGATATCCTGCTCTGCAGTGCGTAAGTGGCCGATTTGTAGATAAGAAAAACCTGCCAGGCTGATCAGTAAAAGCGTGATTAGACCAAAACAGATGAAGGCTCTGCGTGCGATATTCATGGATCTTAATTTCATATAGGCCTCCGAGGGCCGAGGTGTCAGGGGAGGGAGCCCGTTACGTCAATTTGTTGATCGCGTGCAAGGGAAGCCTTTGATCTCGATCGCAGCTTGGTGGTTGTGTGTGGGTTAAGGAATACAAAAAAATGAATCAAGATAATAGGCGCGCTAAATAATTGTGCGCTTAGCTTCTTGATGGGTGGTGTGACTGACTACCGCAAGTCGCGAGCCCGGTCTTTCGCCCAGTACGGCCGTGATCCCCAAGCGCCGTGCACAAAGGGCCCTGGCCGAGAGAAGTGTCTAGATCAAGGGTTTTAGAGTCATTCAGGGTTGCCACCTGGGATTATGGCGACTACCCTGAGAATGTATGAATTGTTACGAACAATTTCGGTGGTGACCATTTTCAGGTCACACTACTTCAGGATGAGGAACGAAAAATGTTTTCACACGAAGGTCCCGCACTAGAGCTGTTGTTGTTCGTTATTGGTTTGTCTGGCCTGCTCTTGGTCGTGTGGTTTATTCACCACCAATACGAACGAATAACCGGGAAAGGCGTAAGAAAACAACAAAATCGTAACGAAGGGCGCTCGAGGTAGGCTGGCGGCCTGTTTATCCAACCGAGCCAGTCGCCCCCGACTGGCACTCAAACGTAAAAATTTTTATCTGCCCTCTTGAAAATTTTTCCGGCGAACATAAATTTTCATCACGCGACGCCGAATGCGGGTCGCGCACTTAATCACTTGGATTTAATCAGGAGATTTTGAGATGGCTACTACCCTTTCGTTGGCCCCTTTGTTCCGTCAATCCGTGGGCTTCGATCGCTTCAATGACCTGTTTGAGTCGGCGCTTCGCAGCGAGGCTCCGAACACTTATCCGCCTCACAATGTGGAAAAGCACGGTGATGACGAATATCGCATTGTCATTGCAGTCGCTGGGCTTACTGAAGCGGATCTGGATATTCAGGTCGAGAAGGGCGTTTTGACAGTCGTTGGCGACAAGCGCGAAACCGAGAAACAAGTCACCTATCTGCACCAGGGCATCGCGCAACGAGCATTTCGGTTGTCGTTCCGTCTGGCCGATCACATTGAGGTGCGCGGTGCTTCGATGAACAACGGGCTGCTAAGCATCGACTTGCTGCGCGTGGTTCCTGAAGAGGCCAAACCCAAGCGCATCACGATTGGCAGCGGGAAAGAACCCGAACTGCGTCAGGTTAGTTTGCAATAAGTCAGCGGTAGCAAAAAAGGCGCTCTTGGTAGCGCCTTTTTTGTGCGTGTGGAATCAAAACGCCTACCGAACAATACCTGGCCACGCAGAGTACCCGGTCGATCCATCAACCGGGCACTCCCGTCTGTTTAGAAGATATTCAACGGATACTCGGTAATCAGGCGCGTCTGCACCAGATGCCCCCCGGTGGACGCATCGCCATCGTGCCAAGCTTCCCGCAGGCGGAAGGACAGTTTCTTGGCCGGGCCACTCTGTACGACGTATTTCACTTCGGCGTCGGTTTCGTGTTCCTGGTCGTTGGCACCATAGAACCCGGTGTAGGCCGAATTGCCGGGAGTATGCGTTCCGTCGATGCCGGAACCGCGAATATGACGGGCCATGAAGCTCAGGCCCGGGGCGCCGAAGGCACCCATGTCCAGGTCGTAGCGCATCTGCCAGGACCGCTCGCCCGGGCCGTTGAAGTCGGAGTACTGCACCGAGTCGGCGAGGTTGATCGAGTTGCCGTAGCGGCCAGCACCGACACCGGCATTGGTCTCCCCAAAGCCGACGTAGTCGAATGGCTCGTCACCATGAACTTTCTGTCCGGCCAGGGTGAAGGTCTGCGCGCCCAGGGTGTAGGCAGCCGCCAGCGAGGCGGCGGTGGTGTCGATGGTCCCGGCCTTGGCGCTGCCATCATCCAGTGTGCGATAGAGGTTGAAGTCCAGCGCGACGGATTGGTCATCGGTCAGTGGATGAACAAGGTTCAAGTTGACGTAGTACTGGTTCCAGACGTCTTCCAGGTGCGCGCCGTACAGCGACGCGGTGAATTCCTTGCTGAACTGGTACTTGCCCCCGGCGAAGCTGGCCGACGACGCAGCCACGCCTGCATAGCTGGCCAGAATGTCGCCGCTGCGCGAGGTGGTGGTGTTACCGGTGCCGGAGGTGTAATGGCCGGCCTCCAGGTTCAGGCCGGTGATTTCATGGCTGTCGATCTGGAAGCCTGATGCGGTCTGGGGCATCAGGTAGTTGTCGGCGGTGGCGAATACCGGCGACGTGGGCTGCAAGTCGCCGATCTTGAGCGTGGTGTTGGAAACACGGAATTTGATGTCTCCGCCGGCCTTCGCATAGCCTCGATCCGGATTGCCATTGGCGTCGGATGGCATGGTCGGGCCACCGGCACGGTCGGTGTTCCCGTCGATGCGCAACGCCAGGTCGGCAAACGCATCAATGCCGATGCCAACGGTACCTTGGGTGAACCCCGAGCTGTAGGTCGCCATCAGCGCCTGGCTCCAGTCACGGGTGTGGTTGCCGCTGCCGTTCTGGTTCCAGAAGACGTTGCGGTTGAGGATATTCAAACTGCTGTCGGCGACAAAGCCCTTGGAGTCGGACTGATCGCTGGCGTAGCTCATGGCCGGCAAGGTAAATGCCAGCGCCACTGCCAAGGTATTGAGCTGAAGTAACGGTTGACGTTTTTTCATTATTTTTTGCTCCTGTGCACGAGTTCGTGTTGGAGCATTAAGGCGACAGCCCAGGCCATCAACAAATGAAACTGGATGAATGTTTTGATATCCCTTTTACTGAATTCCAGGCAAAGAAAAGCCCGCGATGGGGAGTGCGGGCTTAAAGGTGTTCACTTAGGAGCTGGGGTAACCATAAGCGCTCAACTGTGAAAGGGATGTGAAAGGTTGTTGGGGGCGTAGCGTATTGACCGCTATTGATCCTCCCCCCGCACAATCCTTCCGGCCTTCACCTCATCCGCGTACCCGCTGAGCTTTTCCTGCTGAGCTGCGAGCAGGGCGCCCATCTTCATGAGGGCGACAGCTTCGTCGGGCGATTTGGCGACCCCCGCGATAGTGGCCAGCTCATTGACCGACCAGGCGATAACAGCCATCGCATCTTCGAGGTCGTAGAACAGTTCCTGTTGTGCGGTCCTTGGGCCGTCGAGCATTTCCATCAGTTCTGCCATTTACCCGTGCTCCCCAAAGAAGTTGTTCAGTGCCACCCGCTCATACACCGCGCCAGCGTGCGGCCGCAAGTGGACGCATTCTTTCAATACACTCATTTCATCAAGCTGTACGCGGTTCTTTCGCGTGATAAGCCGTTCGTCCATCGCCCGGCACTTGCGACACCGCATCGTTTCTCATGTTCAAGCACGGACATCCCGCGCGCCAGAACGGAGAGCCAGCATGGAAATTGACGAGAAGGCCCCTGGAAACCTATCCCAGCAAGGCGTAACCCGTGGTACAGACAATGAAGCCGGTCATGATCCTCGGCGCGATCAACCTGAAGCGCCTCTACCACCGGACGATGACGCGCCTCTGGAGGAGGATATGTCGGACGTGGATGCCGCTGATGCTGTCGCGAGTGAACACCCCGACAACTGACGCCTCCGAACAAGCCCGACGCACGCTGCGCCGGGCTTTTCGGTATCGAGCGGCGATTACGGCATCAGCACCGAATCAACCACATGAATCACGCCGTTGGACTGCATCACATCCGCAATGCTGATGCCGGCCTTGCCACCCTTGGCATCCACCACCCACAGCTTGCCGTCGTGCAGCTTGATCGTCAGGGATTCACCCTGCACGGTTTTCAACATCACCATGCCGCCGTTTTTCTTGGCATCGGCCATCAGTTGGGCAGAGGTATGGGTACCAGGCACCACGTGATAGGTCAGGATTTTCGTCAGGTCGGCTTTGTGCTCAGGTTTCACCAGCGTATCCACGGTGCCTGCGGGGAGTTTGGCGAAGGCTTCGTTGGTCGGTGCGAATACGGTGAACGGGCCTTTGCTGTTAAGGGTATCAACCAGACCCGCTGCCTTGACCGCCGCCACCAGAGTGGTGTGGTCCTTGGAGTTGACGGCGTTTTCGACGATGGTTTTTGTCGGATACATCGCCGCGCCGCCCACCATCACGGTGTCGGCGGCAACGCTGAGGGTGGTGGTGATGGAGAGGATCGTGAAGCAGGCGACGGCAGCCATTTTTTTGTAGAAAGCATGCATGATGTATCTCCTGGGTTCGTATGCCCTCCAGATGAGGGTATTGAATCTACGTACCAAGGAGCAAAGTGGATGCATGTGTCGAAAAAATTATTCGGTTTGCCGCCCCCGGCAAGTTCGCCAGGCCATCGAACCTCGCCAGCCGCTGCCCACTCTTGGGGATCAGCGCGACCTGGCCGCACTGAGCTCCTTGCTGCTGATGAGTTTCCTGCCGACGCAGTGACCGGCTGGCACTCTCAGCGCCGCCCAGTCCGCGTACTCACATCCACCCACACCGCCAGCACCAGGATGCTGCCCTTGACGATCATCTGCCAGTAGCTGTCCACATCCAGCATCGACATGCCGTTGTCCAGGCTGCTGATCACCAGCGCACCGAGCAGGGCGCCGTACACCGTGCCCGAGCCGCCGCGCATCGACGTGCCGCCAATGAAGCAGGCCGCGATGGCGTCCAACTCCCCCATGTTGCCCGCCGAGGGTGAACCCGCCGCCAGGCGCGCGGTATTGACCAGCCCGGCGAAGGCGCACATCACGCCCATGATCCCGAAGATCCACAGCTTGACCGCCTGCACGTTGATCCCCGACAGGCGCGTGGCTTCCATGTTGCTGCCCACCGAGTAGATGCGCCGGCCAAAGACGGTCTGGCTGGTGACGTAGCTGAACACCCCCAGCAGCACCAGCAGAAGTAGCACCGGTACGGGAATCCCATCGTAACTGTTGAGGGTGTAGACGAAGCCCGCCAGTACGAAACCGATCAACACCACGCGCACGCTGTCCCGCAGCATCGACGGCAGCGCCAAGCCGTGCAGGGCGCGGTTGTGGCGTTGGCGCCAGGTCAGGAATATTGCCAGCCCGAACAGCAACACGCCGAGGATCACACCCACCACCGTCGGCAGATAGCCCTGGCCGATGTACACCAGTTGTGGTGAAACCGGCGCAATCGTGGTGCCGCCGGTAATGCCCAGCAGCACCCCGCGAAACGCCAACATGCCACCCAGGCCGACGATGAAGGAGGGGATGCGCAGGTACGCGGTCATGTAGCCGTTGCCCAGGCCAATCAACAAGCCACAGAGGGCGACAATGGCCAGGTTCAGCGGCAGCGGAATGTGATAAACCACATCCAGGATCGCCGCGACGCCGCCGAGCAAACCGAGCATCGAGCCCACCGACAGGTCGATCTCGCCGCTGATGATCACCAGCACCATGCCGCAGGCCAGGATGCCGGTGATGGACATCTGCCGCAGCAGGTTCGACAGGTTGCGCGGGGTCAGGAAACCGCCTTCGGTCTGCCAGCTGAAAAACACCCAGATCAGCACCACGGCGATCAACAGGGCGAGCATTTTGTAGCGGGTAAAAAGCTGTTTGACCTGGTTCATTTACGCGGACTTCCGATCATTATTATTGTCATGCCCGTTCGGTTGGCTGAGGGCGGCGGCGAGTACCTGTTCCTGGGTCAGGCCCTGGTTGATGAAGTCCCCGCGCAGTTGGCCCTCGCCGATTACCAGCACCCGGTCGGACACCCCAAGCACTTCGGCCAGCTCCGACGACACCATGATGATCGACACGCCTTCGGCCGCCAGTGCGCCCATCAATTTATAGATCTCATATTTGGCGCCCACGTCCACGCCACGGGTGGGTTCGTCGAGGATCAGCACCCGGGGTTTGGTCAGGAGCATCTTGGCCAATACGGCTTTTTGCTGGTTGCCGCCGGACAGGCTGGTGATCGGCAGGAACGGGTTCGCCGTCTTCAGGTGCATGCGTTTGATTTCCTGCTCGACGCTGCCCAGTTCTGCCTCGGCATCGATGCGCGTCAGGTGCGAGAAACTGTCCAGCACCGCCAGGGTGATGTTTTGCCCGACCCCCAGGTCCGGCACGATGCCTTGGCGCTTGCGGTCTTCCGGGACCATGCACAGCCCGGCGCGAATCGACTTCAGCGGCGTGCGTGTATCAATGGGTTTGCCGTCCAGCCACACCTCGCCTTCGTAGCGCCCGGGGTAACTGCCGAACAGCGCCGACACCAGTTCCGTACGGCCCGCGCCCACCAGCCCGGCGATGCCGAGGATTTCGCCACGGCGCAGGCTGAACGAGACATCGTCCACGCGCTTGCGGCCTGGGTTATCGACGTCGTAGCAGGTAATGTGGCGCGCCTCGAACAGTACCTCGCCGACCGCATGGGGTTCGGTGGGGTAGAGGTTGCTCATCTCACGGCCCACCATCTGCGTGATGATGCGCGACACGTCCATGTCGGCCATGGCCGTGGTCGCGATATGTTTGCCGTCGCGGATCACCGCGATGGTGTCGCAGATGGCCGAGACTTCATCGAGCTTGTGGGAGATGTACACGCAGGCGACGCCCTTGGCCTTGAGCCCACGGATGATGTCCAGCAGCACCTCGATTTCCGAACGGGTCAGCGCCGAGGAGGGTTCGTCGAGGATCAGCAGGCGCGCTTTCTTGTTCAGGGCCTTGGCGATTTCCACCAGTTGCTGGTAGCCGCCGCCGTACTGAGACACCGGCAGGGCGACGTTGATGTCCGGCACTTTCAGCTCGCGCATCAGGGCTTCGGCGCGGTGCATCATGGCGGGGTAGTTCATGCGCCCGCCGGGCAGCGTCAGCTCGTGGCCCATGAAGATGTTTTCGGCCACCGAGAGGTCGGGCACCAGGGTCAGTTCCTGATGGATGATCACGATGCCGCAGGCTTCGGTTTCGGCGATGGAATGGGCGCGCAGCGGCTGGCCGTCCCAGATGATTTCGCCGTCCCAGGTGCCATGGGGATACACCGCCGACAACACCTTCATCAGGGTCGATTTGCCGGCGCCGTTCTCGCCGCACAACCCCACGCACTCCCCGGGTTTTACCTTGATGTCGATGCCATTCAGGGCTTTGACGCCACCGAAGGTTTTGACGATGTTGTTCATTTCCAGCAGGTAGTCGGACATGGCGGGCACTCATTCCACAGCGAAAAGGCAGGAGCGGCTTCAAGCCGCTCCTGCAGTGAGCCGTACGCTTACTGCCCGGCGATTTGCGCTTTGGTGTAGAACCCGTCTTCTTCCAGCACGTTGACGTTGTCTTTGGTCAATGCGGTCGGCTTGAGCAGGATGCTCGACACCTGTTTGCTGCCGTTGTCGTACTGCGAGTTGTAGGCCGGTTTCTCGTCGCGCACCAGTTGCACCGACAGCTTGGCCGCCTCGGACGCCAGCAGCTTCAGGGGTTTGTAGACGGTCATGGTCTGGGTGCCGGCGATCACGCGCTTGATCGCGGCGAGGTCGGCGTCTTGCCCCGAGACCGGCACCTTGCCCGCGAGTTTTTGTGCCGCCAGGGCCTGGATTGCGCCGCCGGCGGTGGCGTCGTTGGAGGCGACGATGCCGTCGATTTTATTGTTGTTGGCGGTCAGGGCGTTTTCGACAATGCTCAGGGCTTCGGTGGGGTTCCATTCCTTGACCCATTGCTGGCCGACAATCTTGATGTCGCCCTTGTCGATTGAAGGTTGCAGCACCTTCATCTGGCCCTGGCGCAGGATCTTCGCGTTGTTGTCGGTAGGCGCACCGCCCAGCAGGAAGTAATTGCCTTTAGGCTGCGCGTTCAACACGCCCTGGGCCTGCATCTCGCCGACCTTTTCGTTATCGAAGGAGATGTAGGCGTCGATATCGGCATTCAGGATCAGCCGGTCATAGGACAGCACTTTCACCCCGGCTTTCTTGGCCTCGGCCACCACGTTGTTCAGCACCGTGGCATTGAATGGCACGATCACAATCACGTCGACGCCTCGGGAGATCAGGTTTTCAATCTGCGAGATCTGCCGCTGTTCGTTGGCGTCTGCCGATTGCACATAGACCTTGGCCCCCAGCTGCTCGGCGGCGGCGGTGAAGTAGTCACGGTCGCGGGCCCAGCGTTCAAGGCGCAGGTCGTCGATGGAAAAGCCGATTTTCGGGTGGGCCGCGTCGGCCATGACCGAATTGGAAAGCAGTGCCAGAACGCTGGTGATCAAGACGGTTTTCAGGTGTTTCATGATGGTGAGTCCCTTTTATTGTTGTTTAGACGCACTTCTGGACTTGGAGCGTAGCGGTCATGGATAGATAAAGCGATTCACCACGCCTTCGAGCATCTCCTGGCGGCCGCTTACCGCTTGAGGGTTGAGTTGGTGGCTGAAGGCATGCTCGGCCAGCGACTCCAGGCTGAAGTCCCCGCCGAGTACGGCGCGCCCGAAGGATTGGTCCCAGCCGGCATAACGCTGGGCCTTGAACTGCTCGAGGGCATCGTTCTGGACCATGGCGGCTGCACGTTCCAGGGACAGCGCCAGCACGTCCATGGCGGCCACGTGACCATGGAACAGGTCCACTTCATCGAGGCTTTGGCGGCGCACCTTGGAGTCGAAGTTGTAGCCGCCACCTTTGAAACCACCGGCCTTGAGTACCTCGTAGGTGACCAGGGTCAGTTCCTCGACGCTGTTGGGGAACTGGTCGGTGTCCCAGCCGTTCTGGGGGTCGCCGCGGTTGGCGTCGATACTGCCGAAAATCCCCAGGGACGCGGCGGTGGCGATCTCATGGTGAAAGCTGTGGCCGGCGAGGGTGGCGTGGTTGGCCTCGATGTTGACCTTGATCTCTTTCTCCAGGCCGAACTGATGCAGGAAGCCAAACACGGTGGCGCTGTCGTAGTCGTACTGGTGCTTGGTCGGCTCCTGTGGCTTGGGCTCGATAAACAGCTCGCCGGTGAAGCCGATCTTGTATTTGTGCTCGACCACCATGCGCATGAAGCGCCCGAGTTGCTCGCGCTCGCGCTTGAGGTCGGTATTGAGCAGAGTTTCGTAGCCTTCGCGGCCGCCCCACAGCACATAGCTGGAACCCTTGAGACGGTGGGTGGCATTCATCGCGCTGAACACCTGGGCCGCCGCATAGGCAAACACCTCGGGGTTGGGATTGCTCGCGGCACCGGCGGCAAAGCGCGGGTTGCTGAAGCAGTTGGCCGTGCCCCACAGCAGCTGGATGCCGGTCTCTTCCTGATGGCGTTCGAGTTCGTCGACCATTTGTGCGAAGTGGTTGCGGTACTCCGCCAGGCTTGCGCCTTCGGGGGCGACGTCGGTGTCGTGGAAGCTGTAGTAGTCGATGCCCAGCTTGGAGAAAAACTCGAACGCTGCGTCGGCCTTGCCGCGTGCCACTTGCATGGCTTCCCCCGGTTGCTGCCAGGGCCGCTGGAAGGTGCCGGAACCGAACATGTCACTGCCGGGCCAGACGAAATTGTGCCAATAACACGCGGCCATCCGCAGGTGCTCGCGCATCGGTTTGCCGAGGATCAGCTTGTTTGCATCGTAGTGCCGGAAGGCCAGGGGGGAGTCGCTTTGCGGGCCTTCGTAAAGGATTTTATCGACAGCGGGAAAGTAGGGCATCGCCAGATCCTTGTTGTTATGAGTGCACGTTAACCTTGCCTCGATACTAGCAACGGCCCCCGGCCAACCGATTATGAAAATCACCAGAGCCGGGTTCGATTTTGAGTAGTTTTGGGCGCATAGTTGATCGACACCTCCCATGGAGCCGCCCCTGTGAAAACCGTCCCGCCTGTGCACCGGATTGCCCTGCTGTTCAACGGCAACAAGATCTACGACCGCGGCATCATCACCGGGATCGGCAACTACCTGAGCAGCACGCGGGTGTCGTGGGATTTGTTTCTGGAGGAGGATTTCGTCTGCCGGCTCAAGGGTATCGAGCGTTGGCATGGTGACGGGATCATTGCCGACTTCGACGACCCGGCGATGGGCCCGGCGTTGGCGGGTGTGCATGTGCCGGTGGTGGCGGTGGGCGGGTCCTACGAAGATGAGCGGGCTTACCCACGGCATATTCCGTACGTGGCCACCGACAATTTCGCCTTGATCAAGCTGGCGTATGAACACCTGATCGAAGCCGGGTTGACGCGTTTCGCCTGTTTCAGCTTGCCGCAGGCCGATATCAACCGCTGGGCCCAGGAGCGCGAAAAAGCTTTCCGCCGTTTGCTGGAGCGCGATGGCCTGCCCGTGGAGGTGTATCGCGGGCTGGGCACCAGTGCTCCGCTGTGGGACTCGGCGGTGGAGCAGCAGATCGCCTGGTTGCACAGCCTGCCCAAGCCCATCGGCATCATTGCAGTCAGCGACGCCCGTGCCCGGCAGTTGCTGCAAGCCTGCCTCACCGCCGGGATCCCGGTGCCGGAGCAAGTGGCACTGATCGGCATCGACAACGACCCGCTGACCCGCACCCTGACCCGCGTACCGCTGAGCTCGGTGATCCAGGGCACCGAAAAAATGGGCCGCACTGCCGCGCGCTTGCTGCATCAGATGTTGCACGGCATGCCCTCGGCGGGCAGCCAGATCCTGGTGCCGCCGGAAGCGGTCAACGTGCAGACCTCAAGCCTGCACCAACCCCTCGGCCATCCCTACGTGATGCAGGCGCTGCACTTCATTCGCCAGTACGCCTGCCAGGGCATCAAGACCGCCCAGGTCGCCAACTACGTCGGTGTGTCGCGGTCGTCCCTGGAAGCGCATTTTCGCAGCGAACTGAACCGCAGCGTCCACGACGAAATCCTGCGCTTCAAACTCGCGGCGGCGGTGGCGAGCCTGGAAAAGACCGGGGCTGGCATTGCTGATATTGCCTACGACTGCGGGTTCAAATCGGCGCAGTACCTGCACACGGTGTTCAAGCGCGAGTTCGGGTGTACGCCGAGGGAGTATCAGGTGGGGCAGCTCGAACGCGATTCGCGCGATGTCATTTCTTTGTCGCCTTGAGTGCCTATTTTGTCCTGAGCCTCGCTCCAGAACCTCAAGGGATTGAATCGTCTTATGCCGACTCTTACGCGCAGAAAGCTGCTGCAGGCAGCTGCCATCGGATCCGCCTACACCCTGTTGCCCGACTCCATTCGCCAGGCCCTGGCGATCCCCGCCAACAACCGCACCGGCACCCTCATGGACGTCGAACATGTGGTGATCCTGATGCAGGAAAACCGCTCATTCGATCATTACTTCGGCACCTTGCCCGGCGTGCGCGGGTTCAGTGACCGCTTCACCATTCCACTGCAGGGTGGGCATCGGGTGTGGGAGCAGCAGGGCGTCGGGCGGCGGATTTTGCCCTATCACCTGGACAGTTCCCGTGGCAACGCGCAGCGGGTCAGTGGTACGCCCCACTCCTGGGTCGATGAGCACGCCGCGTGGGGCAGTGGCCGGATGAATGCCTGGCCAACGTACAAGACGCCCACCTCGATGGGCTACTACCGCGAGCAGGAAGTGCCGTTCCAGTTCGCCCTGGCCAACACCTTTACCGTGTGCGATGCCTACCATTGTTCGGTGCACGCCGGCACCAATCCCAATCGGCTGTTCCACTGGACCGGCACCAACGGCCCCACCGGCGCGAATGTGGCGGCGGTGGTCAACGAATGGGACGGCCCCGGTGCCGTGAGCGTGGGCTACACCTGGAAAACCTATCCCGAGCGCCTGGAAGAAGCGGGCGTGAGCTGGAAGGTTTACCAGTACTTGCCGGATAACTTTGGCGACAACCCCTTGGCCGGGTTTCGTCAGTTTCGCGCGGCCAGCGTCGCGGCCGGCAACCCCGCCGTGCCACCGAAAGACTTTAAAGACTTCGTGCCCTACAGCGACCAACTGAATGCCCGGGTGCCGTTGTACAAAGGCAATGGCAACACCCTGCCGGCGGTCAGCGGCAGCGACCTTGAGGCGATCATCCAGGGCTTTCGCAAAGACGTGAACGACGGGCGCCTGCCCCAGGTCAGTTGGCTGGTGGCCCCGGCCGATTACTCCGAACACCCAGGGCCTTCCAGCCCGGTGCAGGGTGGCTGGTTCACCCAGGAAATCCTCAAGGCGCTGACCGCCAACCCGGACGTTTGGAGCAAGACGGTACTGCTGGTCAACTACGATGAAAACGACGGCTTCTTCGACCACGTGCCGTCGCCATCGGCCCCCTCCAAACGCCTGGACGGCAGCTTTGCCGGCAAGTCCACAGTGAAGTTCGACAGCGAGATCTTCACCCACCCGGCGCCACCCGGTTCTAGCCAGCAACCCGCGCCCGACGGCGGCGTGTACGGGCCCGGCCCGCGGGTGCCGATGCTGGTGCTGTCGCCGTGGAGCCGTGGTGGTTGGGTCAACTCCCAGGCGTTTGATCACACCTCGGTGCTGCAATTTCTGGAAAAGCGCTTCCACGTACGCGAACCCAATATCAGCGCCTGGCGCCGTGCCGTCTGCGGTGACCTCACCTCCGCCTTCAACTTCGTCAACCCAAACACCGAGACCTTGCCACCGCTGCACACCATCAGCCGCCAGGCCGCCGACTCCCTGCGTCAACGTCAGGAGCAACTGCCCCAGGTCGCCCTGCCAACCGTGGGCCAGCAACAGGCACCGTTCCAGGCGCGAATGGCGCGGCCATCCCGAGCGCTGCCGTACCAGTTGAACGTCGAAAGCTCGGTTGATCGTCGCGCCAGCTCAGTGAGCCTGGACTTCTTCAACAATGGCGAACAAGGCGCGGTCTTCCATGTCTACGATCGCTTGCACCTGGACGAGGTCCCGCGCCGCTACACGGTGGAAGCGGGCAAACACCTCAGCGACACCTGGCAAGTCGCGGGGGCCTACAAGCTCTGGCTGTTGGGGCCGAATGGGTTCCACAGGTCGTTCAAGGGGCACCTGCAGCGTCGCGAGCCCGAGTTATCCCTGGCGTATCACGGCGACAGCTTGTTGCTGACCCTGGCCAACCCCGGCAAGCATGCTGCCTCGGTGACCATCGAGCGTTGCCCTTACACCAAACAAGGGCCTTGGCTGCTTGAGATTGCGGGCGGCAGTACCGTGCAACGGACGTTCTCCTGCCAGCCGAATGGGGGCTGGTATGATTTCAAGCTACGTGACGAGCATGGCTGGGGGCGGCGAGTGGCGGGGCGGATCGAGACGGGGGCGCACAGTATCAGTGATCCGTTGATGGGTAAGCGCGGGTAAAAGGCTGTTGATCACTGGGGGGGGCGTAGGTCCTTTCCCTGTTTTCCGTAGGAGCAGGGCTTTCTTCCCATGCAGCGCTTGAAACACTACCCCTCGCGGCCATAGCCTCACGCTTTTCCTGACACTGAGGCCCGGCATTGGGTAAGCGAAAAACGGTATGGCCCACGGAGCGGGAAGTTCGACTGCGCTTTATCCTGCTGGCAATCATTGAAACCGCCTCCAATCGAGGCGTTCCCATCGAGCGACTTTTGCTCTCGTACATTCTGCTGCGCAACAAGCCGACCCAGGCGCAGCTGTGGGAGGCCATCAGCGACTGCCTGCTCCTCGACGAGATGAACGGCTTTCGATTTGAACCCGGGTCGGAAGCCGATCGGTTGATGCGCAAAATCAGCAGCGAAACCGATCAGGCCTGACGAGCCACCAGCACCGGCGTACGCGGCGGCACCCGGCGCTTGCTCCCCGTCGCCTCATACGCCGACGCCAATCGCAGCAACGCCGAGTCGTCATAAGCCCGCCCGGCAAAGGTCAGCCCCACCGGCATGCCGATGTCCGCCATGACACCCATGGGCACCGTCACTGTCGGCACGCCCAAATGGCGGATGGCGAGGTTACCGTTGGCCACCCATACACCGTTGCTCCACGCGATATCCGCCGACGCGGGATTCACATCCGCATCCGCCGGGCCTACGTCGGCGACGGTCGGGAAAATCACCGCATCCAGCCCCAGCTTATCCATCCAGTCTTCAAGGTCGATGCGCCGAGTTTGTTCCAGGCCACGCAGGCCGTCGGGCACAGTGCTGATCTTGTCCCACGGCGTGATGCCGCGCTCGGCCATGCGCACGTATTCGTCCATGCCCGCGGCCAGGTCGTCTTCGCGGTTGGGCAGGGTGCCGGGGTCGTGGGGGAAGATGTTCGGGCCGTCGACATCGGCCAGGCGGTTCAACGCAGGGTCGTTGTTGGCGCGCAGGAAATCATCGAACGCCCAGGCCGACAGTTCCCACAATTCGTCGTGGAGGAATTCTTTCGACACCAGGCCTCGGGTAGACACTTTCGGTGCGCCCGGGCGATCGCCTTCGCAATTGGAAACCAGCGGGAAATCCACCTCGACCACTTCTGCACCGGCCGCTTCGAGTGCCTTGCGCGCGGCTTCCCAGAGGTCTATCACCGAGGCCCGGGTGTTGATGCGCTGGCCAGTGGGGCCGCCGATTCCCGGGGCGTCGCTGGTGCCGGCCTCGGGGTCGGCATTGATGTACATGCGTGGTACACCGAAGCGTTTGCCGGCGAGTGCATCGCCGGTCGCGGCCAGGGCGCCGTAGGATTCGGGGCGAACCGAAGCGACGCTGGGGATCGGCACCCAGGGTTGCATCCGCCACAGGTCGCCGCGTGTGTCGGGGTCTTCTGCGACCACGACGTCGAGTACTTCAAGCAGGTCGGCCATGGTGCGGGCGTAGGGCACGACCACGTCCATGGTCGGGGTCAGCGGCCAGTTGCCGCGTACCGAGATCACGCCACGGGACGGGGTGTAGGCACACAGGCCATTGTTGGACGCCGGGCCGCGCCCGCTGGACCAGGTCTCTTCCGCCAGGCCAAATGCCGCGAAGCTCGCCGCAGTGGCCGTGCCGGCGCCGTTGGAGGAGCCCGAGGCGAACGGCGCGGTCAGGTAGTCGGCGTTGTACGGGCTCTCGGCCCGGCCATACACACCGCGCTGCATGCCGCCGTTGGCCATGGGCGGCATGTTGGTCTTGCCCAGGCAAATGGCGCCGGCGGCGCGCAGCCGCTCAATGGTGAACGCGTCGCGGTAGGCAACCAGGTTCGCGAAAGCCGGGCTGCCGGAGGCGGCGGTGAGGCCTTTGACCAGGTAGCTGTCTTTGGCGGTATAGGGAATGCCGTCGAGCGGGCCCAGAGTGTTGCCGCTGGCCCGACGTGCATCGCAAGCGCGCGCTTCCTCCAGTGCCTGAGGGTTGCGCACCACCACGGCGTTGAGGGCAGTGGCGGTGTTGGGCGCGTCGTAGGCGTCGATCCTGGCGAGGTAGGCCTCTACCAACTCAACTGCCGTGGTCTGGCCGGACTCGAGCGCAGCGCGCAACTGGGCAATGGAAACTTCGGTTACTTCGATCACGTGGTTATCGCCGGGTGCAGAAAAGGGGGAGGGGTTGAGTGCTGACTCAATCCATTCAGTGAAAGTAGCTTACTGATAGATTTTTCATAGCGCCAGAGCATGGCATCCCTTACTGTGGCCCCTCAATTTCCTTATCGATAACGGTGCGGTTTATGTCCGATGAAGTGCGGCTTGTCGTCATCATTAATACCCAGCCTGGGCGGGGGGCGGACCAGTTGGCCGCGTTTGCCAGACTGGCGCCGCTGGTGCGGGCTGAAGCGGGTTGCATCCAGTACGACCTGCATCCGGTTGAGGGTAACAGCGACAGTTTCGTGTTGATCGAGACGTGGGCTTCAAAGGCGGCGCTCAAGGATCACCACGCAGCTCCTCACATGCTGGAAGCCGCCAAGCACAACCCGACATTCCGTGCGGGCCCCTCCAACGTATTGGTGCTGGAACCGGCGGTCCAGGTACGCTGACTTCAACCCGGTGGCTCAAGGGTTTATCATTGGCCCTTCATTTTTTGCTGCCCGGAAAGATTTCGATGTTGTTTACAAGGACTGTCATGGCGAGCGCACTGCTTGCCGTTCTGGCCACCCCGGCCCACGCGTCCAACCTGGACCTGACCTACGAGGCACCGATCCTCAGCGCTGTCCCCCTCACGCCGCAGGCTGAGCCCAAGCCGCGCTTCCCGGTCAAAAGCGTTGCGCCCGTGACCGTGGAAAACAGCTGCACCGGCCGCGAGTGCACCTACGAAGGCGACATCAGCCTGCCCCGTGAGGAGCAGACTGTGCGGCGTTTTTCCATCGGTATTCAATAAGACCGGTTGACGCCTCAGACAATCCCGTACCGGGGCGCCGGCTTACCCGTCTGCGTTGCCGCAAACAACGCACCACGCGCCGCGTCATAGGCATCCCACAGCGAACCATCGGCCACCGACGGCCAGGTGATCGTCTCGCCCTGATCCAGCCCGGCCAGTGCCGCGTCCACCAGGTTTTCTGTGGTCATGACCGACTCCTGTTGCAGGGCCGAAAGCGGAATGCCCGAGGCGTCCCAGATCTCGGTAGCGGTAGACCCCGGCAACACAATCTGCACCTTCACCCCGGTTTCCGCCAGTTCCGCTTGCAGGCCACGGCTGAACGCCAGGACATAGCTTTTGGTGCCGCTGTACACGGAACTGACCGGCAGCGAATGCACGCTCAACACTGACGCCACGTTGATGATCACACCTTCATTGCGCACGAGCATGCCCGGCAGCGCCGCGTGGGTCAGGCGGGTGAGGGCGGTGATGTTCAGGGCGATCTGGGTCATGGAATCTTCGACCGAGGATTGAGCCAGCGGGTGCAGGCGGGCCAGGCCGGCGTTATTCACCAGCACGTGGATTGCCGGGTTGCTGGCGAGCAGGCTTTCGACACGGGCGAGGTCGGCGGGGTTGACCAGGTCGGCGCCGACGGTCTGGACCTGGCGCCCGTGGGCTTGAGTGATCTTCGCCGCCAGGGCTTTGAGGCGGTCTTCGCGACGGGCGACCAGGATCAAATCGTAGCCGCGAGCCGCCAATCGGTCGGCATACACAGCGCCAATACCGGAAGACGCGCCAGTGATGAGGGCAATTTTTGTGGAAGCGGGGGTCGACATGAACGGCTCCAATAGATGAGTACTCAACCAATATTGTTGAGGGCTCAAGTTATAGGCTGGGTGTTTGTCCTTGTCAATGGTTTAGTACTCAATCATTCTAGGGGCAGAGAGGAGCTGAAAATGCCAACTGAGAAGACTGACAAGCCTGATGCTCGCGCCGACCTTTTGAGTCTGCTGGGGGACGTGGCGTGCACCAACAACGCACTGCGCCGCGCCGCCAGGCGGCTGGGGCAGCTGTATGACGAAGCGCTGGCGCCGATCGGCCTGAAGGCCACACAGGTCGGCTTGCTGGGTGAAATCGCCCGATTGGCGGCGGTCGACGAGCAGGCGGGCCCGACGTTGCAGGAGCTGGCCGGACGCCTGGCGATCCTGATGTCGGCGCTGACCCATGCCATGAAGCCGCTGGTGCGTGACGGGATCGTCGAGCTGCGTCCGGATGCCTTGGACAAGCGCACCAAGCGCTGTGTGCTCACGCCCAAGGGCGAAGCGCTGTTCAATGAGGCCCTGGTGTTCTGGGCGTCTGCCAACAACCGGGTGGAGGAGGTGCTGGGGCATGATTCGGCCGCGCAGTTGCGGGCCATGGCAGACCATATCGCCTCCGACGCGTTTTTGGCGGACTACAACAGCCAGTCCGCGCAGGCATAAGCCAGATCCTTTCGTTATTAGACAGACGCCGTTCGCGCATCCGATGCTGAGCCCCTCTCGATCAGGGGCTTTCCATGACCACTCCACGCCAACTGAAACTGGGCGCGTTCATGCGCCCGGTCAGCATTCACACCGGCGCCTGGCGCTATCCCGGCGCTTACCGTGACGCCAACTTCAACTTCACGCACCTCAAGGCTTTTGCCCAAACCCTGGAGAAGGCGCGTTTCGATGCCTTCTTCATGGCCGACCACCTGGCCTTGCTCAACATGCCCATCGACGCGTTGAAGCGCAGCCATACCGCCACGTCGTTCGAACCGTTCACCTTGTTGTCGGCCCTCAGTCAAGCCACCGAGCACATCGGCCTGGTGGCCACGGCCTCGACCACCTACGACGAACCGTTCCACATCGCCCGTCGCTTCGCGTCGCTGGATCACCTGAGCAACGGCCGCGCGGGCTGGAATATCGTCACCACCGCCAACCCGGATGCCGCGCAGAATTTCGGCCTGGAACAGGCCTACGATCACGACGAGCGCTACGCCCGTGCGCGGGAGTTCTACGATGTGGTGACCGGGCTCTGGGACAGTTGGGCCGATGATGCCTTCATTCGCGATGCTGACAGCGGCGTGTACTTCGATCCGGATAAGCTGCACACCCTCAACCATCACGGTCGCTACCTCAACGTGCGCGGCCCGCTGCACATTGCGCGGCCGGTGCAGGGCTGGCCGGTGATCGTGCAGGCCGGTGCCTCGGAACCCGGGCGTCAGCTGGCGGCGGAAACCGCCGAGGTGATTTTTGTCGCGCCGGGCACCCTGGAAGAAGGGCGCAAGTTCTATGGGGATATCAAGCGCCGGATGCTGGCGGTCGGTCGGCATCCCGACCACCTGAAGATTCTGCCCGGGGCGTTTGTGGTGGTCGGCGATACGCTGGAAGACGCGCGGCGGATTCGTGCACACCTCGACAGCCTGGTGCATTACGAAAGCGCGATGGCCTCGCTGTCCATAGCGCTGGGTACAGACGCGACGAAGTTTGATCCCGACCAATACCTCCCGGCGATTCCCCAAACCAACGCCAGCCAAAGCGCTCGCGAGCGGGTGCTGGCGCTGGCTGATCGCGAGCAGTTGACGGTGCGCCAGTTGGCCCAACGCCTCGGCGGGTATGCCGGCTTGTCGTTTGTCGGCACGGCCCGCAGCATTGCCGACGAGATGCAGCAGTGGCTGGAAGAAGAGGGCAGCGATGGCTTCAACATCATGTTCCCGTGGCTGCCGGGTGGGCTTGATGATTTTGTCGCCAAGGTGGTGCCCGAGTTACAGGGGCGCGGGATCTTCCGGCGGGAGTACGAAGGCTCTACCCTGCGGGAAAACCTCGGGCTGCCGCGTCCGGTAAACCGGTATTTTCACGCTGGTTAGATCGTTTATTTCCTTATGATTGGAGGCCATTCCCCAATCGCATATCCATCACGCCGGTTCGGCCCTGATAACGGAGCGGGTCGGCGTGATCGCGTGACTAAATCTGTCATCGCGGAATTATCGGCTGTCTCGCTCCGATAAACCCCTATGCAACGTCCATTTCTGCTGCTGGGCCAACGCCTTGCGCCGTTGCGGCGCATCTCTAGAATCGGCCCCAGAACTTACTCATTTCCTGTCGATTACGGAGTTTCGAACATGATGAACGCCATGCAGATGCCAATGAACAACGCGATGCCAATGATGCCGATGATGGGCATGCCGATGATGATGGCCACCATGACCTGCACGATGACCGACGAGGCCATGATGTGCACCATGAAGCCGGCCGCCGGCATGGACATGGCGATGTTCAAGAACAACGCCGAAATGATGGCGATGATGATGAACTGCGGCATGCCGATGATGATGCAGTGCGCCAACATGTCGATGATGTGCATGTCGAAGGACGGCATGGCGATGATGAACAGCATGTCCACCCTGAACATGCCGATGATGATGCCGATGGGCATGCCCATGCCGATGATGAAGTGCGTCATGGAATGCAAGATGGAAGCCGACTGCATGACCTGCACCATGATGCCGATGCCTGGCATGAGCATGGACATGATGAACAACTGCTGCATGCTGATGATGAAGATGATGAACGACTGCGCCATGCCGATGATGATGAGCTGCAACGGCATGCCGATGATGTGCTGCACCTGCTGATTCGTTTGGCGTGACATCAAAAAGCCCCGGCGAGTGCCGGGGCTTTTTGCGTTTCAGTCCAGGCGTTCCGGGTAGGTGATTACCAGGAACGCCACCGCCTCACTGTCGGCCGGGTTGCGGTAGCGGTGGGGCTGGTCGGCGTAGAACAGGATCGAGTCACCAGTGGACAGCAGGTAGCGTTCGTCGTTGACGCTGACTTCCAGAACGCCCTGGGCCACCACCAGGTTTTCCTGGATGCCTGGCCCGTGACCTTCTGAAATCTCTTCGCCGAGTGCCTTCAAGCGGATCTCGTAGAACTCCGACTGGCGCGCCATATCGTAGGGAAACAGCGCCCGGCTGATGAAGCTGCCGTCGGCACTCACCAAGCGTTTGCTCTGTTGTGCCGGCAGCAGTTCAACCCCTTCGAACGCACGGTTTTCCAGGAAGGCGGCCACAGAGACTTTCAAGCCCTTGGCAATCTTGCACAGCACCTTGATCGACGGCACGCTGCGCCCGGACTCGATCTGCGCCAGCATCGCCCGGCTTACCCCGCAGTTGCGCGCCAGGGCATCCAGTGACAGGTAGCGTTTACTGCGCAGGCGTTGCAGGTTCTGCGCGACGCACTGGCCGATGGCGTCATCGTCGCCGCTGTTGCAATCCTTGGGTTTGGAGGGGAGGTCGGGCACTTCGGGAAGCGCGTGCAGGAAATTCATGACCTCACGCCCGGCGGGTATCGCTGGACGTGGTGACGTGTGCGGTAAACACCGCGACCCCGGCCCGCGCCGCGTACATCGCCCACATCAGTTCAGCCGCTGCGCGAGCCTGGCGGCGTTTGCGGTGGAGGGTGAAATCGATGACGGTGGCGGATGTTTGCATGACGTAAATCTCTGGGGACTCAATGGCCCTACAGTAATCCGTGGCGCTTATTTCCATAAATACTGAGTTTGCATTTGGTAATTCGATTTTGGACTTAACGCCGAATGGCGCCTGTACGTCCATCAGTGGTGACCCGTCGGGCTTCACAGGCTTCCCATTGGGCCAAGTTCGCCGCAAAAACGAATTCCAAGGATTTACCCCCATGCCCCCCGCGTTTCCGTTCCCCGCCCGAAAAGCCTGGCCCTTGCTGGGCTTTGGCGCCGCCCTGAGCTTCAGCCCTGTCACTCAGGCTGATGACACGCTGCAACTGGCTCCCGTCGAAGTCAGCAGCGCCGAACTCAGCGCCGATGAACTGGCCCAGGTCCAGCTCAAGAGCGTGCCCGGCGCCACCAACTACATCGACATGGGCAGCGTCGACCAGGGACGGGTCAGCACCAACGAGGACGTGTTCAAGTACCAGGCCGGCGTGTACGCCAAGGCCGCGAACAACGAAGGGGTGAAGCTTTCCATTCGTGGTTCGGGCCTCAACCGGGGCCCCGGCGCCCACGCGTCCGGCCTGTACGAAACCTTCGACGGCCTGCCGCTGACCGGCCCGGGCGGCACGCCCTACGAACTCAAGGACCCGTTGTGGCTCAGCCGCGTTGAAGTGCTGCGCGGCGCCAATGGTTTTGACCAGGGCGCATTGGCCCTGGGCGGTGCGGTCAACTACGTCACCCACACCGGCTACGAGGCCCCCAAGCTGCAAGTGCGCTACGAAGCCGGCAGCCATGGCTACGCCCAACGGGAAATCAGCTCGGGGCAGGTGCTGGGGGATGCCGACTACTACATCAGCCTCACCGATTCGCACTACGACGGTTTCCAGAACCACAGCGCCGGCAGCGGCAAGGGCATGGCGGCCAACTTCGGCTACCGCTTCAACCCCGACCTGGAAACCCGCTTCTACTTTCGCTACCGCGAAACCGACAACGATTCCCCGGGCAAGCTGACCCGCGACCAGATCAGCCACGACCCACGCGCCGCTGCCACCCTCAACGTGACGCGGGACTCCAAACGCCTGCAACCGGGCTCGACCTGGATCGCCAACAAAACCACCCTGCACCTGGACGACAACGCCCGGGTCGAGGTCGGGCTGGCGTATCACGACTATCCGATGGACTTGCGCGAGGGCACCAACCGCCTGAAGGTCGCCTACACCGACGTCAGTGGCACCGTGAATTACATCCGCCAGGACACGCTGTTCGGGCGCGACAGCAAGACCACCATCGGTTTGCGCACGACTCAGGCAATGCCAAATAACGGCGGCTCGGAATTCGTGCGGATCCCGACGGGCAATACGGCGGGCTACGCGCCCGGCACCAAGACCCGCGACTACAGCTACCTGGGTTCCGACAGCGTGCTGCATGTTGGCAACGACCTGGAGCTGGTACCGGACCTTTGGCTGACCACCGGGCTGGCGGCGATCTACACCCGCCGTGCAACCGAAGTCAGCTATCCAGAAACCCACACACCCGTCAGCCAGCACGATTGGGATTACGCGCCACGGGTTGGCCTGCGCTATGACTTCAGCCCGCAGCTGCAGGTGTACGGCAACCTGAGCCGCTCGGTTGAGCCGCCTCATGCGTGGTCGATGATCTGGGGTTCCAACAAGTATTTCCCGGCCAACAGCGGCCCGGCGAGTGGGTTGCAACGCGAAGGCGTGAAGCTGAAAAACCAGACCGCAACCACCCTGGAAGTCGGCGGGCGCGGTG
The DNA here is from genome assembly GCF_020515595.1 of Pseudomonas sp. MWU16-30323. Classification (NCBI taxonomy): domain Bacteria; kingdom Pseudomonadati; phylum Pseudomonadota; class Gammaproteobacteria; order Pseudomonadales; family Pseudomonadaceae; genus Pseudomonas; species Pseudomonas sp. MWU16-30323. The sequence goes on from NZ_JAIWYM010000006.1 coordinate 169,701, forward strand.
AAGAATGGTTCGGCCAGTGGGACCTGGCGCTGTACCGTTCCGAAGTACGCCACGAACTGCTCAGCGTCGAAACCCAAGCTGCGACCTCCACCACCTCGGCAATCATCGCCGAATCCAATGCCAGCCCCACGGTGCACCAAGGCGTGGAACTGAGCCTGATCAGCCCACTGTGGGATGGCGGCCGCACCGGCCAGCTTGCCTTGCGCCAGGCCTACACCTACAGCGACTTCCACTACCGCAACGACGACCGCTTCGGCGACAACACCTTGCCGGGCATCCCCAAGCACTATTATCAGGCGCAATTGCGCTACAGCCATCCCAGCGGTTTCTACACCAGCCTCAATGGCGAGCACTCATCGCGGGTGGCAGTGGACTACGCCAATTCCTACTACGCGGCGGCCTACACGCTGCTTGGCGCGACGGTCGGGTATGACGCGCCGAAGCACGACTGGCAAGCCTGGGTCGACCTGCGCAACCTGACCAACCAGCGCTACGCCAATACCGTCACGCCGGGTTATGACGACAAGGGGCTGGACGTAGCGCGGTCCACGCCGGGAGATGGCATGGGCGTGTACACCGGGGTTTCCTGGAGCTGGCGTTAATCAGCCAAGCAAAGATCAACTGTGGGAGCTGGCTTGCCTGCGATGGCATCACCTCGGTGTAACTGAAACACCGAGTCGCGTGCATCGCGGGCAAGCCCGGCTCCCACATTGGATCGGGTTTACGGGCTGATTTTTTTGATTTTAACGCTGGTTTTTTTGTAACAATTACGTGTATAAGATAAAGCCTGCTCAACCGAAAGATGATTTTTCATGAGCAGTTAGTTACTTGCGCCACTGGCGTGGGTACTTAAGCGTGTACGCACATGGAATGTCGCGTTACGCGCAAATACAGTTATCCAACTGTCAGCAATCAACTTGATAGCGTAGTCATCTCATCACGAAGTGGCTTTTGCACTGTCGGGACCCGTTGCGCCTGTTTTATCGCCTTAAACTTAATTAATCTGCTGTAAATGGAGTATTACCATGCAAAGGAAAGCATTGTTCAAATACGTCGCGTTGTTGTGGGTGCCGCTGATGGCGGGCTGTATCAGCACCCCGCCTTCACAGGCACCGGAGCGCGCCATCCAGGCGCCGCTCGAGCAGGCCGTCACGGTCGATAATTGTTCCCAGGGCTGCCCTTCGGGCGGTGGGCCGCTGACGTTGAATCGCCAGGCCTACAGCCTCAATAACAATGCGTCGACCAAGTTCGCCAACTGGGTGGCTTACCGGATCACCAAGTCCACGCCGGCCAGCGGGCGCCCGCGTAACTGGCAGACGGACCCGGCGATTCCGGCGGGTGAAACCCTTGACCCTGTTGACTATAACGGTGCCAACGTGGCGCTCAAGGTCGACCGTGGGCACCAGGCAAACCTGGCGTCGATGGCGGGCGTCTCCGATTGGCAAACCCTCAATTACCTGTCCAACATCACCCCGCAAAAGTCCGATTTGAACCAGGGCCCTTGGGCACGCCTGGAGGATCAGGAGCGCAACCTGAGCCAGGACGCGGCAGTGGATGAGGTGTACGTGATGACTGGCCCGCTGTATGAGAAATTCATCGGCACCTTGCCGGGGACCAACAAGGTCCACACGATTCCCAGCGGCTACTGGAAGATTGTTTCCGTGGGCAAGTCGCCCCAAGACGGACTTTATGCCTCGTTCATCCTGAATCAGGAAACCCCCAAGGGTGCGAACTTCTGTGACTATCGTGCGACAGTCGAACAGATTGAACAGCGTTCGGGGCTGACATTCTGGAGTGAGTTGCCCCAAGCGGTACAAACTGCACTTAAGTCGAAGCAAGGGCAACTTCCGCAGAGGATGGGTTGCAAGTAACCGTCGCACTCTAGACGTTCGTCATTAATTGTCATGCGTCCATTAAGTTGGCAGGTACGCCAGTGCCTGTCGACTTTTGCTGTATCTAACTAAGTGCAGTGTTAATGCTTCAGTTAAAAGGTCGTTGCCCTCTACCTGCATCCCGTTAACCCCCCATCACCGTCACGGCTTCGATCGGCGAGCCCCTTGCTCCCCCTCCGTTTTACTGTCATCGTTTGCGCAATTGGTAATCTTTCTTGTTTGAGAAATTTTTGCGCATGCATGACTTTCCTGTAGCCAAGGCTGATACAGCCCGTCGCCAGCAGACCCTCACCGCCCTCTACAGCGACCACCATTCCTGGTTGCACGGTTGGCTGCGCAAGAAACTCGGCTGCTCACAACATGCCGCCGACCTGGCCCACGACGCGTTTATCCGCATCCTGCTGCTGGCCGAACCCCACACCATCAAGGAACCCCGGGCCTTCCTGGCGACGACGGCGGGGCGCTTGATGATTGATGGTGCGCGTCGGCGGCGGATCGAGAAGGCCTACATGGAAGCCCTGGTGATTCAGGGCGAAGACGCCGGTATGCCGGATCCGGCGGCCATTCATGTGGCACTCCAGGCCCTGGAGCGGATTGCCGACATGCTCACCGGCTTGCCCGCCAAGGCCCGCGAAGCCTTCCTGCTCAGCCGCCTCGACGGGCTGACCTACAGCGAAATCGCCGCACAACTTCAGGTGTCACCCAGCACCGTGAAGAACTACATCTCCAGCGCACTGGTGCACTGCTATCACACCCTGCACGGGGCGGACCCGCTGTCGTGAGTGCCGAGCAGATCATCAGTGAAGCCGCCCGTTGGCTGACGTTGTTGCACGACGATCACGTGACCGAAGCCGACCGTGCCGCATTCGATGCCTGGTGCCAGGCCGACCCACGGCATGCCGTCGCCATCGAACGGATGCGCAGCCTATGGGGCAGCCTCGACGAATTACCCGCCGCCCCGGCGCGCCTTGCCCTGAACCGCGCGTTTGCCCCGCAAAAACCAAGGTTTGCCGCCCGTGGCACCCAGGCCGTCGCGCTGTTGGCTGTGTTGCTGTGCGGCTGGGCCGGGATTGAGCGGCTGCCGGTGTGGATGGCCGACCAACGCACCAGCGTTGGCGAACGGCGTCAGGTGGCACTGGCCGACGGCAGCCAGGTGCAGCTCAACAGCAACTCGGCGCTGGACGTGAAGTTCGACGGCCACCAACGGGTGATCGAACTGTTGCAGGGCGAGATGTGGGTCGAGGTGGCCAAGGACGCGCAACGGCCGTTCGTGGTGCACACCGACCAGGGCACGGCCACGGCGTTGGGCACGCGTTTCCTGGTGCGCAAGGCCGAGGACGGCGCGACCGTTGTCACCGTGATCGAGTCCACCGTGGCCGTCAAAGGCACCCGCGCAGGGGACGTGAAAGTGCCGGCAGGGCAGAAGTCCACACTCAAGGACGGACACGCCAGCAACCCGCAACCCATTGGCAATGCCGACCCGGACGCCTGGACCCGTGGCCTGCTCAAGGTCGACGACCAACCCCTGAGCGAGGTGCTGCAAACCCTCGCCGGTTACCGTCACGGCCTGGTGCGCTTTGACCCGCAGGCGCTGCAAGGGATGCGCGTGTCGGGAGTATTCAAGCTCGACGACACCGGCGCGGCCCTGGCGTCACTGGCAGATAACCTGCCGATCAAGGTCGAGTACTTCACCGATTTGGTGGTGGTGATCAAGCCGCTGTAAAACGTCTGAATAAAAACTGCTCTCATTCATGCCCGATTTTCCGACATGGCCGTCATGACTAATAGAACCCCCATTTCCCAGGACTTCTCATGTCGCGCCTTGCTCGTCCCTTACCGCCACTGGCCCTTTCAGTGGCGATGGCTTTTGCCGCCGTACCCCTGCTGACCGTTCAAGCATCCTTCGCGGCTGAAAGTGCCGCGTTTTCCATTCCCGCCGGTGACCTGAGCCAGGCCCTCAACAGCCTCGCCGAACAGGCGGGCCTGGTATTGGCCTTTGATTCGAGCCTGACCCGCGGCAAACGCAGCAATGGCCTGAGCGGGCAGTACAGCACCGACGCCGCCCTGGGCCAATTGTTGGCCGGCAGCGGCTTACAAGCGCTGAAGATTGCCGACGACCGCTACCGCCTCGAAACCATCCCGCACACCGACGGCGCCATGGAATTGCAGGCCACCACCATCAGCGGCGCGTACCAGTCGGAAAGCCCCACCGGCCCGGTGTCTGGCTACGTGGCTACCCGCAGCCTGTCGGGTACCAAGACCGACACCGCGCTGATCGAAACCCCGCAGTCGATCTCCGTGGTCACCAAAGACCAGATGCGCGCGCAGAACGCCGAAAGCCTCAACCAGATCCTGCGCTACAGCGCCGCCGTGATCCCGGAAACCCGTGGCTCCACCGCCTCGCGTCTCGACCAGTTGACCATCCGTGGCTTTGCCCCGGCGACCTACCTCGACGGCCTGCGCATGCCCTCGAGCCGGGATGCCTTGCCGCAAAAAGACGCCTTCGACCTGGAGCGCGTCGAAGTGCTGCGCGGGCCCGCGTCGGTGCTGTACGGGCAGGGCACCCCCAGCGGCGTGATCAACATGGTCAGCAAGCGCCCGCTGGATACGCCGTTCCATGAAGTCGGCGTCGAGTACGGCACCTTCAACAAGAAGCGCACGACCTTTGACTTGAGCGGCCCGTTGGACGATCAGGGCGTGTATTCCTACCGTGTCGCCGGCCTGTTTGACGATGCCGACGGCCAGATCGACCACACCGAAACCCGTCGCCAATCCCTGTCCACCGCCTTCACCTGGCGCCCGGACGACAACACGTCGCTGACCTTGCTCGGGCATTTCCAGAAGGACCCCAAAGGCGCGTCCTACGGTTCGATGCCGGCCTGGGGCTCGGTGCTGCACAGCCCAACCGGGCGCAAGATCGACGTGGATTTCTACGACGGCGAGAAAAGCTTCGAGAAGAGTGACCGTGAGTATGACTCCATCGGCTACGCCTTCGAGCATCACTTCAACGATGTCTGGACCGTGCGCCAGAATGCCCGCTACCTGCGCAGCGAAGGGCAGTACCGCAGCCTCTACAGCAACTACCTGGAGAGCGATTACCGCACCATCCGGCGCTCGACTATCGCCAGCGACGTGAACATCGACGCCTACGCCCTCGACAACCAGTTGCAGGCCAAATTCGACACTGGCCCGTTGCAGCACACCGTGTTGATGGGCGCCGATTACCAGAACACCAGCACCGACACCCTGTCGGGCAGCGGCGTGTACACCGCAGGCCCTACGCTGGATATTTTCGACCCGGTGTACGGCGCGGCCGTGCCGGTACCGGCCTACACCAGCGACGCCACCTCGCGCAGCGAGCAAACCGGCGTGTACCTGCAAGAGCAGATGAAGTGGGACAAGTGGGTGTTGTTGATGGGCGGGCGTTATGACTGGGCCAGCACCGACAACAGCACCCTGGCCATGACGACCCGGAAGAAGACCAAATCCAGCCAGGACAGCAACGCCTTCACCGGCCGCCTGGGCCTGGTCTACCTGTTCGATAATGGCTTGGCGCCGTACGTCAGCTATTCGGAGTCCTTCCAGCCGCAATCCGGCACGGGCTACGGCGGCTCAACCTTCCAACCGACTGAAGGCAAGCAGACCGAAATCGGCATCAAGTACCAGCCGCCGGGCAGCAACAGCTTCATCACGGCGGCCATCTTCGACCTGCGCCAGACCAACGTGCCGACACTGGATCCGGACGCTTCCCACCTGTGCAACGGCTCGCGCTGCCAGATCCAGGACGGCGAGGTGCAATCCCGCGGGTTTGAACTGGAAGGCAAGGCCAGCCTGAACGACAACCTGGATATCACGGCGGCCTACGCCTACCTGGATAACCGCATCAGCAAGTCCAACAACACCGTGCGTTATGCGCCCATCAGTGACATCGGCGTCGGCCCGGCCGTGGCTGCCGAAGGCACTACCACCTATGCCGTACCGCGTCATACCGCATCGGCCTGGGCGGATTACACCCTGCATGACGGCACGTTGAAGGGCTTCGGCGTGGGGGCCGGTGCGCGGTATGTCGGTTCGTCATGGGGCGATACCGCCAACACCTTGAAGGTACCGGGCTACACCTTGTTCGATGCAGCGGTGCACTACGACATCCCGCACATCAACCGCCAGGGTGACAACCTGCGCCTGGCGGTGAACGCCACCAACCTGGCGAATAAAGAGTACGTCGCGTCCTGCTATTCCTACTCGTGGTGCTGGTATGGCTCACAGCGCACCGTGCAGGCCAGCGCGACGTATCAGTGGTAATCGGCAGATTATTTTATGGAGGATGGCCTTTTAACATCGGTGCTCACTCTTTATCATCCGCCCCCAGCAACTCCGGCCATGGAGACGCTCCATTCACTAAGGAAGTCGTAATGCACATTGGAAAAATGCTGGGGTTGGCCCTGATCACGTTGTCGATGGGCGGCTGCGCCAGCTTCACGAAGGACGAAGTAGCCCCCGTCACGCTGCCATCGAAGGCCAGCTACGCCAACAAACCGAACGTCTATGTAGACTTCAAGTTCTACCAGGGCGAGCCGACAAACGCCGCCGCTGCCGAAGTCCCACAAGCGCGGGACATGCTCAAGCCACAGCTGCAGAAAGTCCTGACCGACTCCGGCCTGTTCGGGCGCGTGACCCTGGATGAATTCCAGAAGCAGCCCGGGGATTACAGCCTGCGCCTGAAGGTCTACAACCATCCACCGGGTGGCGGCCAACTGGCACTGGCGTTTATCAGCGGCTTTACCTTCACCATCATCCCGGCGCTGGGGACTGATCAGTACACCATGAAGCTGGAGTCGGTGGACCCACAAGGCCAGGCGCTGAGCACCGGCACCAACCACGACTCGATCAATACCTGGATGGGTATCTGGTTTATCCCGTTGATGGCCAACACGCCGAAAGAGGCGGTGACCGATACCTTCACCCGCCAGGTCAATGCCCTGCTCAAGCAAATGATCGACGGCAATAACCTGAAGTATTCGGCACTGGATGCCGGCGTGCCACGGGCGTGACACGTAACTGAACGTTCTAAATAGCTGCGAGGGCAGGGTGACCGGCCCTCGCAGCCTGGGCCTTACTTAAGCGCCTTGATGAACAGCGGGTCGCTGTACAACGCCTTGAGCAAATCCCGCACCATCGGGTTGTAGGCGTTGGCGGCATTCGGGATCGCAATGAATCCGAAGAACGAACTGGACCAGGTGTGATTCACTTCCTTGGTCGCGTCGTACACCACGTCATTGCCCTTGAGCAGGGTAAACCGCGCGGCCAGCGTGCCGTGGCCGGAGCCCATGCCTGCCGACAGCGAATTCTTCACCACCAGCACTTGCAGATGACGTTCCGCTTGCGGGTTCAGCAGGCCTGCGAGTTGCAGTTCCTGGGTGATCGCAGCCTGGATATGCGCCGGGATGCTGCCACTGGGCGAGCGGATCGGGTTGGCACGTACGGACAACGAGCCTTCGCCCGACGCGGCCGTCACCTGGGCATTGCTGACGGGTTGCAGCGGCGCTGCGTGCTTGAGGACCTGGACGTTGTCGAAGTTCGGCTCGTATTGCGTCATGGTGACGCCGCAGCCTTGCAACAGCAGCGCGAGCAATGGGGTCAACAGTAGAAGCTTTTTCACGGCGTTTCCTTGCGTGAGTGTGGGAGAGCGCGGCGATTATCGTCAGACGCTGGCAGGTCGGCAACAAATAGTGGCAAAAGGCCTTGAGCAATGCGTAGCTTTTTGCCTCTGGTACCTGTCGGGAAAATCATCGAGAAGGCAATTTGCTGGCCCCTGTGTAACGAAAATCTCGCCAAAATCACTTTTATTTTCAGGTGGTTAGGCGGGATGCAAATGCGCAATGTTGGAATCATGCTGATCGCCTGCGCAATGGCGGGTGGGGCGGTTTCGGTTGAGGCACGGGAGCTGCGGGACAACGACAAGTACATGTGCAGCTGGGGCGCGGGCACCGCAGCCCGGGCCCAGGAATTGAAGCTGTCGGGCGTCTCGCTGTACGCCGCGCGGCAGAAGCTCAAGACCTACCAGTTCAAGAAACCCTGGATGCACATGATGGCCATGGGCATCACCGAGCAGACCTACGACAGCCGCTCCCGGGTCAAGCCCGAGGTGATTCGCCAGAGTTTTTATCAGGACTGTCTGCGCTACAAGCTGGCGCGTAAATGATTGCACCGCCCAGTACAAAATCTGCGTAAGCCTGTCCAACTTCGCCCTGAGGCCAGTCCGCATACTGGCCCCAGGTAACCGAAGAGGCACATGCCATGACCCGCTACGTCATCACTCCCAACGAAACTCCATCCCTCGCCATCCACGGCGACGACGCGCGCTTCCCCCTGCGTCGGGTGTTCTGTGTCGGGCGCAACTACAGCGAACATGCCCGCGAAATGGGCCACGACCCCGACCGCGAGCCGCCGTTCTTTTTCATGAAACCGGCGGATGCCGTGGTGCCTGCCGAGGGCGTGATCGCCTATCCGCCATTGACCGCCGACCTGCACCATGAAGTCGAGTTGGTGGTGGCCATCGGCAAGGGCGGCGTGGACATCGCCCCGGAAGACGCCTTTGCGCATATCTGGGGTTACGGCTTGGGCATCGACCTGACCCGCCGTGACCTCCAGGCCCAGGCGAAAAAGCTGTCGCGGCCGTGGGAATGGGCCAAGGCCTTCGATGAGTCGGCACCCTGCACCCCGTTGCAGCCGGTGAGCGCCGTTGGCCATCCGGTCAGCGGGCGTATCTGGCTCAAGGTCAATGGCGAGCAACGCCAAGTGGGCGACCTGGCGGACCAGATCTGGTCGGTCAGCGAGGTGATCAGCCACGCTTCCAAATCGGTGGCATTGAAGGCCGGCGACCTGATCTTCACCGGCACCCCGGCAGGCGTCGGCGCCTTGCAGCCGGGCGATGTGGTGACCGCCGGAATCGACGGCCTGGCGGAGCTGAGCTTCACCCTCGGCCAGGGTTGACGCTACAGTGGTGCCCAGGCCCTCCGAGAAGTACGTATGCCCGGCACCCGCATCACCACCTATGGCATGGAACAACGCAGCGACCGCTCCGACTTCTACATCCGCGACAAGCGGGGCAGGGCGGCGCTGACCAGTCCCCATCGCCACGAATACTTCCAGATCCAGATCAACCTGGGCGGCGACACCGTGCAGCACATCGGCGGCGCGGTGCGCCCGTTCCCGAAAAAGGCCCTGGCCTTTATCCTGCCCCATCGCCTGCACGTGATTCCCCATCCCGAAGACGGCGACTTCATGCTGATCAATTTCAGCCAGGGCTTTTTCCTGCCGCAACTGACCTGCGACCCGCTGGACCTGGAAGACATTCCCATCGGCCAGGCCCCGGAACTGTCGCCGTTCCGCTTTCAGGAGCAGCTGGACTTTATCCTTGAAGACGCTGCATTCGAGGAAGTCAAAACCTGGCTGGAACACATGCGCATCCTCGACGCCCACCGCAGCTTCGGCGCCCGAGAGCGGCTCAAGGGTTACCTGTTCCAGCTGATCGGGCTGGTGTGCCAGCAGTACGCCGAACCGCTCCAGGCGTTCGCCGCCAACAACGCCACCCGCCGTGGCCGCAAGGACGCCCTGGCTCGGGTGCAAGGCTACATCCGTGAGCATTTGCACGAGCCGTCGCTGAACCTGACCGATGCGGCGGCGGCAGCCTTTCTGTCCCCCAACTACCTGACCCACCTGTTGCGCAAGGAAACCGGCAAACCCTTCTCGCAATTGGTGCTCGACCGGCGCATGCAACTGGCGCGCACGCTGTTGCTCAACAGCCCGCAGATGATCGGCGCAATTGCGCACCGCTGCGGGTTTACCGACGAGGCCTATTTTTCCCGGTGTTTTCGCAAGGCCCACGGGCTCGCGCCGGGGCAGTTCAGGCGGCGTGAGCAGGGTTAACGCGCAATCCGCTGAGTGTTTTACAAATCCAACACAACCAATGTGTTTCAATTTACATACAATTGGGCGTCTCGGTGAGAAGCTGGGCGACGACGTTCGCTATCAGAAACACAAGGTGCAATGAGTGTATGAGTGAGCTGGAACCCCCTCAATCCAACGCCTTCCGCTATTTTGTCGTCGGGGTTCTGTGTGTCGCAGTGTTGTTGGGGGCCTATTTCGTTCGGCTCAATGCCCAGGTAGACCGGCAGAGGGAAGAGGCGGCGGAGCGCCTGGCGTTATGCCGGCAGGCAGCCAGCGTTTCGCGCAGCACGGCTCAGAACGAACTTGTGCTGGTGGATCCCTGCAAACACCTGTTTGAGCATTTTTTGAAGAAGCCCACGCACTTCTAATCAATAACCTTATTTTTATCGCGGAATTAAACGGCGCAAGTGTGTTTAATACAGGGCGTTGTTGCACCAAAAAGTGGCACTTCCAATAATCGGATCCATTAAAAATGTGTGGTTATTGAATGACTTAGCGCTGTTTTAATCCGACGAAAGGTTGAAAATTATCTTGTTACAAGTTTTGCCGCTCGGTAATATAGCCGGGCGTTCACCTCCCACGGTTTATGCATTTTTAAATCCCAAGTTTCCATCAGCTACTTGGGATTTTTTTTGCCCGCGATTTGAGGGTTGTATCAATCCTCTATGTCGGCAAACTCTGCGCGCATCCGGCCATTGCGCTTGGCCTGGTACAGCAACTTGTCGACGGCTTCGACAAAGGCCAGCGCCGCGCTGCCCGGCTTTACCGTGCAAGTGCCCACCCCCAGGCTCAATGTCAGCAAATTCGACACCGCCGAATGCCCGTGCTCGATCTGCTGCTGGCGGATCAGGTGCAGGCAGCGTTCGGCCACACGGCGGGCGGATTCGGCATCGGTTTCCGGCAGCAACCACACAAACTCCTCACCGCCGATACGCGCGATGAAGTCCCGTGGCCGGTTGGCCGCCCGGGAGAGCGTATGCGCCACTTGCCGCAGGCATTCATCACCCTTGATATGCCCGTAGAGGTCGTTGTACTGCTTGAAATAGTCGATATCCAACAGGATCAACGACAGCGGCAACTGGCTGCGCTGGGCACTGGTCCATTCCCGCGCCAGCACGGTGTCGAACATGCGCCGGTTGGCGATACCGGTGAGGCCGTCCTGGAACGAATATTCCTCCAACTGTTTTTGCAGGCGGATCAGGTGTTCCTCGGTCTTCTTGCGCTCGCTGATATCGAACATGAAGCCGATCAGCGCCTGCACCTCGCCGTCCTTGCGCTCCACATGCACCACGTCGCGAATCCACACGTACTCGCCGCTGGCGGTCAGCGCCCGGTAATCGGCTTCGTGGTCGACCCCGGCGCGGGACTGGGAGACGCAGAAGTTGACCACGTACTCGCGGTCGTCGGGGTGCATGCGTTCCACCCAGTCATCGACGGTGGCCCAGCTCTGCGGCGTCCAGCCCAGCAGCGCCTCGATCTGCGGGCCGATGTAGCTGAAAGTCATGGTTGCCCAGTCGATGCGCCAGGGGATGGCCTTGGTGGATTCGAGCAACGTCTTGTACACGGCACTGTCGGGTTCGATCAGAGGTTCGATGCTCATGGGGGATGCTCTTGAGGGCGGTAAAAAGACCATAGCATCTGGCCATCATCGCCAGGAATCAAGCGCTTCCCGCGGCATCGGATGAGAGGTGTCGGTGTGGTTTTTCTGGCGTCAGCCGGCCAGCGGTTTCAGCCGAATTGCGCACCAAGTATCACTTTTGAATTAATTCCCGGGCAGGTTGAAAAAGCTCATCTACCCTAGACGGATCACGTCCTCCGAGCCCCGAACAGGGAAGGGTGCCCGCATGGTTTCGATCGCCGAGTTTCGCCATATCATGGAGTCCGGCTTCCTGCCGCTCGCCTGCGACTGCTCGCTGAACAGCGATGGTTCGCTGCGCATCAACATCTTCGACCCGGCGTCCGGGCGCGTCGACCTGCTGCTGACCCGCGTGTCGCCCCAGGGTCTGGACAGCATCCGTTCCATCTCAAACCTGATTGGCGAACTGCGCACCGAGATCAAGGCCGGGCGCAGAGGGTTTGCGGCGGTCAGCTAGCGGCTCAGGAAATGGCCTGTGCCGTCGGGGTGGTTACCACCCCGTAACCGCGCCAGCAGCAGTGATCACGGTGGCCAGGCAGGAATACGCAACCGCCAAGGTTCATGAGCAGGACTGCGGCAACCAGCAGTGAAATTCGACGGGTCATGGTGATTTCCTCAAGGTAGTGAACGCTGCCAATCGACAAAAGTGCTTGCCGATTGCTAGCGGTTAACCCTTGAACGCAACCGCCTGGCCAAATCCGTCGCAGCGATTTGCATATTTCATCAACCCCCCGCAAACCCTGGGCAATACTGACCCTGTGTGCAGTCCTGAGCGGTCGCGAAAAAAGTTGATTTTAACGCGACGGATTATTCGGACACCTGCCGTTCAACCCTACAGCTGCGATCACTGGCGATCGCCGATGAAGGAGTTGTCATGAGACTTGCACGACCGCTGGCCAAATTACGTTATGCCTTGTTGATCCCGCTGGCACTGTCCGCCCTGGTCAGCACGCCGACGTTTGCCCAGACCGAAGTGATCATCCGCGATGCACCTCCGCCGATGCGTGTCGAGGCGGTTCCCATGGGGCGCCCTGGCTATGTGTGGGACCGCGGGCATTGGCGTTATCAAGGACGTGGCTACGTGTGGGTGCCGGGCCATTGGCAGCCGGTCATGCGCAACGCCCGCTGGGAACCCGGCCACTGGGAATCACGCGGCCCCAACTGGTACTGGAGAGAAGGGCACTGGGTCCGCTGACCATCCCGTCAACCTGACCCTTAGCCACCGGACCGAGACTTGCCCTATTGAAAGACACTGATCCGGACGTTGAGCTGTTGGCCCGCATCGGTAACAACGAACCGGCGGCCATCAACGAAATGGTGACGCGCAAACTGCCGCGTTTGCTCGCGCTCGCCAGTCGGATCCTCGGGGATGCCGATGAGGCCAGGGACGTGGCCCAGGAAAGCTTCCTGCGTATCTGGCGCCAGGCTGCGAGCTGGCGCAGCGGCGAAGCGCGTTTCGACACCTGGTTGCACCGCGTGGTGCTCAACCTGTGCCATGACCATTTGCGTCGGCGCAAGGAGCGCCCGCTGCACGACGACGAGGCCATGAACGAAGTGCTGGACAGCGCGCCAGCCCCCGATGAACAGCTGGAAGCCGCCGCCCGCAGTGAGCATATGGCGGCGGCGCTGGCGTCGCTGCCTGATCGCCAGCGCGAGGCGATTGTGCTGCAGTACTATCAAGAGCTGTCGAATATCGACGCTGCGGCGCTGATGAACATCAGCGTCGAGGCACTGGAGAGCTTGCTGTCACGGGCCCGGCGCAACCTGCGCAGTTACCTTGACGACACACCCGGGCCCGCCCGCCCAGGAAGGGGAAAACCATGACGCCCGAACGATTTGCCCAACTGGCCGAGGCTTACGGCGGCCACCTGCACCGCTGGCCCCGTGCCGAACAGGCGCAGGCCCAGGCACTGCTGGACGCAGGCGATGCCGGCGCACTCGAGGTGCTGCACCAGGCGCGATGGCTCGATGGCCAGTTGGACGCCTATCAACTGGCGCCCGTCGACCCGGCGCTGGCGCGGCAGATTCGCCAGTCGTTCCCCCAGCGCCAGTCCTTTTGGGCACGCTACGCCGGCTGGCTATCGCCCGCCGGCTTCGTCGGCGTGGGCATCGCCGGGATAGCTGCCGGCATCCTGGTGGCGTCCTTGAGCGTACCGCTGCCCACGCTCGGTCCTGAAGTACTGCCCAGTGTCTTCGACCAGGGCGACGCCGACGTCGTCTTCACCGTCAACGCCGAGGAAAGCGAGCAATGACCCCGTCACCCAAGTACCTGAAGCCGCTGCTGGTTGTGTCGGTGTTGTTCAACGTGTTTTTGATCGGTGGTGTCGGCGGTGGCCTGTACCACTGGCTGGCCAATGCCAAGCCCGCCGAAGCGGTGGTGAATCAGCATGGCCTGCGCCAGGCGATGGTCAAGCTGCCGCCGGAGCGGCGCAAGGAATTGCGCCAACTGCTGCGCCAGAACCGCGCCGACAGCCAGCCGCTGGTACTTGCCGGGCGTGAGGCGCGGCTGGACGTGATCAAGCAACTGGAGGCGCCGACCCTGGACCGTGAAGCGCTGGTGACGGATCTGGGCAAGGCCCGGGAGGCGGACATGGCGCTCCGGGCGCTGGTGGACAACACCCTGGCGCAGTTCGCCAACACCTTGCCCCGGGATGAACGCCAGCGGTTGGTGGAAGCGTTGTATATGAAGGGGCAGGCGAAGGGCAAGGCCGCCAAGAACCACTGAAGATCGTTCCCACGCGCTGCGTGGGAATGCCGCCCCGGACGCTCTGCGTCCAGTTGGCGAAGCAAGGTTCAAGTCTTGCGCCGTGGTGACGCGGAGCGTCACGGGATGCGTGCCCACGCAGAGCGTGGGAACGAGCATTAATAACCGAGACGGGCGACGGATTTTCCCGGTTGGCCGCGTTTAACCCGGGTAAGCCCGCCACTCAGGCGACGGCTAGTCTCATTGGGGAACCGTGCCATGTCCCGCATATTCAAGGCCACGCTGGCCGCCACGTTGATGGCGGCGGCGTTATCCGGTTGTATTGTCGAACCTGTTCATCCGCGGCGCCCGCCGCCGTTGGTTGAGGTCGTGCCGGTGGCACCGGCGCCGGGGTATCAGTGGGTGCGGGGGCACTATCGCTGGGGGAACGGGCAGTGGTTATGGGTGCCGGGGCATTGGCGGTATTGAACCCTCCACATTTTCGACTGAGACACTGAAACCCTGTGGGAGCTGGCTTGCCTGCGATGGCATCACCTTGATTCGACAGTGACATCCAAGCGATCCCATCGCAGCCTCGCCAACGCTCGACAGCTCCCACGATCAGTTTGGAATCAATCGAATGATGTCTATATGATATCGTTCGCACCCGGACGATTCTCAATAGGGATATTCATGAAGCTGATCAGTACGAACAAAAGCTTTAAAACCACGTTTCTGCGGTTGATCGCCCAGTATTCCAATATCAGTTTTGGTGTTGCATGGGCGTCTTCCGGCACCGAAGTATTTGCGACTCTGATCACCCACCGTAGCAAGATTAAGTCTGCTGTGATCGGTACACATTTTTATCAAACCCATCCTGATGTGTTGGATGAGTTTGTTGGTTCAGACTCCGTACGGTTCGTCGTGCAACCTAACGGTGTGTTTCACCCCAAGGTATATGTGTTCTGGGATGAACATTCCTGGGCCGTGTTGATCGGTAGCGCCAACCTGACGGCTGGCGCATTCAAGGTGAACACCGAACTGACCACCTTAATCACCAGTGCTGACACCGACTCATCTTTCAAGGACGAAGTGTTGGAACTCATCGCCGGTTATACCGCCAACGCGCGCACTATCAATCTCGATGAGGCTGCCAACTACCGTCGTATCTGGAAGCTGAAGCGGCCGGAGTTGGACTGCTTGGCGGACCAGTACGGTGGCCGGGAGGCCGGCAAACCTGCGATTGATTCGACAGTGATGAGCATGGATTGGGCTACCTATTTTGCGCGGATCCAGCAAGACCCAATTCACGGGTTTAAACACCGCATCTCATTGCTCAAAACCGTACGCAACGCATTCGAAAAACACGCCCATTTTAACGATATGGATGTGCAGATTCGTCGCGGTATCGCCGGGGTAAAAAGCAGCTTTCTTCCGAATTCCGAATGGTTTGGCAGCATGACCGGGGCGGGTGTGTTTCGCAGCCTTGTTCTTCAGGGCGCGCCTGGGCTTTCCTTGGCGCTGGACAAGATCCCGCTGGAGGGTGCAGTCAGCCGGTCCGACTACGACGGATTTGTCGAAGAGTACGTCAAGGCTTTTGCCAACGGACGCCATGGCATTGGCACGGCCACACGGTTATTGGCGATGAAGCGACCTGACACCTTTCTCTGTATTGACTCGGCCAACCGCGCGAAGTTGGCTGAAGATGTGGGTATTCCACGACCTGATCAAATTGACTATGGGCGCTACTGGGATGAGGTCGTGCTGCGATTAATGGCAGCGCCATGGTGGAGCGCGCCGAAACCTGCGGCTCCCGACGAACTGGAAGCCTGGAAGGGAAGGGCGGCGATGCTGGATGCTATTTTTTACGTGCAGAAGTAGCTGTTCATATCCGTTGTTTTTGCACATTTTATTTTAAGGAAAGACGCCTTATAAAGGCATCTGATGGAGCTGAAATGGACATGCCCAGTGTGATCGCATACGCGATGGATCCGATAAAATTGTCGGCTTTCGGAATCATCGTATTTTTTGCCTCTCTATTTTTTTTCTCCCGGTTTATAAAAACTGATATCGGCTGGAAACGAATTGATTATTTCTGGCTGCTCTTTGGGGCACTCGGTCTGGTAGCGGCCTGCAACGTGGTTAAAAAAGACTGGTACGAAACACAAGTTTCCCTCGATCGAGGCGGTGTTGAGAATCTGTGGCGTAATGTGGTTTCGGTCGGGGCGAAAATGGGGTCGCCTGATATGTGCGCGTCCGCAGTCATTGACGCGAGGCCGAGTCCTTCTGCTCGGGATGAACGGATCCGGGCATGCACGCTGTTTGAGCAATACGTCATTGATAGAAAGGCCGATGAGCTGACACGCATACGTTTCTATGACACGTTAAGGCTGGCGGGTGCCTTAAAGACGCAATACAAAGATCCGGAAGTCATTAACCGGCTGACAGGTTTGGAAAAGACGTTTGACGAGCTTTCCAAGGCTGAGAAAGAGTTACGAGATCACGAGTTTTTACTGGAAGAGGCAAAGGGAAGCAGAGAATTTACCTATCTTTTCCCCTATCTTTTTGTACTGGCAGTGGCTATTCGTCTTGCCAAGGTCAGGGGGGAAATCAATCTCTCGAACCTTTCCAGAAACAAGCAGAAAGAGCAGGCGGTACCCGCCCCTGCAACAGCTCCAGTGTTGAGTGCCGAGCCCGTCGCTAGTCCTCCGTCAACACCTTCCTGAACGTCTCCACCAACGGCCGCAAATTGATCCGATGCCACGCCGCCCACAGCGGCGTGGTGTAGGTCAGCCACGGCAGTTCCCGCAGCACCACGCCCGGTGGTGCATTGCGGCTCAAACCCTTTTGCACCATCGCCACACCCAACCCCGACGCCACCAATCCTAACGCGGTAAACGGCTCGCTGGCTTCCATCGGAATCTGCGGGGTAAACCCTGCCCGAATGCACGCCGCAACAAAGTCATCCGCCGGGTTTGCACCCGCTTTGCGTTGCACGCCAATCCATTGTTGCTCGGCCAGATGCTCAGGCAGTAATTCGCTGACGCTGGCCAGCGGGTGCTGTTCGGGCAGCGCCAGCAGCATCGGGTCGTCCAGCACTTGCAGGGCGATCAGGTCCGGGTCATCCGCCGCCGGTGGTTCACCCACCAGGGCGATGTCCAGGCTGCGTTGGCGCAAGCCTTCCAGTTGCTCAGTGGAGGGCAGGTTGTACAGCGCGATATGCACGTTGGGCCGCGCACCGCGCAATACCTTCAGAGCGTTGGGCAACACGCCCGCGTGCATGGCGTTTTCGATGTAGCCGATGCACAGACCGCCTTCTTCGCCTTTGCCCAATCGCCGGCCCAGGGATTCCAGGCGGTTGGCGTGGGTCAGCAGCGCCTTGGTTTCGGCAAGAAACGTCTGGCCGTCGCGGGTCAGGCGGATACGCTGTTGGCTGCGCTCGAACAGGGTCAGGCCCAGGCGCTCTTCCAACTGGGCAATCTGCCGGCTCAGGGGCGATTGGGAGATGTGCAACCGTTCGGCAGCACGCCCCACGTGTTCTTCTTCAGCGACTACAACGAAGTAGCGCAATTGGCGGAAATCGATCATGTCAGACCCGTAGGGACTCAAGTTGGTCGCAGTATGTCTTGGACGGTCTGATCTCTGCAATCTAGGATCTGCTCAACGGTCGCCACAGCGACCTTGAACAATCTTGAGGATTCACCCCATGAGCTTGAAAGACAAACTGCCCGGCGTGCTGGGTTTTGGCACCGCCCCCTTGGGCAACATGTTCCGCGCAATTGCGGAAGAAGAGGCGCAAGCCACCGTTGAAGCGGCCTGGAACCAGGGCGTGCGCTACTTCGACACCGCACCGTTCTACGGTTCGGGCCTCTCGGAAATTCGCCTGGGCCAGGCCCTGTCCAAGTACAACCGTGACGACTATGTGCTCAGCACCAAGGTCGGCCGGGTGATCCTGGATGAAGTGGAAGAAACCGCCCGCGACCTCGGCGAGAAAAGCGGTGTGTTCGAACACGGCCGACCGAACAAGATGGTCAATGACTACAGCGCCGATGCCACCCTGCGCTCCATCGAAGACAGCCTGAACCGCCTGCAAACCGACCGCCTCGACATTGTGTGGATTCACGACATCGCCCAGGACTTCTACGGGGACCAATGGCTGGACTACTTCAACCAGGCGCGCACTGGGGCTTTCAAGGTGCTGACCCGCCTGCGTGAAGAAGGCGTGATCAAGGCCTGGGGCCTGGGCGTCAACCGTGTTGAGCCGTGCGAGTTGACCCTGGACCTGACCGAAGCCCAGCCCGACGGCTTCCTGCTCGCCGGGCGCTACACTTTGCTCGACCACGAACGTGCCTTGCAGCGCCTGATGGACGCGGCCCTGGCGCAGAACGTCGAAATCGTGGTCGGCGGCCCTTACAGCTCCGGCATCCTGGCGGGCGGTGCGCATTTTGAGTACCAGAAAGCCAGCCCGGCGATCATCAGCAAGGTCGAGCAGATCAAGGCGATTGCCGCTGCTCATGGCGTGAGTGTGAAAGCCGCTGCACTGCAATTCTCCCTGGCTCATCCGGCGGTGGCGGCAGTGATTCCGGGTGCCAGTCGTCCGGGTCGAATTGCCGAAGACGTTGCGGCGTTGTCAGAGAAGATTCCCGCAGCCTTTTGGCAGGCCCTGCGCGACGCCCGATTGATTTCGGCTCGTGCACCGCTGCCGCTCTAACCATAGGAACGCGAACATGAAAATTGATATCAGTGGCAAAGTCGCAATCGTCAGTGGCAGCACCGCCGGCATCGGCCTGGGCATCAGCCAGGCCCTGGCGCAATCCGGCGCCACGGTGGTGGTGATCGGGCGTGAGTCGGGCAAGGTCGACGAGGCGCTGGCGACCATTCGCCAGGCCGTCCCCGGCGCTGAGCTGCGTGGTCTGGTGGCAGATCTGGGCACGGCCGAGGGCGCCGAAAAACTGTTCGCCGCCGAGCCGCGGGCCGACATCCTGGTGAACAACCTCGGGATCTTCAACGACGTCGATTTCTTCGACGCCCCCGACAGCGAGTGGACGCGTTTCTACGAGGTCAACGTGATCTCCGGCGTGCGTTTGTCGCGGCACTATACGCCGGGCATGGTCGAGCAGGGCTGGGGCCGGGTGATCTTTGTATCGTCGGAATCGGGTGTGGCAACGCCCGCCGACATGATCAACTACGGCGTCACCAAAAGCGCCAACCTGGCGGTGTCCCATGGCTTGGCCAAACGCCTGGCGGGCACCGGGGTGACGGTCAATGCGATCCTGCCGGGGCCGACCTTTACCGATGGCCTGGAGCACATGCTCAAGGACGCCGTGGCCAAGTCCGGGCGCAGTGCGCGGGACGAGGCGGATGTGTTTGTGCGCAATGCGCGGCCGACGTCGATCATCCAGCGCGCAGCGAATGTGGATGAAGTGGCGAATCTGGTGGCGTACATTGCTTCACCGCTGTCCTCTGCCACCACCGGGGCCGCATTGCGGGTCGACGGCGGTGTTGTCGACAGCATGGCGATCTGATTTTTCTTGAATGGTTTGGAGTGTTAATCGTGGCAAAAGCATCTGCTGTTATTGAAATCCCGGTGTCGGCCGAACAGGTTTGGCAATTGGTCGGCGGCTTCAATTCGCTGCCGGACTGGCTGCCCTTTATCGCCAAGAGCGAGCCGAGTGAAGGCGGCCGTGTGCGCCATCTGCAAACGGCTGATGGTGGTGTGGTGGTGGAGCGTCTGCAACGCTTTGATAACGCGGCACGTACTTACAGCTACTCCATCAGCGAGTCGCCGTTTCCGGTGAGTGAGTACCTGGCGACGTTGACGGTTGAGGCATTGACGGACAGCACCGCCAAGGTCACCTGGTCGGGTGTGTTTACCCCGGTGGCCGGTGTGACGGATGCGGCGGTGGAGGCGTTGTTCAGCGGTGTCTACAGCGGCGGGCTGGAAGCGCTGCGGGGCAATTTCCCAGGCTGAAATATTGGCTTGGGGTCAATGAGGTCAAAGGTGGGAGCTGGCTTGCCTGCGATAGCATCAACTCGGTATCACTGATAAACCGAGGTGCCTGCATCGCAGGCAAGCCAGCTCCCACATTTTACAGCGGTGTTCTTCAGGCTTCGGGCATCAGTTGCTGGCGGCATTCGAGGATCAGCTTCGCGCCGCCACTCTCGCTGCTGCCGACTTCCAGTTTGAAACCGTGCAGGTTGATGATCGCGGCCACAATCGACAGCCCCAAGCCAAACCCGCCTTGCTGTTGATTGCCTTCGTCCACTCGATAAAAACGCTGGAACACCGCGGCCCGTTCCGCTGCCGGAATCCCGGGGCCGGAGTCGAGCACTTCGATGCGGGTGCTACCGGCATCGTTTACGCCGCGCAAAATCACTTCGCCGCCCGGCGGGGTGAATTTGATCGAGTTGCTCAGCAGGTTGGCCAAGGCTTCGAACAGCAGCGCGCGGTCGCCGGTGATCCAGGGCAACGAGTCCGGCACTTGCAGCAGCAGTTCCATCTGGCCTTCTTCTGCCAGGGGCAGGTAGAAGTCGTGGAGTTCCTGCAGCAAGGGCAGGGGATCAAGCACCAGAAAGCCTGAGCGACGCTGATGGTCTTCCAGTTCGGAAATCCGCAGCAGGCCGCGAAAGCGCGCCATCAAGGTGTCGGTTTCGGCGATGGCCGCGTCCAGTTGCAGGGCGTGGGGTGCGTCTTCGTCGGCCTGCTGCTGGATCCGGTACAGCTGCGCCCGCAGGCGGGTCAGCGGGGTGCGCAGGTCGTGGGCGATGTTGTCGCACACGCCCTTGACCTCGTTCATCAGCTTCTCGATGCGGTCGAGCATCGCGTTGACGATGGCCGCCAGCATGTCCAGTTCGTCGCGTCGGTCTGACAACGGTAAACGGTGGGTCAGGTCGCCGGCCACGATGGCTTCGGCACTCGCCTGGATCCCGCGAATCCGCCGCAACGGGCGCCGGCGCAGCAGGTGCCAACCCGCGGCCCCGGGAATGATCGTCAGGGTGATGCCCCACAGCAAGGCGTGCAGGATGATCCGGGTCACGCCAAACAGCGAGCCGTTGGCGCGCACCAAAATCAGCCAGCGGCCGTCTTCGGTGTGGGTGGCCACGGCGTCGCAGCTGTCGCGGGGCAGTTTCGGATCGTCGGAGTCAATGCAGTTGGCCAGGGCGTGGATGTGCCCGTCCATTGGCAGGTCCGGCGGTATCACGCGGATCGGGCCGCTGATGGGGTTGAACTGGTCGTCGAACAGGCCGTAGGCGTCAACGCCCTTCATGTCGAAAGTCATGCTGGTGGTCAGGGCTTCCACCAGTTCTTCGCCGTCAAAGCGCTGGAACAGGTGCTGGCGCTGCATCAGGGAGTGGCGCGAGAGGTCGCCCAGGTAACCGGACACCTCGTAGTAGAGCACACCCATGAGGATGCAGCTCCAGGCCACGAACAACGAACTGTAGAGCGCCAGCAGCCGGCTGCTGGAGGAGCGCCAGCCTTTAGAGGGGTTCAGCAATGACATACCCGGAGCCTCGTACCGTGCGGATCAGCGGCGTGAGGCCCGGCGGGTCGATTTTTTTACGCAGGCGACCAATGTGCACGTCGATCAGGTTGGTGCCCGGGTCGAAGTGATAACCCCAGACCTCCTCGAAGATCATCATCCGCGAGAGGATTTGCCCGGTGTTGCGCATCAGGAATTCCAGCAGCTTGTATTCCGTCGGCAACAGGCTCAGGGGTTGTTCGGCGCGACTGGCTTCACGGCTGATCAGGTTCAGTTCCAGATCCGCTACGCGCAGGGCGGTTTCGAATTCCTTGACCGTGCTTTTGCGTCGCAGCAGCACTTCGACGCGGGCGGCCATTTCGTCGGAGGCGAACGGTTTGGTCAGGTAGTCATCACCGCCGGCGCGCAGGCCGCGTACCCGTTCATCCACGTCGGAGAGGGCGCTGATCATCAGGATCGGTGTGGAGACGCCGATGGTGCGCAGGGTGGTGACGATGGCCAGGCCATCCAGTTCCGGGAGCATGCGGTCGAGAGTGATCAAGTCGTAATCACCGCTGACGGCACGGACCAGGCCTTCGCGGCCATTGTCTACCCAGTCTACGTCCAGTCCATGGCTACTCAGCTCTGCAACGATCTCGCGGGCCGTTACGGCGTCGTCCTCGATGGTCAAAATGCGGGTCATAAGGATTACCTGGTGAGCGATTCACACTGAAGTGCGGGCATTTTGCCAAGAAATGATAGCGCGCTTCCTAAATAAAAATTTATGTAGGTACAAACCACACAATTCACCTTACCCCGCTGAATCTGAACGAAGGCTGTGCATGTAGGATTTTTTGCAGGCCACCGCTTGCTCAAGGGTTGTTTCCTACAAGGAATGCATTACGCCCGCCGCGCCAGGGCATTTCTTGCAAGTTGCATGGTTTAAATTAGTTCAAATTACTTAACTGATTGAAATATATGAAGTTTTAATTTCAGGGCTTCTGGCACGTCGCCTGCACTGTCCCTTTTGAGACTTGTAACACTATTTTTCATGCCTGGAGCAAAACAACAATGATCACATCCTCATCCACGCTGCAAGAGTCGAGCACGCTCTCCGGGGTTTCCTGGGGCGCGATCTTTGCCGGGGCTGCCGCCGCGGCTGCGCTGTCCTTGATTCTGGTACTGCTGGGCTTCGGCCTGGGCTTTTCGGCGGTTTCGCCTTGGGCCGACAGTGGTATCAGCGCCAAAGGGCTTGGCATTTCCACCATTGTCTGGCTGGCGGTTACGCAAATCATCGCGTCGGGGATGGGCGGTTACATCGCCGGTCGCCTGCGGGTGAAATGGGCCAATATGCACGGCGATGAGGTGTACTTCCGCGACACCGCCCATGGCTTCCTGGCCTGGGCCGTGGCGACACTGGTGACGGCGGTGCTGATCGTCGGTTCGGTCAGCAGTGTGGTCAGCGGTGGTGTGAAGGCCGGTGCCAGTGTGGCATCGGGTGCCGTCAGTGGCATGAGCCAGGTGGCTGGCGCAGCCTCCAAGGGTGAGGACTTCGGCTACTACGTCGACAGCCTGTTCCGTGATGACCGCCCGGCAGCCGTCAGCGATGACGCCGTGCACGGTGTGGTCGCCCGCATCTTCGCTCGCACCGTGAGCAACAACGGTCAGTTGGCACCTGAAGACCGTGCGTACCTTGCACAGTTGATCAGCCAGCGGACCAACCTCAGCCAGGCCGATGCCGAGGCGCGTGTTGACCAGGTCTATGGCCAGGCTCAAAAAGCGCTGGATGATGCCAAGTTGAAAGCCAAGCAGGCTGCCGACACGGCTGCAAAAGTGGCTGCCTACACCTCGCTGTGGACCTTCGTGGCGCTGTTGATCGGTGCGTTTTTCGCCAGCCTCGCTGCAACCTTTGGCGGTCGTCGCCGGGATGCCGTGGTGTACCTGGAAACCACTCCCCACACCACTTCCGTCCGTTAATTCAAGGAGAACCTCATGCGCTCATTACTGCTGTTTTTCCTCGGTGTGCCTATCCCGGTCATTATCCTGATCGCGATCTTCATGCACTGATCCTGAGGCTTGCTCGGTCCAATGTGGGAGTGGGCTTGCTCGCGAAAGCGGTGTGTCAGTCGCCAGATGTACTGGCTGACACACTGCCTTCGCGAGCAAGCCCGCTCCCACATTTAGACCTCATTCAGCCTGACCCACCGCTCCTCCTTGGCCGCCACCCGAATCGCCGTGGCCAACCGCTCAACCTCCCAAGCCGCCGCAAAATCCGTCCCGTCGCTGCCCTTGCCAGCCAACGCCATCAGCAACTCATGCACCTCCAGCGTCTTCAACTCGTTGTACCCCAACTGATGCCCCGGCGCCGGACTGAACGCCGCATACCCTGGCAACGAAGGCCCCGCCAACACCCGCTGAAACCCATCCTGCCCAACCCGAAACAGCTGCAATTCATTCAACCGTTCCTGATCAAACAACAACGTGCCCCGGGTGCCACTGATCTCAAAGCTCAGGTGATTCTTATACCCATGCTTGAGCCAACTGCTGCTCACCGTCCCCCGCGCACCATTGGCAAAGCGCAGCAACCCATGCACCTGATCATCCACCGCAATCTCCCGCAGTGTTTGACTCCCCGCCGTAGCCGGCCGCTGCCCATGCACTGTCTGCGTATCGGCGCACACACTCAGCACATCCCCCACCAAATACCGCGCCATGGACAGCAAGTGACTGCCCAAGTCCGCCAAGGCACCGCCGGCATGCCCGACCTCACAGCGCCACGACCACGGCGACGATGCATCCGCCATGAAGTCCTCGCTGAATTCCCCCTGAAAACTGATGATCTCTCCCAACTCACCGCTGCGGATCAATTGCCGAGCCAGGCCAATCATCGGATTGTGCTGATAGTTGTAACCCACCCGCGTCACCACCCCGGCCTTGCTCGCTGCATCACGCATGGCAGCCGCCTGTTCGAGGCTCACCGCCAGCGGCTTCTCGCAATACACCGCCTTGCCCGCCGCCAGCGCAGCCATGGCCATCGGGTAGTGCAAATGGTTAGGGGTCGTGATGGCGACGACATCCACCTTGGGATCGTCGATCAACTGCTGCCAGTCGCCATGGGCCTGGGCAAACCCCCAGTCTGCGGCGCAGCGTGTCGCGCGCTCGGCATCGGCATCGGCCAGGGCGGCCAGGGTGAGCTTCACCGGCAGTTCAAACACCGCCCGTGCGTTATTGAACGCCAGGGCGTGGGCACGCCCCATAAAGCCTGTGCCAATCAGGCCGATTCCGAGTTCGCGCATTGCCGGGTTCCTTCGAATTATTGTTTTGAGAAGGCTATTTATGGAATAAATATTCTCAAAACTCAATACATAGAATAAAAATTCATTTCCAAGGCCCACACCTCACCCCGTGGCGAGGGAGCTTGCTCCCGCTGGGCTGCGCAGCGGCCCCAAAAAGCCTGGGAGCGCTGCGCACTCCAGCGGGAGCAAGCGCCCTCGCCACAACAGCCCCCCACGATCACCGCTGCTGATAGCGCTACATTCAGCACCGGCTCAAACCCCCTCCAGTTAACAAAACATAACGTAGCGCCGATTGTCAGACGATTCCAAAGCCCGCTAGGATGGCCCAGCTTGCCCAAGGCGCTCTAGATTGCAGGTTTCAGGGCTCCCCACGGCAAGACGACCTAACAATAATAAATGGGAGAAAGGTCTATGAGTGAGCCTGTCATGGGTGTGGTGTTTTTCCGCCCGAAGGCCACGCGCAGGGTCGCATTGCTGGCCACAGCGCTCTCGTTGCTGGGGGTTGTCGCGTTGTCGACACCGGCCCACGCCGCCACTGAAACCACCGCCGCCGCGGTGTTTGCCATTGATTCCCCCAAGGCTGCCAAAAGCCTGATGATTGACGTGGTGCACGCAGGCAAACGCCTGGTCGCGGTCGGTGATCGCGGGCACATCCTCTATTCCGACGACCAGGGCGCCACCTGGACTCAAGCCAAAGTCCCCACCCGGCAACTGCTGACCGCCGTATTTTTCGCCGACGAGCAACACGGCTGGGCGGTGGGCCATGACGCACAGATCCTCGCCACCACCGATGGCGGCGTGACCTGGATTCAACAATTCCAGGACCTCAAGCGCGAAGCGCCGCTGCTCGACGTCTGGTTCAAAGACGCCAGCAACGGCTTTGCGGTGGGTGCCTACGGTGCGCTGATCGAAACCACCGACGGCGGCAAGACCTGGGATGACGTCAGCGACCGCCTCGACAACGAAGACCAATTCCACCTCAACGCCATCGCCCAGGTGAAAGACGCCGGGCTGTTTATCGTCGGTGAGCAGGGCAGCATGTTCCGCTCCCATGACGAAGGGCAAACCTGGGAAAAACTCGAAGGCCCCTACGAGGGCTCGCTGTTCGGCGTGATCGGCACCGCCCAGGCGCAGACCCTGTTGGCGTATGGCCTGCGCGGCAACCTGTTTCGCTCCACGGATTTTGGCAGCACCTGGGAGCCGGTGGAGCTGAACGCCACTCGTGGTGCGCTGGAGTTCGGTTTGTCGGGGGCGACCCTGCTGGACGACGGTTCCATCGTGGTGGTGGGCAATGGTGGCAGCGTGGTGGTCAGCCACGACGACGGCCTGACCTTCAGCGTATTCAATCGTCCGGACCGCATTTCGCTGTCGGCGGTCACGGCGGCGGGCAACGGCAACTTGATTCTGGCGGGGCAGGGCGGCGTTCGCGTGGCCAGTCCAACCGGCGCCGATCCGACAAAACAATAAGAAGGCGGGGACACCATGAGCAGTCATCACAACGACAAGGCCACGTTTCTCGAGCGCCTGATTTTCAATAACCGCCCGGCAGTGATCACGATCTGCCTGCTGGTGAGTATTTTCCTGTTCTGGCAGGCGACGTTGATTCGCCCGTCCACCAGCTTCGAAAAAATGATCCCCCTCAAGCACCCCTTCATCGAGAAGATGATGGAGCACCGCAACGACCTGGCGAACCTGGGCAACACGGTGCGCATCTCGGTGGAAGCCAAGGACGGTGACATCTTCACGAAGGAGTACATGGAGACCCTGCGCCAGATCAACGACGAGGTGTTCTACATCTCCGGCGTCGACCGCTCCGGGCTCAAGTCCCTGTGGAGCCCCAGCGTGCGCTGGACCGAAGTCACCGAGGAAGGTTTTGCCGGCGGTGAGGTGATCCCGCAGAGCTACAACGGCTCACCGGAAAGCCTCGATCAGTTGCGCAACAACGTGCTCAAGTCCGGGCAAGTCGGGCGGCTGGTGGCCAACGATTTCAAGTCGAGCATCGTCGACATTCCGCTGCTGGAGTCCTACCCGGCCCCCCAAGACCAGGGCAAGTTGCTGGCCCTGGACTATCGCAAGTTCTCCCATGAACTCGAAGACAAGATCCGCGACAAGTTCGAAGCCCAGAACCCCAACGTCAAGATCCACATCGTCGGGTTTGCCAAGAAGGTCGGCGACCTGATCGACGGCCTGGTGATGGTGGTGATGTTCTTCGGTATCGCCTTCGTCATCACCCTGGTGCTGCTGCTGTGGTTCACCCACTGCCTGCGCAGTACCGTCGCGGTGTTGAGCACCACGCTGGTGGCGGTTATCTGGCAGCTTGGGTTGATGCATGCCCTGGGTTTCGGGCTCGATCCCTACTCGATGCTGGTGCCGTTCCTGATCTTCGCCATCGGTATTTCCCACGGCGTGCAGAAGATCAACGGGATCGCCCTGCAATCCAGTGACGCCGACAATGCCCTGACCGCCGCCCGGCGCACCTTCCGCCAGTTGTTCCTGCCGGGAATGATCGCGATCCTTGCCGACGCCGTCGGCTTTATCACCCTGCTGATCATCGACATCGGCGTGATCCGCGAACTGGCCATTGGCGCCTCGGTGGGTGTGGCGGTGATCGTGTTCACCAACCTGATCCTGCTGCCGGTGGCGATCTCCTACGTCGGCATCAGTAAACGGGCCATCGAGCGCAGCAAGAAAGATGCACACCGCGAACACCCGTTCTGGCGCCTGCTGTCGAAATTCGCCAGCCCCAACGTCGCGCCGGTGTCGATTGCGTTGGCATTGGTCGCCTTCGGTGGCGGCCTCTGGTACAGCCAGAACCTGAAGATCGGCGACCTCGACCAGGGCGCACCGGAGCTGCGCCCGGACTCGCGCTACAACAAGGACAACAACTTCATCATCAACAACTACTCCACCAGCTCCGACGTGCTGGTGGTAATGGTCAAGACGCCGCCGGAAGGCTGCTCGCGTTATGAAGCCATGGCGCCCATCGACCAGTTGATGTGGAAGATGCAGAACACCGAGGGCGTGCAGTCGGCCATCTCGCTGGTGACCGTGTCCAAGCAGATGATCAAGGGCATGAACGAGGGCAACCTGAAATGGGAAACCCTGTCCCGTAACCCTGACGTGCTGAACAACTCCATCGCCCGTGCCGATGGCCTGTACAACAACAATTGCTCCCTGGCGCCGGTGCTGGTGTTCCTCAACGACCACAAGGCCGAAACCCTCGACCGCGCGGTGCATGCGGTGCAGGACTTCGCCAAGGAGAACAACAAGGACGGCCTGGAATTCATCCTCGCCGCCGGTAACGCCGGGATCGAAGCCGCCACCAACGAGGTGATCAAGGAGTCCGAGCTGACCATCCTGATCCTGGTGTACCTGTGCGTGGCCACCATGTGCATGATCACCTTCCGCTCCTGGGCGGCGACCCTGTGCATCGTGCTGCCGCTGGTGCTGACCTCAGTGCTGGGCAACGCGCTGATGGCGTTCATGGGCATCGGCGTCAAGGTCGCGACCTTGCCGGTGGTGGCCCTGGGCGTGGGGATTGGCGTGGACTACGGCATCTACATCTACAGCCGCCTGGAGAGTTTCCTGCGGGCCGGTTTGCCGTTGCAGGAAGCCTATTACCAGACGCTGAAATCCACCGGTAAAGCCGTGCTGTTCACCGGCCTGTGCCTGGCCATCGGCGTGGCCACGTGGATTTTCTCGGCGATCAAGTTCCAGGCCGACATGGGCCTGATGCTGACCTTCATGCTGTTGTGGAACATGTTCGGCGCGCTGTGGCTGCTGCCGGCGCTGGCACGCTTCCTGATCAAGCCCGAGAAGCTGGCGGGGCAGAAGGGCAATTCGTTGTTTGCTCACTAAGCCTGCAGGCGTTACGGGGCGGGCAAGGAACCGCAGCCCTGGGGCTGCGGTGTTTACCTTCAGGGTGCCAGGGGCAGGAAATGCCTTTCGGCCAAGGCCTTGCCGATCAGCCCACGATGCACGTTGACGATGCTTTGGGGGTCATGGGCATTGCTCAGCAGCGACTGGTAGCTTTGCTTGCGTTGTGCCCGGGTCTTGAGATGGGCCGCGCTGTAGTTCTGCTTGGGGGTCGTGGCGCTGGGGTAATGAAAGTGCGCGTACCACAGCGGAAAACCTCGCTTGTCGTTGATGGCGTACTCCTGGATAAAGTCCCATTGTTCGCCACGCATCTGCAGGCGTGCGCCAAGGCTGGCGATCTGCACCTGGTCTTCCTGCAGCAGGTATTCCAGGTTGCCGTGGGTGGGAGGCAACTGCAGGCTGGCGCGGATTCGCAGGTCCTTGCCCCGTGTGTTCAGCTGCAGGGCCGCAAAGCGCAGGCTCTCCAGCTGCGTACGTTCAGCGTCGGTACGTTTGCCCTCGGCGTGCTCCAGTTCGTCGGCAACAGCGAGCAGGCGATTGGCCTCGTGCTGGAGCACTTCTTCCAGCTCCTGGGGATGTCGCGTGACAGTCAGGTAGCTGTTTGCCCGATTCAGGTGATCGTCGAGCCCCTTGAGCAGTTGATTGGCTTCAACCCGGATGTCGAACAGCGAGCGTTTTGGCAGCGGTGTGGCGGCGGCCGGTACGACCCGAATCTCGTCCCAGACGTCTTCATGCTGGGAGTAGCTGGAAAGCAGTTGGCCAGTGTCCTCGGTGCGCACTTCTACCACGTCGACCGGCAGTGAGGTGCCGGCCGGCTTGAGTTCGCCGATCATCATGCCCTTGCGGGTCTTGATCACCTTTTTCATCGGCCGGCCCACTGTAACCATTGGGCGCTTCGGTGGACGCCTGCGGGGCTGCGGGTCGGGCTTGACCTCGATGGCCAATTGGCGCGCCGCGTCCTGGTACAGCTCTTCCACCAGTTTGAGCAATTGGTTGAAGTAGGGTGTGAAAAGCTCATCGGCGTTGACAATGCCAATACCTTTCAACGCATCCAATGCCTTTCCATAGTGCTCTACCAGACTGCCCAGGACTTCCAGGCGTTCGTCAGGCGGCAGGTCCAGGGCGTTGAGTTCACTGTGGGTGCGCACGTGCAATTGCAGGGTATCAAACACGCTGTCCAGCGCCTCGCTCGGACCTGGCTCGAACTCCTTGAGACTTGGGAATTTCAGGCTGCGCAGTTGCAGGTTTTTCACCGCGAGGGCGCTGTATTCCGTTGTCGGGCGATTGGCCGTCAGCCGGGTATAGGTTTCAGCCCCGGCTTCGCCCATGTTGAACAGCGCATCCAGGTACTGGTCCTTGAGCTCAAGCCAGCGGATTTGCCGCGCGTTGATCTCGATAAGCTGTTCGATGAAGCGCAGATACTCTCGCTGGTGGGTGATGACCGCGAGGGTCAGGCGAGGGCCCTGGACGGTGAAGGCCACGTTGGCACTGTAGAGCTCAGCGCGGTCGTCACCAGCGAATACCACGCTTTTGCGGGCATTGTTGATTGTGTTCTCCATCAGCCGGACCACGGTCTGGGGCGACAGCGCAATCATCAGTTGCTCACGCTCCTGGCGGGTGGCGAGGATTTTTTCATACTCGGCCACTTGCTGTTGCAACGCGGTGTCGAAGCGTCGGCGGCGGCTGATGCGTTCCTGGGCGGTTTCATTCGGATCGTTCTGGGCCTGAATCCACAGGTTTTCCGCCAGGTCGACACGCCGCTGTTCCGTCGCCTGCTGCCCCAGGTAGCGGTTGTATTCTGCCTGCAGCTCCTGCTTTCTCTGGGTCTTGCGTTGGCGCTCGGCGGCGAGTTTCTTGCCCAGCATGCCCCCGCGCAGGCGCAGCCTGAGATCCAGTACCCAACGCTCATGGTCGAGCCGCAGGTAGGGGCCGTAATTGCGGATATCGGCCGGGTCGACAATGACTCGGCCATCCGGCTCGTGGCTCACCTTGAACAGGTCCCCGTCAATCAGCGCGTGGAGGGTTCCCTCGATAAGGTACAGGCCCTTGTCGGGGCCGCTGGCAATGGGCGCAGGCAGCGTAGCGGGCGGTGTCACCTTGAGACGCGCCAGGCGCTCACGCTGAATGGACGTCAACTGATTGCGTGGGTTGGCAAAGCTGAAATCCAGCGGGGCATGGCTTGCGCCTGGCCAGTGCCCATACAGGGCCACGGTGCCTTCCTCGACGCTGGGCGGAACGCTGACTGGCCAGTTTTGCCGGCGCGGTATGGGCGGTTTCAAGGCCTGTTCCAGGCGTTCACGGGGGACCGCGGGTTGAGCGATAGCCGGGGCGGGCGCCAGGTGCAGTAACAGCATGCCCAGGTTGAGCAAGGTGTCCACCGCCGCCAGTTCGCGGGTCACCGGGTCGGGGTTGTTCAGCGCCGGGATATCCTGACTGGCGCTGGTCATCAACGCCAGCAACCAGCCGGTGAGCATCGCGGGGCCGCGCAGCCAGGGCAACAACAGGCTGTTGAACAGCAGGCCGCCGCCTTCCAGCAACACCGCCCAGCGGCTTTCACTGTTGGAGACGGAGTCGCGGTCGGCCTGTACCACCAGGGCACGCACGTAGCTACCATACAGGTATTGATAAAGGCGGCCGTTCAGCAGGCATTGCAGCAATTCATCACTGGCGCCATCAGTGGCGAGGCTGGCCGGACGCGGAATGTTTGGGGCCGTGAATTCGTCACCCTGGCCGAAGCGTACGTAGTGGGGTTCCTGGAAGCCCCCGTTGTCGTACACCGTGCGTGCGCTGTCGGGCAGCCAGGTCAGGACACTGGTTTGCAGCTCGCCGGTCTTGGCGATGGCGTCGAGCAGGGCCTGGCGGGTGGCGAACTCCATCAGTGAGTCGGCGTACAGCGGGCGATAGAGCAGGTGCGGGCCCACCTCGATGTTCTGGGCTTCGATGATGAACATGTTGTTGACCCCATCGGCGGCGGCCTCGGGTTTGCGCAGCAGGGCTAATGAGCGGATCACCACGGGCTCGCCGTCGACCCTGCGTTCGTCGGCGCTGGTTTGCAGCAGTGCCGCGACCATTTGCGCACCCTTTTTACTCAGGACGTGGGGCGGCTTGAGCGCGAGTTCCAGGGCCTGCAATGGCAACTGCGCGGCGAGTTGATCGGCAAACCAGGTTTCCCGCTGACTCACTTGCGGGGTATCCCCCAGCAGCAGGTTTTTCAACAGCGCCGGGTAGGTCTTGCCGATGTCTACGTGCCCGATCAACCGGTTGATGTAGTCGGCTGTCAACCACACGGGCAACGTCTTGCCATGGCGATGACGCAGGGTTGCCTGGCCGCGGGGCTTGCCGGCGAGGTTCTTGAGGGCCAGTTCGGTCAAGGTCAGGGTGCGGTGTTCAATGATGCCAGCACCGTCGGGGTAGCCGGCGGCGACGGCAAAGCTCAATTCCAGGTCGTCGGGTTTGAAGTGGTCGGCCTGGGACTGATCGGCGGCGACTTTGCCCAGGGTGAGTTCGTCGCGTTTCATCTGTTGCCACAGTGCGTCGACGGTAAAGCTGCGGATATCGCTGATGTCACTGAGAAACGTGCGGCCGGCGCTGCGTTTTTTGGCGCTGGCCAATTGCAGGCAATACTGGCGGTAGCGCATTTGGTCGGCGCCGCTGGCCTGGCTCAGCCAGTCGGGAAGGCGCGGCTTGAGTGACGCGAGGATGGCAGGCGGCGCTTGCAGTGAGTCGAGAAAAAATAGGCCGGGGTCGGTGAGCTGCCGATAAACCTCATTCAGGGTTGCCAATGGCTGGCGGGCAGGTAATTGCAGGGCACCGAGATTTTCCAGTTGCTGGTTGAGGATCAGCGCCGCCTGAGTGTCGAACAGGTTGCCATCGGGTTCGTAGCGCTGGCTGGTGATGGTGTCTGCGTTGAAGCGTGCGGCGATGCGCCGGCCCCAGGTTTGGGCAAAGGTGTCCAGCGAGCGCACGCGCTCGATGCTACCGTCGGGTTTGCACAGCAGTCCCAGGGTTCGCCCGCCCACCACGCGCACCAACAACAGCTCCGGGCCAAGCAGGTTGGCGGTGCGGCCCTGGCCGGTGAGCGTGGTTTGCAGGCAGTAGGCATAGACGGCGCTTTCGCCATAACGATGGAGGCGGTTATCACGGTCGGGAACCTGAATCAGTTGATCGATGCTGTCGCGCTCCAGGGCATCCAGTTGCGGATGACGCAAGGCGCTGGTGCGCAGGGTGTCGAGCAGCAGGTCGGCCAACCAGCGCCAGCGGTTGACGCCGTTCTCGGTGGTTGCCTGCCAGTAGTCGGTCAGGGCGTCCTGCAAGCCCATGGGCAAGGCCCAGGGCAGTTCCCGGATCAGCCCGGCGATGACGCTCATTTCCAGCTGTTCCGGGGCCGAGATGGGCAGTTTGAGCTGGGTGGGCGGCTGATCGGCAAGAAAGCACGACTGCCCGGCGACGTCATCGAAGTTGGGCGCGATGCCGGTGGCCAGGTATTCCAGCACATGTTCCATCAACGGGCGCAGGGTCCAACTACCATCGATTTGCGGGCTGCCCAGTCGGGTACGCAGCAGATCAATGACCAGTGTCGGGTAGCGCTCTTTGATGGCATCGCCGAGCAGTTGCCGGGCGACCGTTTCCAGGCTTGGTCGGCTGATGAACTGCAGGCTGACGGCATGGGCCGGGCTGGTGGGTGAGTAATAAGGTACAGGCATGAAAAATCCTTTTCTGGGCCATGGTAGGAAATCCCATTAACCGCCAACCCCTGTGCCTGCGGGTGATATCGGGATACTGCCTGCCGCCGATTTAGGCTCGTGTGGCAAACTGGCCTATCATTAGCCCTTTGAACTGACTGAACGACGGCCATGACCCAGACTCTACTGACGACCCTCTCCACCAGCGACATGCTGGAAATCGACGGGTTGCACGCTTTTGATTTCACGCTTGATGACCAGCAGTTGCTGATCAAGAGCATGGATGGTCGTGCTGAAAAACGTTGGCGTTTCACGTTGGCGCAAGTCACAGCGGCGACCTTCGATGAAACCTTGCAGAGCTGGACCCTTACCGGTGACTCGGGCGAGCACCGCCTGACCTGTTTCCAGGCGTTCACCGGCAACAATAATGACGAGGATGAAGCGGATGATGATGCGTAAATTCTGGCCCCTGCTGATGGCCGGCAGCGTAGGCGCGATGTCGGTCCAGGCCGCGTCGGTGGACACTTATGAATTGCTCGTCGGCAGCTACACCGCCGGCACCAGTGAAGGTATCTACCGCTTGCAGTTCGACAGCCGTACCGGGCAGTTCAACGGCCAGCCGGTGCTCGCCGCCAAGGCCGCCAACCCGTCGTGGCTGACCCTGTCCAAGGACCAGAAGCACCTGTTTGTGGTCAATGAAAACGGCCCGGGGCAAAAAGACCCGGTGGGGCGCGTCAGCAGCTACAGCATCGACCCGAAAAACCATCAACTGACCCTGATCAACCAGGTACAGAGCCTGGGCAACGAACCGACCCATTCCAGCCTGGCCAGTGACGGTCGCTACCTGTTCGTGGCGAACTATTCCGTACTGGAAGACCCGGGCGGCAGCCTCGCGGTGTTGCCGGTAGACGCCGAAGGCAAGCTGTCGCCGCCGGTGCAGTTGAGTGGGCACCCGGCCAGCCGGGTCAACCCGGAGCGCCAGGCATCCAACCATGTGCATTCGGTGGTGTCTTCGCCGGACGGCCAATACGTGTTTGTCCAGGACCTGGGGGCGGACAAGATCTTTGCCTACCACTACGATCCCAAGGCCAACCACGAACTGCCGCTGACCCCGGCCGATCCTGCGTTTGTGCAATTGCCACCGGGCAGCGGCCCACGGCACTTGCTGTTCACCGCAGACGGCAAGCACGCCTGGCTGACCACTGAGATGAGCGCGCAAGTGGCGGTGTTCGACTACAACGCTGGCAAGCTGACCCAGAAGCAACTGGTCAACTTTGCGGACGGCCAGCCGGTGTCCGACAAGGCCGGCGCCGCGCTGCATGCCTCAAGCGATGGCAAGTTCCTCTACGTCAGCAACCGTGGCACCGCCAACCAGATGCTGGTGTTTGCCATCGACCCGGCCACTGCGCAGTTGAAAGAGATCCAGCGCCGCTCGGTGGAAGGTGACCATCCCCGGGAATTCGCCCTGGACCCCAGCGGCAAGTTCCTGCTGATCGCCAACCAGAAGAGCAACGAGATTGTGGTCGTCGAGCGCGACCCCAAGACCGGTCTTTTGGGCAAAACCGTGCAGAAACTGGCGATTGATGCGCCCAGCGACCTCAAGTTCTTGCCGCGACAATAAGCCACAGGCCCCGCCGTGCGGGGCCTGACTGGTTGTATTAATCGTATTAATAGCGGCTAGTGTTTCAATGAATTTCTAAGGCTAACCCCTCGGGCGTAAGTTGGGTTCCAAGGCCAACACAGGCCACTCAGCCAACCGAACACAAGGGTTACCGACATGAACTTCAATCTCTTCTCGATCATCGCCGCTTCCGCTGTTTCCGCCACCGTTGCATTGCCAGCTGCAGCCAGCGTTGAAATCAGCAGCAAAAAAACCAGCACCAGCGCCTACACCCAGAAGTACCTGCAACAAAGCGCCAACTTCTACGCAGCCCTGGACCACAAAATCCAGAACTGAGCGTTAGTTTCATCAAACGCTGAAGCTCAAATGTGGGAGCTGGCTTGCCTGCGATAGCGGTTTATCAGTAACAGATTGGTCGCCTGATGCACCGCTATCGCAGGCAAGCCAGCTCCCACATTAATTGTGTTAAGCCTGGGGTTTTGCCATTACGGCGACAAACAACGGCGACTCGAGAAAGCGCTGCAGCCAAGCTCGCAACCGCGGGTACGGCGCCTGGTCAAACCACTCCCGATCCACATGGGCAAACTGCCGCACAAACGGCGCCAGTGCCACATCCGCCAGGCTCAAGTGTCCGGCCAGCAAATACTCGCGCTCCGCCAGCAACCCCTCCAGCTTCGACAAAAACACCTCACCCTCGGCCCGATAGTGCTCCATCGGCTGCTCCGGATAACGCTCGGCATACTTGTATCGATTCAATTGATGTTTGAAGCCCTGATCATTCTCTTCAATCAGCGCCTGCGTCGCCCCATCATCCCCAAGCAACCACCCCTCAGGATCATGCTGCGCCAGCGCCCAACGCATGATCGCCAGGCTTTCATCGATCACCCGGCCATCCACGCTCAGCACCGGCACCGTGCCCTTGGGTGACAGCGCCAGCATTTCAGCCGGCTTGGCCTTGAGGCTGACCTCGATGATCTGCACCGCCACCCCCGAATACCGCAAGGCCATCCGCGCCCGCATCGCATACGGGCAGCGGCGGAACGAATACAACACCCCCTCGCTCACTTGACCTCCAGGGTGCTCAAGCCATTGCCCTGGCGCTTGACTTGAATCTGCACCGGAATCCGCTCGTGCATTTCCTGCACATGGGAAATTACCGCCACCTTGCGACCCTGGGCCTGCAAGCCGTCGAGGGCGTCCATCGCCAGTTGCAGCGACTCGGGATCAAGGCTGCCAAAGCCTTCATCGATAAACAGCGACTCAATCTTCAACGTACTCGACGCCATCGACGCCAGGCCCAAGGCCAGCGCCAGCGACACGAGGAAGGTCTCGCCCCCCGACAGCGAATGCACCGAGCGCAGTTCGTCGCCCATCTCTGTGTCGAGCACCAGCAGGCCGAGCATGCTGCCGCCGCGTTTGAGGCGGTAGCGACGCACCAGTTGGCGCAGCTGCACGTTGGCGTGGTGCACCAGCAGGTCGAGGTTGTAGGCCTGGGCGATCTTGCGGAAGGTATCGCCGGTGGCCGAACCGATCAGCGCATTCAGGCGTGCCCAGCGTTGCCATTCCTCGTAAGCCTTGGCGATCTCGGCCGCCAAGGCCTGGTTGGCATCCTGGCGGCGCTGGTCGTCGGCCTGTTGGGCGCGCAGTTCGGCGCAGTGTTTTTCGCCAATGACCAGCGCGGCATTGAGTTCGGCCAGGGCGCTGTCCAATTGCTCCGCGTCGAGGTTGCCGTTGTGCAGCGCCTGGTGATCCTTGAGCCGCTGTTCGCGTTCCTGCAGCAACACCTTGGCTTGTTCGACGGCTTTTTCGCTGTGTTGCAGTTGCTGGCGTAACTCGGCCACCTGCGGTTCATCGAAGGCCACCAAGCGGGCCAGGCCTTCGTCATCGAGTTCCGGGTGCAGGGCGCGCCAGTCGCTCAGGCGCGTAGTGAGGGCCGCGTGTTCGGTTTCCAGGGACTGTTGGCGCTCTTGCAGCGACTTGAGGTCGGCGGCCAGTTGGATCAACTGGTTGCGGGTGTCCTGCAACTGCTGGTTGGCCTCGGACTCATGTTGGCGCGCCTGCTCGACGGCCTGGTCCAGCTGTTGTTGCCAGTGTTCGGCGCTGGGGTTTTCGCCCAGCAGGCCGGCGAGTTTTTCCTTGGCGGCGTGTTGCAGGGCGCTTTGTTCGGCGAGCTGTTTTTGCAAGGTCTCCAACTGTTGCTGGCGATGTTGCTGGCGGTCCTGTTCTTTCTCGATGGCCTGCTGGCGCTGCAGCTGCTCGGCCAATTCTTCCTTTTGGTTATCGAGCTGTTCCAGGCGCTGGCTGACCTGCTGATCGAGCAACATGAAGGTCGCCGCCGGCTCGCTGCGCAGGCCGTCCAGGGTCTCGCTCGGTAACAGGCTGGCGAAGGCGTTGAGTTCTTCGTCCAGGCGTTCGCGGTCGTTGGACAGTTCCCGTTGCTGGTCGATCAGCAATTGGCGCGCCTGTTGGCTGGCGTCCTGAGCGGCTTGCAGCTGTTGCTGCATACGGCCGGCGTTTTGTTGCAGGTTGAGCAGGGCGCCCTGGCGTTGTTCATCCTGGGTGAGGCTTTGGCTGAGCTGGCTCAGTTGCTGGGCAAGCCAGGCATCGCGTTTTGCCGCGTCCTGGTTGAACAGCGAGGTAGACAGCGGGTGGGCTTCAAGGCTCGGCACCAGGGCCTGCAACTGGCTCGCGAGCTGCTCCTGCTGTTGCAGAAATTCCTTTTGCTGGGCGATCAGGCCGCCCACTTCGCCGCGTAGCTCGGTGAGTTTCTCCTTGAGCACATCCACGGCTTGCTGCGCGTTGGCTTCTTCGCTTTCGTCGTGCCGGGTCAGGCTTTGCAGTATCGCTTCGGGCTGGTGATACGGGTGCTCGACACTGCCACATACCGGGCACGGTTGGTCATCCTGAAGCTGGCCGCGCAATTCCTCGACACTGGCACTGCGGGCCAGGCGCTGACGTTCCAGCAATTGCTTGGTGACGGTCAGGGTCTGTTCGGCGACGGCCAGCTCGGCCTTGGCTTGCAGGCCGCTCTGGTTCAACCGTTCACGTTGTTGCTGGGCGAGGGTCTGCTTTTGCGTCAGGGCCTGGCTCTGGCTGTCCAGTTGCTGATGGCTGTCCCACAGCCGCGCCAGGTCTTCAAACGCGCGATGTTGCTTGCGGTTGTCCTGGAGCAGGCTGCCCAACAGCTGGATCTGCTCGGCCACCGCATGGGGTTCGGCGCCGGCTTCGTGGTACAGCAGGTCCAGGGCTTCGCGTTGCTCGGTCCACTTTTCGCCGAGGCGGGTGGCGCGTTCTTCCAACTGCGGCAGTTCAGCCTGGCCTTTATTGAGGCGATTGCCGATCAGCATCAGCTGTTGCAAGCGGTCGCGATAGGCGTTCCATGCATCACTCAAGGGGGCGAGTGCGGCACTGCGCTCAAGTTCTGCGGCCAGCCGATGCAGGCGCTCGGCGACGAGTTTTTGCTTGTCGAGCAAGCCGGTCAACGCCGCCTGGCCTTCCACGCAGGCGGCTTCGCCCAGCTGTTTTTCTTCGCTGCGCCTGGCCAGTTCGCGGGTCAAGTGGGCGAGGGTGGTTTGTTCCTCAAAAGCCTGGCGCAGCAGCGGCACCGCATCGGCTTGTTGTTTCAGGGCCAGGGCGAGGGCGGCGTGCACGTCAGCCTGCTGCTGTTGCAGTTGGGTCTGGCGGGTGTGCAGTGCGGCTTGTTGCTCAAGGTGCTGCTGGATCTGCGCAGCGAGGGGCTGCAATTGCGTGGTCAGTTCAGCCTGGCGGGCGAAGTGATGACGTTGTGGCGCCAGTTGTTCCAGACGGCTGAGGTCCAGGCGTTGCGGGCCCAGGCTTTCCCAGTGTTGCTGGGCCTGGTGCAGTTGCTCGACCGCACCTTGTTGGCGTTCCTGCCATTCCCGCAGTTCCTTGAGCCAGGTGTGCTGCAGCTCAAGCTGCTTGAGCTGCGCCTGCTGGGTCTTGAGCTGCTGCTGGGCGGCGGCCAGTTGTGCGTCCAGCTCGGCGCGGGCTTCAGGGGCCAACGGGGTAACGCCGGTGGCCTGGTCTTGCAGGTGTTTGTGGGCGTCCCGGGCGTCCTTGGCCTTGTCGAAGGCGCGGCGACCGAGTTGGGTGTAGAGCGCGGTGTCGGTGAGCTTTTCCAGCAGTTCGCTGCGCTCATTGTCGTTGGCCTTGAGGAAGGCGCTGAATTCACTTTGCGCGAGCAACACGGCGCGGGTGAACTGTTCGAAGTTCAGGCCCAGGGCCAGTTCCAATTGGGTCTTGTATTCGGTTTTCTGGCTGGCCAGCAGTTGCTCGCTGTCCAGGTCGATCAAGCTTTGCCGGCTGGCTTGCAGCTTGCCGCTGGCCTTGTCCCGGGCGCGGTTGGCTTCCCAACGGGCGCGGTAGCGACGCCCGCTGACCCCGACAAAATCCACCTCGGCATAACCACCTCCGGTGCCCCGGCGAATCAGGGTGCGCGGGTCACCGATGGAAATATCGGTGTCGGCATCCGGCATCTTCGCCTGGCCGGTATCCCCCAGGCGTGGCACGGCGCCAAACAGCGCCAGGCACAGTGCATCAAGCAAGGTACTTTTACCGGCACCCGTGGGCCCGGTTATCGCGAACAGCCCGGCACTGGCCAGGGGCTCGGCGGTAAAGTCGATTTCAAACGGCCCGGCCAGGGAGGCGAGGTTTTTCAGGCGAATCGCGAGGATCTTCATGGCTGTTCGCCCTCCTGTTGCACTTCCTGGAGCAGCACGGCGAAGTCCTTCAGGGTCTGTTCATCCACTTCACTGCCGTAGCTTTCCTGCCAAGCGCGGCTGAACAATTCCTGGGGCGTGAGCTGGTCGAGCTCGATCAGGCGGTCTTCCTGACTGTCTTCGCGGTTGCCACTGCCCGCATATTCAGCCGCAATGCGCACCAGGCGCACGGCTTTGCCTTGCAGGGCGTTTTCCACTTGCTGGCGCAGGTCGGGTTGCGGCTCGTCGAGGCGCACCCGCACTTCCAGCCAGGGTTGGCGTTGGGTTTCCGCCAGCAGGTCGATGTCGGGCAACTCGGCCAGTTGCTTGAGGATATCGGCCAGGGGCGCGGCTTCCAGGCGTTGCAGGTTGACCGAGCGCGGGATCAGGCGGGATTCGACGCTGACCAGGGTTTCGCCGTCCAGTTGCACGTCGAGGATCTGGTGCTGGTAGCCGATTTCCGAAAATGACAGTGGAATGGGTGAGCCGCAGTAGCGAATGCGCTCCTCGCCATTCACTCGCTGGGGTTTGTGCAAATGGCCGAGGGCCACGTAGCTGACGCTGGCATCAAACAGGCTGGCGGGCAGCGCCTCGGCATTGCCGATGATCAGGCTGCGCTCGGAGTCTTCCGACACCGAACCGCCGGCCATGTGCGCATGGCTGATGGCAACCAGCGCCTGGCCCGGCTGGCGCTTGGCGTTGGCGGCGGCGATGAGCCATTCATGAACCTGGCCGATGCCCCGCAGGTAATCGTCCCCCAACTGCGCACCGGTCACTTCGGCCGGGCGCAGGAAGGGCAGGGCCAGGCACCAGCCGGCGATTTCACCGTCGGCACCGGGCAATGGAATCAGCAGGCGTTCGACGTCCAGTTGCCCGTCATCCAGCCACAGCACTCGGCCCAGGGCGTGGGTGCGCAGGCGGCGCATCAACGGCGCCGGCAGTTCGATGCGCGAGCCGGAGTCGTGGTTGCCGGCGATCATCACGATGGTCAGCGCAGGGTTTTGCTCGTGGGCGCTGATGATGAAGTCATACAGCCGCTCCTGGGCCTTGAGCGGCGGGTTGACGGTGTCGAAAATATCGCCGGCGATCAGCAGCACATCCGGGCGATGCAGGCCCAACTGGCCCAGCAGCCAGTCGAGGAAGCAGGCGTGTTCGAAGTCGCGTTCCTGGCCGTGCAGGTTTTGCCCAAGGTGCCAGTCGGAGGTGTGAAACAGACGCAAGGCGATCTCCGTAAAAAAGAGGGTGACCGCTCAAGACAGGGTGGCGGTACGCAGAGCCGCCAATTCTACTGTGCTAATGCACCTATTGCGCGTACGCCCTGCTTTTTGTGGCGAGGGAGCCTGCTGTGGCGAGGGAGCTTGCTGTGGCGAGGGAGCTTGCTCCCGCTGGGCTGCGAAGCGGCCCCAAAACAGGCCAATGCGCTTCTTCCTGGAAATCCGCATCAGCCGGATAAGGGCCGCTTCGCGCCCCAGCGGGAGCAAGCTCCCTCGCCACAGCAAGCTCCTTTCACCACAGCAATCTCCCTAGAGGTGTCTGGCGAAGTTAAACGTCGCGCATCAATAGTCCGAATCGCAGGTCCATGTCCGTCGGGATCGGCAGATACACGGTATGGCCGTCCCCCGGCGCCACCTCGATGGCCTCGCCCTTGGCGTTGTGCAGCGTGGCCAGGTCGAAGTGGAAATTCCCCGCCGGGGTCATCAG
Organism: Pseudomonas sp. MWU16-30323; assembly: GCF_020515595.1. NCBI lineage: Bacteria > Pseudomonadati > Pseudomonadota > Gammaproteobacteria > Pseudomonadales > Pseudomonadaceae > Pseudomonas > Pseudomonas sp. MWU16-30323. Next base: position 211,216 of record NZ_JAIWYM010000006.1, read on the forward strand.
TTCCAGGTGATTGCCCACGGCAAACCGGTTCTTTACTTTGACCTCGGCCAACTCGCCGCGCCGTTCGCCGGTCAGCTCGCCGACGAACTGCTGGCGTTCGGAAACCGAGCTGCCGTTCTGGTAGTTCTGGTATTCATCGTGCACGTGCCGGCGCAGGAAACCTTCGGTGTAGCCACGCTGGGCCAGGGATTCGAGGTTGGTCATCAAGCCTCGGTCAAAGTCGCGCCCGGCCACCGCGTCATCTATCGCCTGGCGATACACCTGGGTGGTGCGGGCGCAGTAGAAGTGGGATTTGGTGCGGCCTTCGATCTTCAGCGAGTGCACGCCCATGCGTGTCAGCCGTTCGACATGCTGCACCGCTCGCAGGTCCTTGGCGTTCATGATGTAGGTGCCGTGCTCGTCTTCGAAGGCGGGCATCTGTTCGTCGGGGCGGTTGGCTTCCTGCAACAGGAACATCTGGTCGGTGGGCGCGCCGAGGCCCAGGGTCGGCTCGGGCGCGTACTGCTGCACGATGTCGCCGACGGCGTTTTCCACCGCCGGCGTCGCCTGGTATTTCCAGCGGCAGGCATTGGTGCAGGTACCCTGGTTGGCATCGCGCTTGTTCATGTAGCCCGACAGCAGGCAGCGCCCGGAATAGGCCATGCACAGCGCGCCGTGCACAAACACTTCCAGCTCCATGGCGGGGACGTGCTGGCGGATTTCCTCGATCTCTTCCAGCGACAGCTCCCGGGACAGGATGATCCGGCAGATGCCTTGGGCCTGCCAGAACTCGACGCTGGCCCAGTTCACCGTATTGGCCTGCACCGACAGGTGGATCGGCATGTGCGGGAAGTGCCGGCGTACCAGCATGATCAGGCCCGGGTCGGACATGATCAGCGCATCCGGGCCCATGGCGATCACCGGGGCGAGGTCCTTGAGGAAGGTTTTCAGCTTGGCGTTGTGGGGCGCGATATTGACCACCACGTAGAACCGCTTGCCCTGGGCCTGGGCTTCCTGGATGCCGAGGGCGAGGTTGGCGTGGTCGAACTCGTTATTGCGCACCCGCAGGCTGTAGCGCGGTTGCCCGGCGTAGACGGCATCGGCGCCGTAGGCAAAGGCATAACGCATGTTTTTCAGGGTGCCGGCGGGGGCGAGCAGTTCGGGGGCGATAACGGGAGGCATGGGTTCGGGTCGCAAAAGGGCGGCAGGGTAGCCGGGGCGAGCGTGGGGTTTATTGATCCAGGTCTAATAAGTAGGGCACTCGCGGGATTTGCAGCGGACTAAACATCAAGGCGCACATGAGCGTCTGGTGTTTTAGACATGGATCGGACATGAACCAAACCAACTTGCAATTCAAAACCCTGCTGCTACTGCTCGCCCTGGTGACCATTGCGTTTATCTGGATTTTGCTGCCGTTCTACGGCGCGGTGTTCTGGGCGGTGATCCTGGGGATCATCTTTGCGCCCATGCAACGGCGCTTCCAGCAACGTTTTGGCTGGAACCGCAACTTCACCTCCCTGGCCACCCTGACGGTGTGCCTGGTGATCGCGATTTTGCCGGTGATCATCACCAGTGCCTTGCTGGTGCAGGAGGGCGCGACGCTTTACAAGAACGTCGAGAGCGGCAAGCTCGACGTTGCCGGTTATATCGAGCAGTTCAAGAATTTCCTGCCGCCGTATTTCCAGCATCTGCTGGACCGCTTCGGCATGGGTAACCTGGAAGGCCTGCGGGAGAAGATCGTCAAGAGCGCGATGCAGGGCAGCCAGTTTTTTGCGACTCAGGCGTTCAGCTTCGGCCAGGGCACGTTTGATTTCCTGGTGAGCTTTTTCATCATGCTGTATTTGCTGTACTTCCTGCTGCGCGACGGCCCGGAGCTGGTACGCAAGGTGCGCACCGCCGTGCCGCTGGCCGAACCGCAGAAGCGTCGCCTGCAACTGAAGTTCAACCGGGTGGTGCGGGCCACCGTGAAAGGCAACGTGCTGGTGGCGGTCACGCAAGGGGCGTTGGGTGGTTTGATCTTCTGGTTTCTGGACATTCCCAGCGCGTTGCTCTGGGCGGTGTTGATGGCGTTTCTGTCGTTGCTGCCGGCAGTGGGTGCGGGGATTGTGTGGGGGCCGGTGGCGGCGTATTTCCTGCTCAGCGGGTCGACCTGGCAAGGCGTGGTGCTGGGGCTGTTCGGGGTGTTTGTGATCGGGCTGGTGGACAATGTGCTGAGGCCCATCCTGGTAGGCAAGGACACCCGTATGCCGGATTACCTGATCCTTATCTCAACCTTGGGCGGCCTGTCGATCTTTGGCCTGAACGGGTTTGTCATCGGTCCGTTGATTGCTGCGTTGTTCATGTCCAGTTGGGCGCTGTTTGTCGAAACCAAACCGCGGGTTCAATTGCCTTAGGCATGAAAACAATGGGCCATCCTGACCGACAGGGCCTGGGCGGCTGGCAACGAGGTGAGTGGGCCGCTGATGGGCTCGCCATCGCGTACCAGGTACCAGCAGGCGAGCAAACCCAGCTCCCGCAGAGGGGCGGGAACGGCACTGCCGATGACGGACATGATTTGAATAGTGGGCATGATGACCTCCAAGGCGCTATGGAGGTGACATTACGGTGTGCAGGCCTCAAGTGAAAATTAACCCGCTCGATAGTCGACATCACTGTGATCGAGCGATCAGTCAGTCGACAACCTGGTCGAGCATGTGCACCACTTCCTGCTCACTGAGCAGGCCCTTGCGCACCAGGTTTTCCGTCAGCAAGGACAGGAACTTGGCGTTGCGATGGCCTTCCAGCGCCTTCAGTTCGGTCAGTACGCTATAGACCTTGCTTGACGTGCAGAGGCCGGCGGTGCGATGGGGGTTTTGCGTGGGCATGGTCAATCGTCCTTGTTGTTATTGACTGGACAGTACTGATAGTGGAGGCCTTTTAAGACACAAACATGACAGCGCAGACCCGGTTCGGGCAAGCGTCAATTGAGATCAATGATGTGGGATTTGGCCACAGCCATTGTCCTTATAACGACCTTGGCGAGATTTATTCAGACCTGCAGGCCAAAAAAAGGGCCCCGCTTTTAGGGCGGAGCCTGTTCAGGTGTGTCAGTTCATACTTACCAACCGCGACCATAATAGCCGTGTGGAGGGCCGTAGTAGCCGCGCGGTGGGCCGTAATAGACCGGTGCCGGGCGGTAATAAACCCGTTGCTGCACATACACCGGCGGTGGCGGTGCGTAATAGACCGGCGGCGGAGCGGCATACACCGGCTGCGGCTGGACATACACCGGCTGTTGCACGTAGACCGGTTGCTGCTGGCTGGCAACGATCGAGCCGCCTACCACTGCACCGACAACGGCACCCAGTGCAAGCGGAGCACCCCAACCACCACCGTGGGCGGAGGCTTGTCCTGCTATAGCGAGTGCGCCGATAAGCAAGGCGATCTTGGGGAGTTTACGAATCATGGTCATTCCTCGGTTAGCCCCAGCGCTCATGGTCTGCAATCAATAGACTCAAGGATTGTCGCGGGGATACTTTTAAGACAGCGTATTTCTAAAAAACAGCACGGCCTGTAGGTAAAGGTTGTGTAAGGTCTGTATCGGTTGGCTTACACAAGCGGCCGGGCACAGTGCGTATGATCCACGACAACCCGCCGGCGCGGGTATTCCGTCTATCCGAAACCGCCTCTGGAAGGGCTTCAAGGAGTTACCGATGCAGATGAACCCCAACAAGGACACCCAACTGTGCATGTCACTGTCGGCGCGCCCCGGGAACTTTGGCCTGCGTTTTCATAACCACCTGTACGAGCAGTTGGGGCTGAATTTCTACTACAAGGCCTTCAGCAGCCAGGACTTGCCAGGCGCCGTGGGTGGCATTCGTGCGTTGGGCATTCGTGGGTGTGGCGTGTCGATGCCGTTCAAGGAGGCGTGTATTGCCCTGGTGGACGAACTGGATGATTCGGCGCGGGCCATTGCGTCCATCAATACCATCGTCAACACCCATGGGCATTTGAAGGCTTACAACACCGACTACATTGCCATCGAGCAACTGCTGAAGAAGCATGAAGTGCCCCAGGACTCGACCTTCGCCCTGCGCGGCAGCGGCGGCATGGCCAAGGCAGTGGCCAGCGCGTTGCGCGATGGCGGTTACGCCAAGGGCGTGATTGTGGCGCGCAATGAAGCGGCGGGCCGGGCACTGGCCCAGAGCCTGGGCTATGAGTGGCAGGCGCAGTTGGGTGCCTTGCGCCCGCAGATGCTGGTCAACGTGACGCCGATTGGCATGACCGGAGGGGCGGAAGCGGATCAGTTGGCGTTTGAGGCTGATGCCATTGATGCGGCCGAGACCGTATTCGATGTGGTGGCGATTCCCTCGGAAACGCCGCTGATCCTGCGTGGCCGCGCCCAGGGCAAACGCGTGATCACCGGTTTGGAAGTGATCGCCATCCAGGCCTTGGAGCAATTTGTGCTGTACACCGGCGTACGGCCGACGGATGAACAGTTTCAGGCGGCGGTGGCGTTTGCCCGAAGCTGAGCATCACCGCTGACTGTGTGACGAGGGAGCTTGCTGTGGCGAGGGAGCTTGCTCCCGCTGGAGTGCGTAGCGCTCCCATTTTCTTGGGGCTGCTGCGCAACCCAGCGGGAGCAAGCTCCCTCGCCACAGCAAGCTCGCTCCCCACAAAAGCTCACTCCCCACAAACATTACTCGAGCCGGGAAAGGCGCTCTTCCAGCGCCGCAATCCGCGCTTCCAGCTCTTCGATACGCTCCAGCGAAACGCCACTTCCCGCCCCACGCTCCACCGGATTGCCACGCGCCGCCAGGATCGCCTCGATATCCGCCGGGTCGCCCAGGGCATGCATATACCGATCTTCCCGCTGCCCCGACTGACGCGGCACCAACAACGCCAGTCCGCGAGCGATCAGGCGCTCCAGTTGATGAACCACTTGCTCGGTGTCTTCAAATTCGTGCATGCGCCCGCTGCGGGTCAGCAGTTCGTTGACCGTCTGCGGCCCCCGCAGGAACAGCAAGCCACTGAGAATCACCTGGGCCGGCACCAGTTCCAGGGCCTTGTCCACCCGATGCTCCCAGCGGTCGGCGCGGCTGCCCATCACCAGCCGGGTAAACCCGCGACCTTCCAGGGCCCGCAGGCTCTGGCCGACCTGGCCCTGGCTGAGGTTCATCACAGGTTCGCGACTGGTTTTCTGGTTGCAGGCGATCACCAGCGCGTTAAGGGTCAACGGATACGTTTCGGGGCTGGTGGCCTGCTTTTCGATCAGGCAGCCCAGGATGCGGATTTCCGTGCTGTTCAGGCGCGGCTCTTCGGAAGTGGTGTCGTGCTCGGTGGTCATCGCGCTTTCCCTAATGCAGTGAGCCCACTAGCCTAATCCTGAAAAAATAAAAGACAAGCGGCGCCGGCGGCCGGCATGTCTATAATCGCGGCTGTTTCAAACCCTGCCACAACTGTCGAGACTGTCATGACTATTTCCCTGTACGCCGCTTCCCTCCCGGTCTTCAAGCAAATGCTCAACGCCCTGAGCGATGTGCTGAACAAGGCCGAAGCCCACGCTACCGCCAAGAACATCGACCCGAACGCCTTCCTGCAAGCACGCCTGTACCCGGACATGTTCCCGCTGGTGCGCCAGGTGCAGATCGCTGTCGACTTCGCCAAAGGCGTTTCTGCCCGCCTGGCTGAAATCGAAGTTCCGAAATACGACGATACAGAAGTCACCTTCGCCGACCTGCAAGCGCTGATCGCCAAGGTCCTGGCGTTTATTGACACCATCACCCCGGCCCAGGTCGACGGCAAAGAAGGCATCGAAATCGTCACCCGTCCAGGCACTCCAAAAGAGAAGCGCTTCAGCGGCCAGTCGTACCTGCTGAGCTACGGCCTGCCGCAGTTCTTCTTCCACGTCACCACCGCTTACGCCTTGCTGCGTCACAACGGTGTGGAAGTGGGCAAGCGCGACTACATGGGCGCGTTCTAAGCCTTAAGGCGTAAAAAAGCCCGGGGCGGTTCCTTCACGAACCGCCCCGGGCTTTTTTGTGGGCGCAAGGTTTACGCGGTTTGCTCTTCTTTGCCCAGGCACGCCGCAGCGGTGAACAGCACGTCGGTGGAGGAGTTCAGCGCGGTTTCCGCCGAGTCCTGCAACACGCCGATGATGAAGCCCACGGCTACCACTTGCATGGCGATTTCGCTGGGAATACCGAACAGGCTGCATGCCAGCGGAATCAACAGCAGCGAACCCCCGGCAACCCCCGATGCTCCGCAGGCACACACCGCAGCGACCACACTGAGCAACACGGCGGTGGGGATATCCACGGCGATGCCCAGGGTGTGTACGGCGGCCAGGGTCAGTACGGTGATGGTGATCGCCGCGCCGGCCATATTGATGGTGGCACCGAGGGGGATCGACACCGAGTACGTATCTTCATGCAGGCCCAGGCGCTTGCTCAGCGCCAGGTTGACCGGGATGTTGGCCGCCGAGCTGCGGGTGAAAAACGCGGTGATGCCACTTTCCCGCAGGCACATCAGCACCAGCGGGTAAGGGTTGCGGCGCAGTTTCCAGAACACGATGGCCGGGTTGATCACCAGCGCGACGAACAGCATGCAGCCGATCAACACCAGCAACAGGTGCGCGTAGCCCAGCAGGGCGCCGAAGCCGGAGGTGGCGAGGGTCGAGGCCACCAGGCCGAAGATCCCCAGGGGCGCGAAGCGGATCACCATGCGCACGATCAGCGTGACGCCGTTGGACAGGTCTCCCAGCACGGTGCGGGTGGTGTCGCTGGCATGGCGAATGGCAATGCCCATGCCGATGGCCCAGGCGAGGATGCCGATAAAATTGGCATTCATCAGCGCACTGACCGGGTTGTCCACCACGCTGAGCACCAGGCTTTGCAACACTTCACCGATGCCGCCGGGAGCGCTGACGGCCACGTCGTGAGTGGCCAGTACCAGCGAGGAGGGGAACAGCGTGCTGGCGATCACGGCGACCACGGCGGCAGAAAAGGTGCCCAGCAGGTACAGGAACAGGATCGGCCGGATATGGGTTTCCTGGCCATGCTTGTGGTTGGCAATCGAAGCCATCACCAGCACAAACACCAGGATGGGCGCCACGGCCTTGAGCGCCGAGACGAATACCTTGCCGATAAAACCGGTGGCTTGTGCCACGTCGGGTAACAGAAGGGCCAGCAGGATACCGGCGATCAGGCCGATGACAATTTGGGTGACCAGGCTGATAGACATCAGGCGTTGAAAGAGGGAAGGGGCAGCAGTCATAAAAGGGTTGTCTCTAGTTTTTTTAATAGATGCAGCTAGGCAGCATGAATCTGGCAGGGACGAAGTCTAACATCTGTAGGAAACGTCTAATCCGGGTGCGGCGTTCCGTCGCCTCGCGGGTACACATTCTGTTAACATTGCCCATCCTCTTATTTCCTCTCTATCAGCGGGCCCTCCGGGCTGTCGTTGATGTCGCTGTTTTCTGGAGTTTTTGATGTTGTTTCCGATCCTGCTGTTGTCGGCGGCCGGTTTTACCGTGCTGACCACAGAGTTCATCATTGTCGGCCTGTTGCCTTCCATCGCCCGGGACCTCGACGTCAGCGTGTCCCAGGCCGGGTTGCTGGTGACCTTGTTCGCCTTCACCGTGGCGGCGTTTGGCCCGTTCCTGACCGCGTATTTCGCGCGGTTCGAGCGCAAGCGGCTGTTTATCACGATCCTGATCATGTTCGGCCTGGCCAACACCCTGGCGGCAGTGGCCCCGAATATCTGGGTCATGTCCCTGGCCCGGTTGATCCCGGCGCTGGGATTGCCGGTGTTCTGGGCCCTGGCCAGCGAGACCGCGGTGGACATCGTCGGGCCGGATTTCGCCGGCCGCGCGATTGAAAAGATCGGCTTCGGCATTGTCTGCGCCACGGTCTTCGGCATCCCGGTGGGCACGCTGATTTCCGATATGTTCGGCTGGCGCACCGCCTTCGGCATTCTTGCGGTGGTGGCGTTTGCCAAGGCGTTGCTGCTGTTTATCTACCTGCCGAAGACCCGGGCGAAGAACGACCAGGTCAGCTTGCGCTCCCAGTTCAAGATCTTGCGCAGCCCGCTGATGCAGGGCCATATCCTGCTGTCGATCCTGGTGTTCAGCGGGATGTTCACCGCCTACACCTACCTGGCGGACATCCTCGAACGCCTGGCGGGTTTCGACGGAACCCTGGTGGGCTGGTGCCTGATGGGCTTTGGCGCGGTCGGCCTGATCGGCAACTCTCTGGGCGGGCGCATGGTTGACCGGCATCCGCTGATCGCGTCGATGGTGTTCTGCGGCTTCATGATCGCGGGCATGGTGGCGCTGGTGCCCGCCATTCACTCCACCGTCGGACTGGCGGCGGCGATGGCCGTATGGGGCGTGACCCAGGCGGCGTTGTTTCTGGTCAGCCATGTGCGGCTGATGAAGGCCGCACCCCATGCGCCGGCCTTTGCCGCCTCGCTGAACATCGCCGGGGCCAACCTGGGGATTGGCCTGGGGGCGTTGGTGGGCGGTCACGTGATCGACACCCTGGGCCTTGGCAGTCTCGGCTTTACTGCGGCCGGTTTTATCCTGCTGTCGATCCTGCTGGCGCTGTGGCTGATGACCGCCAAGACCCGCGCCGTCTGCACCTGAGTCCTCAGGGCAGGGCCGTAAACAGCTCCCGTCTTGCACCTTCGGTAATCGCCACGATGCCGGGGTGCTTGACCTTGCGCTCCACCGAGATTGCATAAAACGACTCGGTCACCGCATCCGTCTGGCCGATCAGCGCCACGCCATACTGGCGTTCCACCTCGTCGGCAATCACGCTGGGTGCGATAAAAATCCCGCTGCCGGATTGGCCAAAGGCCTGCATCAACGCACTGTCGTCAAACTCACCGACAATCCGTGGCTGGATCTGCTGCTCGGCAAACCAGCGCAGCAAACGGCTGCGTACCACCGTCTCCGCCCCCGGAATCAACAGCGGCGCGCCCTGCAGGCACTGTGGGAAATCGCCGCGATGCTGGTCCGCCAATGCCTGGGTGGCGAAAAAACTGATCCCGCATTCCCCCAGCTTCTGGCTGTAACCCTTGATGTCCAGGTGCGGGGGCATCGGGCTGTCGGAGATCACCAGGTCCAGGCGCTGGATCGCCAGGTCCGCCAGCAAGCGTTCGAGTTTGTCTTCACGGCAGGTGATGCGGATCGGCTCGCTCAACTCCATGGTCGGCGCAATCAGCCGATAGACGATGGACTTGGGCACCACATCCGCCACGCCGACCCGGAACAGGATCTGCTGCTCATTGGGCTGGGTGCGCAGCATGGCTTCAAGCTCATTGCCCAGCTGGAACATCTGCTCGGCATAGGGCAGCGCCTGGCGCCCGGCTTCGGTCAGCTCCAGCTGGCGTCCGACCTTCTGAAACAAGGCCACGCCGAAGGTCTGCTCCAACAGGCTGATCTGCCCGCTGATAGTCTGCGGGGTGAGGTTCAGTTGCTCACAGGCGCGTACGATGCTGCCGGTCTTGGCGACGACCCAGAAGTAGTGCAGTTGTCGATAATTGAGCATGGCAGCCAAAACTTCGTGAAAACCGAAGTATAAACGAAAAAAATACGAATTTTACTGAAGTGTTCGCCTGCATAGAATGCGTCGCTATCGAGGGGCCACTACTTGGACCCGACGGTTCTAACGAGGAACGCATCATGAAACTCAATTCCCTGGGCGCAACGGCGTTACTTGGGCTTTCATTAGTCATGCTCAGTGGCTGTGACCAAGCGGAAAAAAGCGCGCAACAACTGCTGGGTAAAGCCACCGAGTCGGCCAAGCAAGTGATTGACGATACCCACCAGGCCGCCGAACAGGCGTTGAGTGACGCGACCAAGGGCTTGATCGCTCCGCCGCAAGGCAAGCAGGACAAGCAGGAACAGGAAGGCAGCAAGCCTGAATCCACCTCCCAAGAAACCTGATACCCGCACACCACACCAGGACTGACCTATGGACTACCTTTTACAACTGGCCGCCAGCCCGACCGCGTGGATCGCACTGGCCACCTTGATCGTCATGGAGATCGTGCTGGGGATCGATAACCTGATCTTTATCTCGATTCTCACCAACAAGTTGCCGTTGAAACACCGGGCCAAGGCCCGCCGCATCGGCATCAGCATGGCATTGATCCTGCGTCTGGGCCTGTTGAGCACCATCGCCTTTATCGTGCAGTTGACTGCGCCGGTCATCGACATCCTGGGGCAGTCGTTCTCCTGGAAAGACATGATCCTGATCGCCGGTGGCCTGTTCCTGGTCTGGAAGGCGACCACCGAGATCCATCACAGCATGGACCCCGAGAAGGAGCACGTGGACACCGGTGCGCCGAGCGTGACCCTGGGCTTCGCTTCGGCCATTGGCCAGATCCTGCTGCTGGACATGGTGTTTTCCATCGACAGCATCATCACCGCCGTGGGCATGACCGAGCACTTGCCGATCATGATCATTGCTGTCGTGGTCTCGGTCATCGTGATGCTGGTGGCGGCTGAGCCGTTGGCCAAGTTCATCAACGACAACCCGACGATTGTGATGCTGGCCTTGGGCTTCCTGATCATGATCGGCATGACGCTGATCGCCGAAGGTTTCGGCGCCCATGTTCCAAAAGGCTATGTGTATGCGGCCATGGCGTTCTCGGCGGCTATCGAGTGCCTGAACATGATGCGACGCAACCGGCATAAACGCCTCGCTGCCAAACAGTAAACGCTGTCAAGAAAGGCCGGCTGCGCTCATCAGAGCCCAGCCGGCCTTTTTGCTGCCTGGTTCCCGCTGAATCGTCCATGTATGTAGGAGTCGTCTGTTAAGATTCTTCGCCTTGACGTTTTGAGGTGCCTTCATGAACGAGCCAATTCGCCTGACCCAATACAGCCACGGTGCTGGTTGCGGTTGCAAGATTTCACCTCAGGTGCTGGAAGTGATCCTTGCCGGCAGCGGTGCGCAAAACCTTGACCCCAAGCTGTGGGTAGGCAACGCCTCCCGTGATGACGCTGCTGTATATGCCATCGACGACGAGCGCGGCGTGGTGTCTACCACCGATTTTTTCATGCCGATTGTCGATGATCCCTTCGACTTCGGCCGCATTGCCGCCACCAACGCCATCAGTGATATCTACGCCATGGGTGGCGATCCGTTGATGGCCATCGCGATTCTCGGCTGGCCTGTCAACGTGCTGGCCCCGGAGATTGCCCGGGAAGTGATTCGTGGCGGTCGTTCGGTGTGTGACGCTGCGGGTATTCCCCTGGCGGGCGGCCACTCCATCGACGCCCCCGAGCCGATCTTCGGCCTGGCCGTCACCGGGCTGGTAGAAAAACGCCACATGAAGCGCAACGACACGGCCACCGCCGGTTGCCAGCTGTACCTGACCAAACCCTTGGGCATCGGCATCCTCACCACCGCCGAAAAGAAGGGCAAGCTGCGCGAAGCCGATGTGGGCCTGGCCCGTGACTGGATGTGCACCCTCAACAAGCCCGGCAGCCGTTTCGGCAAGTTGGCGGGTGTCACGGCCATGACCGATGTCACCGGTTTCGGCCTGTTGGGCCACCTGGTGGAAATGGCCGACGGCAGCAATTTGACTGCCCGCATCGAATACGAAAAAGTCCCACGCCTGCCCGGAGTTGAGTACTACCTGGAGCAGGGCTGCGTTCCCGGTGGCACTCTGCGCAACTTCGACAGCTACGCCAGCAAGTTGGGGCGCCTGAACGAACTGCACAAACGTGTGCTGTGCGACCCGCAAACCAGCGGCGGCCTGCTGGTGGCGGTCGCCCCCGACGGCAATGCCGAATTCCTCGCCGTGGCCGCGGAACTGGGCCTGGACCTTGAGCCGATCGGCGAACTGGTTGAGCGACAGACCAACGCGGTAGAGGTGTTCTGATGCCCATCGACATCACCGATTACCGCGACATCTTTCTCAACGACCGGCCGATGATGGATACCCGCGCGCCGGTCGAGTTCATCAAGGGTGCGTTTCCCGGGGTGATCAACCTGCCGTTGATGACTGACGACGAGCGCCAACGGGTGGGCACCTGTTACAAGCAGCAGGGCCAGCAGGCGGCCATTGTCCTCGGTCACGAACTGGTGTCCGGGGCGATCAAGGCCGAACGTATCGAACACTGGGCGCGTTTTGCCCAGGCCCATCCGGACGGTCTGCTGTACTGCTTTCGCGGCGGGATGCGTTCGCAGATTGCCCAGCAATGGTTGAAAACCGAGGCGGGTATTGACTACCCACGGGTTGGCGGTGGCTACAAGGCCATGCGCACCTTCCTGCTCGACACCGTTGAAAGCGCCACCGCGCAATGCGACTTTGTATTGCTGGGCGGCATGACCGGCACCGGCAAGACCGAAGTGCTCGGCCAGTTGAACAACGCCCTGGACCTGGAAGGCCACGCCAACCATCGCGGCTCCAGCTTCGGCAAGCGCGCCACGGCGCAACCCTCCAACATCGACTTCGAAAACCGCCTGGCGGTGGACCTGCTGAAAAAGCGTGCCGCCGGTATCGAGCAGTTCGTGGTCGAGGATGAGAGCCGCATGATCGGCAGCTGCGCGCTGCCATTGCCCTTGCACAAGGGCATGCAGGGCTTCCCGATGGTCTGGCTGGAAGACAGCGTTGAAGGTCGCGTGGAGCGCATCCTGAAGGATTACGTGGTGGACCTCTGCGCCGAATTTGTCGCGGAGTTTGGCGACACGGGCGAGGAACTGTTTGCCGAGCGCCTGACCCAGAGCCTGGGCAATATCCACAAGCGCCTGGGCGGCGAGCGGTTTGCGCGGTTGTACGCGATCATGCAGGACGCCTTGGCCGAGCAAGCCCGCAGCGGTGCGGTGGATCTGCACCGCGGCTGGATTGAGGGGTTGTTGCGTGAGTATTACGACCCGATGTACGCCTTCCAGCGGGAAAGCAAAGGCGCACGCATCGAGTTTGCGGGCGAGCAAGCGGCGGTGGTGGCGTATTTCCGGGACAGGCTCGCTCGGCGTCAGTGATTGATTGAGTTTGCCGGCCCCTTCGCGGGCAAGCCCGCTCCCACATTCGACCGCATTTATCCTGTAGGAATGCAGTCAAAATGTGGGAGCGGGCTTGCCCGCGAAGAGGCCCTCGAATTCACCCAATCACTACAGGATAAACGCCCCGATCAGCCCACACACCACCCCCATCAGCATCGTCAGCCCGGCCACGGTCACCAGCACCCGCGCATCGAAGTCCTTGCGCAGCATCAGCAGCGACGGCAGGCTCACGCTCGGCAGGGTCATCAGCAAGGCCACGGCCGGGCCGGTGCCCATGCCGAGGGTCATCATGGTCTGCACGATGGGGATTTCGGCGGCAGTCGGGATCACGAACAACGTGCCGACAATCGCCAGCGGCACCAGCCACACCAGGCTGTTGGCCATGGCGCCGTCAACGTGGGGAAACAGCCACACCCGCGCCGCGCCGAGGATCAGCACCGCCAGGATGTACACCGGAATCGTGCTCCAGAACAGCTGCCACAGGGTGCGCAGCCAGCGGGTCAGGAACGGTTCGGTTTCGGTAAGGCTGGCCTGGGCCACGGCGTCCAGCGCGGCTTCCGGCACTTGCTCCGGCCGCGCGATGCGCTGCGCCACCAGCGACACACCGACCACCAGCACGATCCCGGCCACCAACCGCAGCGCGGTAAAGCCCCAGCCCAGCACAAAGCCCATGAACACCAGCGTCGCCGGGTTCAGCACCGGGTTGGCAATCCAGAACGCCAACGCCGCGCCCACCGACACCTTCTGCCGACGCATACCGGCCGCCACCGGCGCGGCGCAGCAACTGCACATCATCCCCGGCAAGGCGAACAGCCCGCCCCGCAAGGTGGAACCCAGGCCGGCGCGACCAAACAGGCGCAACAGCCAGTCTCGGGGGATCAGCACTTGCAGCAATGAGCCGAGGATGACCGCCAATACGGCAGCTTTCCAGATCGCCAGGAAATACACTTGGGCATAGGCCAGCGCAGCGGCCAGTGGTGCACTCTGCTGGTCGTTGAGAATCGAGGCGCCGATGCTGTGGTTGTCCGCCGCGATAAACGCCTTGGCGTAGTAGGGCGACCACTTCACGTAGTAGAGGCCGATGCAGGCCACCAGCAGGAACAGCGCTGGTTTCCACCAGAAGGACCAGCCCCGGGCGGGCTGGGTGGAGGAGAGGTTGGACATGTCGATGATCCGCAGGTGAGTCAATAGCGCCACATCATACGCTGTACAAGGCCGCCTCCGAAGCACTGTGGCGAGGGAGCTTGCTCTGGCTAGGGAGCTTGCTGTGGCGAGGGAGCTTGCTCCCGCTGGAGTGCGAAGCGCTCCCAGAATTTTGGGGCCGCTTCGCAGCCCAGCGGGAGCAAGCTCCCTCGCCACAGCAAGCTCCTTCGCCACGGGTCTTCGGGGGCGGTCAGATATCGGCGCTAACTTGCGTTGCTTCCGGGCAAGTCTGCTGGCCGTTATCCAGCCCTTGCTTGTAATTGCGGCTCAGCATCGTGGCCTTGCCGTTGTGCCAGGTCAGGGTCAACACATACAAGGTATCGAAATCACTGCCGGACCAATCGTCGGTAATCACGTGCTTTTCACCCACCGCTTCACTCGCCACCTTGTTGATCAGGTCCGGCAGGTAGCCGTGGGACCAGGCGGTATAGATGATGGCGTTGTGGTACTTGTCTTCCACCAGTTCGTCAGCAAGCGCGCTGGTGTCATTGGCCGAAAACTTGATGTTCACCGGCAACCCGAGCTTGATGGCGCTGGGGCTGATGGTCATCAATGGGCGGATGTAGCTGTAGGAGTTGTCTTTCTCGCCTTCCTCGACATTGCGGGTCGGGTTGGGCGCGAACACGAAGTTGGCCTTGCCGAATTTTTCCGGCAGGACGGTAGCCAGGTTCATCGCACGGTTCAGGCCCTGGCAGTTCAGTTGGCCAAGGCCGCCGGCCGGTTTTTCGCCGTGACGCAGGAACACCAGGGTTTGCACACCGTCGACTTGCTGGGCGCGGCTGATCCGGGATTCCAGGGTAAGGCCGACAGCGGCACTCACCAGTAATACCGGCAGGAGGATGTAGGAGTAGCGTTTGAAGCGTTTCGCAAGGCACAGAGGCTTGATGGTCATGAAGGTTCTAAGTCTCGATGCAGGGATTCAGGGCAAGCAAGCCCAGCCATCGGGCGCTCTTTAAGAGTCTCCCCAGGCAGTTTGGTTCGTTTCGTGGGGGAGATGGGGCGGCATCCTTGCCGTGTGCAGGAGATTAACCCGTAGATGTTGCTGAATTAAGACGGATGCACGAGAGACGCCGAACCACTACTCTCCTACTTTTATCAGGAGTCGCGCGATGAACTCACTTTCAGACTTCCCCATCACCGCCAAATGGCCGGCCCGGTATCCCGAGCGCCTGCAGCTCTACTCTTTGCCGACGCCCAACGGGGTCAAAGTGTCGATCATGCTGGAGGAACTCGGGCTGCCTTACGAGGCGCACAAGGTCAGCTTCGAGACCCAGGACCAGCTCTGCGCCGAATTCCTGTCGCTGAACCCCAACAACAAGATCCCGGCGATCATTGACCCCAATGGCCCCGGCGGCCAGGCGCTGGGGTTGTTCGAGTCGGGCGCGATCCTCATTTACCTTGCCGAGAAGAGCGGCGAATTGCTGCCCGAAGACCCGGCAATGCGTTACGAGACGATCCAGTGGCTGATGTTCCAGATGGCCGGTATCGGGCCGATGTTCGGCCAGGTGGGGTTTTTCAACAAATTTGCCGGTGCGGCCTACGAGGACAAACGCCCGCGTGACCGTTATGTCGCTGAGTCTCGTCGCCTGCTGGAGGTGCTGGAGAAACGCCTGCTGGGCCGCACCTGGATCATGGGTGACGAGTACAGTATCGCCGACATCGCCACCTTCCCGTGGGTGCGCAACCTGATTGGCTTCTACGCGTCCGGCGACCTGGTGGGCATTACCGACTTCCCGAACGTGCTGCGGGCCCTGGACGGGTTCGTCGCCCGGCCCGCGGTGATCCGTGGCTTGAACATCCCAGCATAAGGACCCGCATGCCTTCCTTCGATTTCAAACAGCTCGATGTTTTCAGCAACGTGGCCTTAAAGGGCAACCCGCTGGCCGTGGTGCTGGGCGCCGACAGCCTGAGCGACCAGCAAATGGCGGATTTCGCCAACTGGACCAACCTCAGTGAGACCACGTTCCTGCTCAAACCCCGTGATCCACGGGCAGACTACCGCGTAAGAATTTTCACCACCCTGCAGGAACTGCCATTTGCCGGCCATCCGACCCTCGGCAGTTGCCACGCCTGGCTGCAGGCGGGTGGCCAACCCGCTGGTGAGGAGATCATCCAGGAGTGTGAAATCGGCCTGGTGCGCATCCGTCGCCAAGGCGCTGAACTGGCGTTTATCGCGCCACCGCTGCTGCGCGCCGGCCCGCTGGAGAGCGACTTGGTTGAGCGCGTGCGGCGGGGGTTGGGCCTTGAACCCGGGGCGATTGTGCGTAGCCAGTGGGTGGATAACGGTGCGGGTTGGCTGGCGGTCATGCTGGAGGACCGGGAGCAGGTACTGGCGCTGCGCCCGGATTACTCGCAGTTGCAGGGGCTGGCCGTGGGCGTGATCGCCCCGTGGAGCCCCGGGCGGGACGGTGACGAGGCGCAATTTGAAGTGCGGGCCTTTATTGCCGGCGATGGAGCCCCGGAAGATCCGGCCACCGGCAGCCTGAACGCTGGTGTTGCCCAGTGGCTGCTGGGCGAAGGCCTGGCGCCCAGCCGCTATGTGGTCAGCCAGGGCACCGCCATGGGCCGTGCCGGGCGAATCCGCGTCGAGCAGCATGGCGAGGAAATCTGGGTCGGCGGTGCGGTTGCCGTTTGCATTGACGGGCGTCTACAGCTCTAGATCAATGCAATTGTTACCGGGTCTGCAATAAACTGTTCTGCACTTGGCGTTTGTGCTCTGCGGTGCACGCGGCATAAGCTTTCGCCCCTATGTTTTTTCGGCCTGCCTTTTTCAGGAGCATCAATGTCCAGCCAGTTCCCCGAAGCCCGTCCACGCCGCCTGCGCCGCTCTGCGGAGTTGCGTGGCCTGTTCCAGGAAACCGAATTCACCCTCAATGACCTGGTGCTGCCAATCTTCGTTGAAGAAGAAATCGACGACTTCGTGCCGATCACCAGCATGCCCGGGGTGCAGCGCATTCCCGAGTCGAAGCTGGCCGGCGAGATCGAGCGCTATGCGAAAGCCGGGATCAAGTCGGTGATGACCTTCGGTGTGTCCCACCACCTGGACGCCTCCGGCAGTGACACCTGGCAAGAACGTGGCCTGGTGTCGCGCATGTCCTCGATCATCAAGGACGCGGTGCCGGAAATGATCGTGATGTCCGACACCTGTTTCTGCGAGTACACCGACCACGGCCATTGCGGCGTGATGCACGGCGCCGAAGTCGATAACGACCGCACCCTGGTCAACCTCGGCAAGCAAGCGGTGGCCGCCGCCCGTGCCGGTGCTGACGTGATCGCGCCGTCTGCCGCGATGGATGGGCAGGTGCAGGCCATTCGCCGGGCCCTGGATGAAGCAGGCTTCAGCCATATCCCGATCATGGCCTATTCCACCAAATTCGCTTCGGCCCTCTACGGCCCGTTCCGCGAAGCCGGTGGCAGCGCGCTCAAGGGCGACCGCAAAAGCTACCAGATGAATCCGATGAACCGCCGCGAGGCGGTGCGCGAATCGTTGCTGGATGAGCAGGAAGGCGCCGACGCGCTGATGGTCAAGCCGGCCGGCGCGTACCTGGACATCATCCGCGACATCCGCGAAGCCTCGCGCTTGCCCGTGGCGGCGTACCAGGTCAGCGGCGAGTACGCGATGATCAAGTTTGGTGCCCAGGCGGGCGCCATCGATGAAGCCCGCGTGGTGCGGGAAACCCTGGGGTCGATCAAGCGCGCCGGTGCGGACTTGATCTTCACCTACTTTGCGATGGACCTGGCGCTCGCCGGGATCTGAGTGACTCAAGGCCTGGCGATGACGGGCGTGTGCGGCGGCCAATGTCTGGGCGGCCGCGCGTGCCAGTCAGAAGTTAATGCTGCTGGCTATATCCTTGAGTGCTATAAAACGCCGACCGGTAATGCCCTCATCGAAGCCCTTCAGTTCGCGCAAAAAACCTTTGTTCAGCTCGTCCAGTTCGGCAATTCCGAAGCTGTACCACGTGTCATGTAAATGTCGAGTGCCTTGGGGTGGGCCAAAGTACATTTTGAAACAGAGACGGTTACGTAGCGTGTCGCCAAACGTCACCAACTTTCCTCTATTGATCGGTGGAAGGGTTTTGCTGGACGGTGCAGGCACGCGAAGTCGCAACGGGAAGACATTCTGCTGGTAATGACCCATTGCGCCATGATCTGCCGAATGTGCAACCGTGACATCCCAGATGAAATAAGCGATTGCCCTGGCGAATGTATCGCCCTCTCTTAGGCGTTGGTGTGGCGGAAAACCAGTCACCCAGGCGGCAATGGCGTCGCTCCAGTAAGTTATAACGGGATCATCGACGTCGATGTAAGAGGTCACCGCACTTACAAAGTCAAATATTACGTCGTAATAGCCCCTGATGAAGTCGTCAAAGTCTGACCATATTTTTTCCGGAACCAGAGGGAACGTGTAGGGTGGATAGCTGCTATTGCCTTCAATCCCGGAAAAGGCATCGGTCATCAGTCCCGTCCATCCGCGACCTTCTTCAATAACCGGTACATTTCCCCATCCAGGATACGGTGTATAGGGCAGGAACTGATTGTTATGAGCGACGGAGTACGGTTGTAACGACACGGCTTGATTAATTGCCAGTTGAATTCTGGTGTGGGGAGCCAGCAGCTTAAAGAGCAAATGCTCCTTGGGCAGCGCCGTTAAACTGATGGCGCTGATGGTATCCACCGGGAAGTGCAGCCGGGGGTGAGTCACCAAGGTGATCAGGCACAGGGCGCCTTGCAGTACAAAATATTTGGCCAGTTCCCAGGCGTTTTTGTCATCTGGCGTTAACACCAGGCCATTTATTTTTATGGCCAGCACGCTGCCGGAGTTAGTGCTGTCACGCTTGAATAACGTCAGGCTGGGCGCCGAATGAATGCCGTGCAGGGGGTCCCAGCGGTTCATGCTCAGTGTGTCGATTTTCAGATAGCGTGGCTCGCCGTGACTATCAAGCAAGTCGTCGGAATTCAGCAGTCCTGGGAATTCGCGGGCATCCTCCGTGTGCACCGGAGTCAGCAATTTACTCAGGGTTCCATAAAATAATTGTTGCGCAAACAGTAAGTCGGAAACCGGCCGTAGCTTGTAATCACCCGCTAGCATCTTCAAGAGAATTTTGATGCGGCCGAACTTCAAGGTTTTAAGGTAGTGGGATACCACATCGATGCGAAAGTCATCGATGTGTGCCTTGGGGACTCTTTTTATCATGGCCGGCAACTCACCAGCCAATGTGTTGGCTTTCGGCCACGGGCCCTGCATTCCGTATAAATAGTCGTCGACGGTGTAACCCTGAAGCGGTCCCGCCCATTCCGCATAATGTTCGACTGACATAAACAATCCCCTGTTTACGAGAGTGAAGATTGGTTAGCGGTCGCAATACCTGAACACATACGCCGTAACGGATAAAGACCTTTGGGTGATCCAGGGGCTGCGTCAGCGCTTCGAACAGTGGCGTCAGCGTCGCCCGAATATCAGTTAAACGTGAAAAAAAACCTGCCACAACTGTGATAGTTGACAGGTTATATTTTTTTGCAGATGTGGTACGTGATACTGGATAGGGCGCTGGAGCCAGGAGGCCGTCGAACGGGGTCGGCGAACCCCGGTTAGACTTACCGGTCGATATCTGCCAAGACTGCCCCACCGTCACCCAAGGAAGCCCCATGCATTCATCCCGCCTGATCCTGTGCCTCACCACCTTGCTGGTGCTGGCCGGCTGTTCCAGCCAGCGCACCCCGCAATTGCCCGAGCGCAGCGAAGCCGAGGTAAAGGCGCAGATCGTGCGGCTGATGCCGGCCAGCGTGCCGGATCGTGGCGGCTGGGCCCAGGACATCTACACCGCCTTCAATACGCAGAAAATCTACCCCAGTACCGAAAACATCTGCGCCGTGCTGGCGGTGACCGAGCAGGAGTCCACCTACCAGGTCGACCCGCCGGTACCGAACATGGGCAAGATCGCCCAGGACGAAATCCTGCGCCGCGCCGCTAAAGTCCACGTGCCGGCGGTGCTGGTGCGCACGGCACTGCAACTGCGCTCGCCCACGGGCAAGTCCTACGCGGAGCGCTTGAGTGCTGCGCGTACCGAGCGGGATTTGAGTGGGATCTTTGACGATTTCATCAGCGTCGTGCCCTTGGGCAATACCCTGTTTGGCGGCTTCAACCCGGTGCATACCGCAGGCCCGATGCAGGTCAGTATCGACTTCGCGCAAAAGCAGGCCCGGGATTATCCCTACACCGTGGATGGCAGCATCCGCCGGGAAGTGTTTACCCGTCGAGGCGGCATGTACTTTGGCGTCACCCATTTGCTGGGCTACCCGGTGCACTACGACCAGATGCTGTTCCGCTTCGCCGACTTCAATGCCGGTTGGTACGCCAGCCGCAACGCCGCATTCCAGGCAGCACTCAGCCGGGTCTCGGGCACGAATCTGGCGCTGGACGGTGACCTGATCAACTACGGCTCCTTCCTGCCGGGCACCACTGAGCTGGCAGTACGCTCCCTGGGCAAGGCGCTGGACATGCGCAACCCGAGCATCCGTAGCCAGCTGGAGCAGGGCGAGCGCCTGGATTTTGAAGACACCACCCTGTACCAGCGTGTGTTCGCCCTGGCCGACAAGGCCGCCGGCAAACCGGTGCCACGGGCGATCCTGCCGGGCATCGTGCTGAAAAGCCCGAAGATCACCCGCAACCTCACCACCGCCTGGTTTGCCAAGCGTGTGGATGAGCGTTATCAGCGCTGCATGAAGCGTTAGGCTTATCGCAAAGGATTTGCCGGGTTGATGTTGATGGTCCGGATGGCCGCGGTGGGATACACCTCCGGCCTTGTCCCCAAGGAAGAACCTGACATGACTGCCCATGCCATCCCCGAAGGCTTTACCCCGCTGCGTCGCAGCAGCCCACTCCTGGACCTGCTTGGCCCGG
Source organism: Pseudomonas sp. MWU16-30323 (assembly GCF_020515595.1). Lineage (NCBI taxonomy): Bacteria > Pseudomonadati > Pseudomonadota > Gammaproteobacteria > Pseudomonadales > Pseudomonadaceae > Pseudomonas > Pseudomonas sp. MWU16-30323. Next base: position 232,294 of record NZ_JAIWYM010000006.1, read on the forward strand.
TGTATAGCAGAGGTGAAGGCTTGCAGCTGGAAATCGGCCTGCGCGCCGACAACCGCCACGCCAACGGACGCGGCACCGTGCACGGTGGTGTGCTGGCCACCCTGGCGGATGTGGGCATGGGCTACGCCATGGCGTTTTCCAGCGAGCCGCCGCTGCCGTTGATCACGGCGAGCATGACCCTGGACTATCTCGGCGCGGTGCAGGTGGGGGAGTGGCTCGAGGTGCGGCTGGAGCACCACAAGCGTGGACGGCAGATAGCGTTTGCCACGGTCAGCGTGCAGGTCGGGGAGAAGGTGGTCGTGCGGGCAAATGCGGTGTTTGCGGTGCCCCAGGTGCGGGACTGACCGATAAAGAAAAGGCCCGGTTTTCGTGGAACCGGGCCTTTTCCATGTTGCTCTTTGAAATCAGCTGCGTTCAAGGGCCAGGGCTACACCCTGACCGCCACCGATGCACAGGGTGGCCAGGCCTTTCTTGGCGTCACGCTTGATCATTTCATGCAGCAGGGTCACCAGTACGCGGCAGCCTGATGCACCAATCGGGTGGCCGATGGCAATCGCGCCGCCGTTGACGTTGACCTTCGACGCGTCCCATTCCAGCTCTTTGCCCACCGCCAGTGACTGCGCGGCGAAGGCTTCGTTGGCTTCGATCAGGTCCAGGTCGCCCAGGCTCCAGCCGGCCTTGTCCAGGCAGCGGCGGGTGGCCGATACCGGGCCAATGCCCATGATCGCGGGATCGACGCCGGCGTTGGCGTAGCTGGCGATTCGGGCCAGCACTGGCAAGCCGAGCGCTTTGGCTTTGTCCGCGCTCATCAGCAGCACGGCAGCCGCACCGTCGTTGAGGCTGGAGGCATTGCCGGCGGTGACGGTGCCGTCTTTCTTGAAGGCCGGCTTGAGCTTGGCCAGGGATTCGGCGGTGGTGCCGGCGCGTGGCTGTTCGTCCACGGCGAAGGCCACCGGGTCGCCCTTGCGCTGGGGAATCAGGATCGGTGTGATCTCATCGCTGAAACGCCCGGCTTCAATCGCCGCGGTGGCTTTTTGCTGGGAGGCGGCGGCGAAGGCGTCCTGGGCTTCACGGCTGATGCCGTACTTGTCTACCAGGTTCTCGGCGGTGATGCCCATGTGGTAGTCGTTGAACGCATCCCACAGGCCGTCGGTGATCATGCTGTCGATCATTTTTGCATGGCCCATGCGCAGGCCGGTGCGGGCGGCCGGCAATACGTACGGGGCCAGGCTCATGTTCTCCATGCCGCCGGCGATGATCACCTCGGCGTCACCGCAACGGATCGCTTGCGCGCCGAGGTGCAGGGCCTTGAGGCCCGAACCGCAGACCTTGTTCAGGGTCAGGGCCGGTACGGCGTGGGGCAGGCCGGCGAGGATCGAGGCCTGGCGGGCCGGGTTCTGGCCGCTGCCTGCGGTGAGCACCTGGCCAAGGATCACTTCATCCACGAGCGCGGGGTCGATGCCGGTTTGCTCCAGCAGGCGACGGATCACCGCAGCCCCCAGCTCCGGGGCCGGGATGCTTGCCAGCGAACCTTGGAAGCTGCCCACGGCGGTGCGGGTGGCAGCAACAATCACGACGTCTTGCATGGAATCTGTCCTCACTGGAAGTGCATTTCTGGAACGTGGTCCGGGACGATCAGTTTACCGGCTGTCTTGCTGACGATCTCTTCAACACTGACGCCAGGTGCGCGTTCCTTGAGGACAAAAGCGCCATTTTCGATTTCCAGGTAGGCCAGGTCCGTCAGCACGCGCTTGATGCAGTTGGCGCCGGTCAGCGGCAGGCTGCAGCGGCTCAACAACTTGGACTCACCGTCCTTGGACGCGTGGGTCATGATCACGATGATGTTCTCGGCACCCGCCACCAGGTCCATCGCGCCGCCCATGCCCTTGACCAGCTTGCCGGGGATCATCCACGAGGCGATGTTGCCCTGTACGTCGACTTCAAAGGCGCCAAGCACGGTCAGGTCGACGTGGCCGCCGCGAATCATCGCGAAGGACTCGGCCGAGGAGAAGATCGACGCGCCAATGCGCGCGGTGACGGTCTGTTTGCCGGCATTGATCATGTCGGCATCGATGGTTTCTTCCGTCGGAAACGGGCCCATGCCCAGTAGGCCGTTTTCCGACTGCAGCATCACTTCCATGCCTTCGGGGATGTAGTTGGCCACCAGGGTCGGGATGCCGATGCCGAGGTTGACGTAGAAACCGTCCTGCATTTCGCGGGCGACGCGTTGAGCCATTTGTTCGCGGGTAAGAGCCATTGTTTGTCTCCTTATTATTTGGGCTGGTGGATTATTTGCGGAGGGTGCGCTGTTCGATGCGCTTCTCGAAGGTGCCGCAAATGATCCGGTCGACGTAGATCCCTGGGGTATGGATATGCGCCGGGTCCAGCTCGCCCGGTTCGACGATTTCTTCGACTTCGACCACGGTGATCTTGCCGGCGGTGGCAGCCAGCGGGTTGAAGTTCTGGGCGGTGTGGCGGTAGATCACGTTGCCGAAGTGGTCGGCTTTCCAGCCTTTGACGATGGCGAAGTCGCCGGTGATGGATTCTTCCATCAGGTAAGGGCGACCGTTGAACTCGCGGGTTTCCTTGCCTTCAGCGACGGGTGTGCCGACGCCGGTGGCGGTAAAGAAGGCCGGGATGCCGGCACCGCCTGCGCGCAGTTTTTCGGCGAGGGTGCCTTGGGGCGTCAGGACCACTTCGATTTCGCCGCTGAGCAGTTGCTTCTCGAACAGCGCGTTTTCACCGACGTAGGACGCGAACACCTTGCTGATCTGCTTGCCTTCCAGCAGCAGGCCCAGGCCAAAGCCGTCAACGCCGCAGTTGTTGGAAACCACGGTCAGGTTGCGGGTGCCTTTGCGCTTGATTTCGGCGATGAGGTTTTCCGGGATGCCGCACAGGCCAAAACCACCCGCCAGCACCGTCATGCCATCTTCCAGGCCTGCCAGCGCCTCTTCATAGGACGCTACGCGTTTATCAAAACCTGCCATATGCACCTCTTTTATTGTGTGTGGGCCAGCCATATGAACCGAGTGTTGCGCCGACGGATTGATTTGTTAAGTTGTTTTTTAAGGTTGATTGATTTAAAAAACAGCATAGTCATCCGCCATCGGGAGAAGCTTCATGACAGTTAAACAGATGCGCGCCTTTCTTGCCGTGGCCCAGACCCTCAGCTTTGCGGCGGCCTGTGAGCGTTTGCATCTTTCCCAGTCGGCCTTGAGCCTGACCATCAAAGGTCTGGAGGAAGGCCTGGGCGGACGCTTGTTCAGTCGCAATACACGCAATGTCGCGCTGACCCCCGAAGGTGAGTCCCTGCTGCCCCTGGCCCGGCGCCTGATCGCCGATTGGGACAATGCCGAGGATGAGTTGCGCCAGCGTTTCACCTTGCAGCGCGGGCGGGTGACGGTGGCAGCGATGCCGTCGTTTGCCGGAAACCTGCTGCCGCCGATCCTGAAGATTTTTCGGGCGCGCTATCCCCAGGTCAACGTGACGGTGAATGACGTGATCAACGAGCAGGTGCTGGAAATGGTCCGCGATCGCCAGGTGGAACTGGGGGTGGCGTTTGAGCCTACGGAAAGCTCGTCGCTGGTGTTTACCCCGTTGTATGTGGATCGCTTTGTCGCGGTGGTGCCTGGTGACTCGGCGTTGGCGCGCCGGTCCGATATCGACTGGCACACCCTGCTGGAACAACCCTTCATCACCTTGCAGCGCCCCTCCACGGTGCGGGTGATGCTGGAAGAACACCTGAAGGCGCTGGACATGAAGCTGCCGGTGGCCCTGGAGAGCCATCAACTGGCGACGGTGGGCAAGATGGTTGCCAGTGGCTTGGGCGTCAGCGCAGTGCCGGCGTTGTGCGCGCGCCAAATGCAGGAAGCGGGTGCCCACTGCATCACCTTGAGCGATCCGGTGATTGAGCGGCCGATTGGTGTATTGACCAAGCCGGGGCACGAACTTTCGGCAGCGGCCCAGGCCATGTTTGATATTTTTTGCGATGAAGCGGGGAAGGGGCGTTTTCCGGCGTTGTTGCAATAACCGTCGGCCATAAAAAAGCCTGCTCGTTTAAGCGAGCAGGCTTAAGTAATCAGTGCGTAGTTATCAGCAGTATCTGTCGATCACTTTAACGTGCGAATGGCCTTTAAGGTTCTGCCACTCGGTATTAAGTGTATGAAAGACCTGCTCGATAAAGTTGCGATCAGCGGCGGCTTTCTTGCCGACATAACCCTGGCCGCGGCGGTACATCTTCAGGCGCGCTGCCAGTTCACGGTTATTCCTGTCGAACTCTTCTTCCACGGTATGGGGCGCCAGGCAGTCAATATGGACCTGGCCCGATTTACCAATCCAGAGGATATGGTCGTCGAGCGTGTCTTTCTGCGCTGCGAACATCTCAGCCAATTCTTCGATAGTTGGTTGGTTGTTCAGATTCATGTGTAAGCCCCTTGACCAGTTGGCGATCTTTAGTTGATCCATTAAAACTACTAAGTTGTCTCCGGCTCAGAAAACCGGGCGTCAGCGACTGTCTGCCGAATACGGGCAGGGTCTTGAACCGATGCATGTAGTCTTGCTGATGAACTGCTACGCAATGGTTTCATAACGAAGACAAGCAGCGTTTGAGCTCCTTGTACCGATCCTTTCGGGCCGGTCAGCTTCATCAATCTGCCTTGTGGGCAGTGCACATCCGGAAAAAACAGCTCGGCGGTCAGACGAGCTTGTTCAAAACGCGTGTTACTAACGCTCCCGATCCGGGAGACGCTTGAATCATGCAATTACAAAATGGTTACGTCAACGATTATGTAGTGATTATTTTTGTGCACTACATAAATCCCCGTAGGACGGGGGTGTGAGCGGAAAACGTGACTTGAGCGTCACTTTCCGTGCGGGCAGGTCGCGGGATCCGGGGGCTTTTTGTGGCGAGGGAGCTTGCTCCCGCTGGGGTGCGAAGCGCCCCCATCAGGCTGACTGCGGTGCTTCAGGAATCATTTGGTTGCCGGTTTTGGGGCTGCTGCGCAGCCCAGCGGGAGCAAGCTCCCTCGCCACAGAAAAGCAGGGTTGGGCTATCCCAGGCGTTCTGTGAGCAATGGCAACAAACGTTCGCAGGAGGCTTCGATCTTGAGTTGCAGCAACTCATCGCCCCGTGTCTTGCCCAGATTGATGGCAATCACGGGCTTGCCTTGCTCGACCATCGCCTTGCACAACCGAAACGCTGAATACGCCATCAGCGACGAACCCACCACCAGCAATCCTTCTGCGTCATCCACCGCCGCCATCGCCTTGGCGGCCGTACCCGGGGCGACGTTCTCGCCGAAAAACACCACATCCGGTTTCAACCGTTGCCCGCCGCAATGGGGGCAGCGGGGCACCTGGAAACGTCCTTCAAAGGCCGGGTCCAGCAGGGTGTCACCGTCTGGTGCCTGAACCGCGTCCACACCCGCTAGGTACGGATTCTCCGCTTCCATCTGGCGCTGGATCAGGTCCCGTTCGCTGGTCTGCTGGCAATCCAGGCACAGCACCCGATGCAGGCTGCCGTGGAGTTCGATCACCTCATGGCTGCCAGCCTGGTCGTGCAGGGTATCGACGTTCTGGGTGATCAGCCCGGTAATGCGCTGGCGCTGCTGCAGGGTGGCCAACGCGATATGCGCCGCGTTCGGCTGTGCGACACACACCCTTGGCCAGCCGAGCATCGCCCTGGCCCAGTAGCGGCGGCGGGCCTCCGGGGTGGCCAGAAACTCCTGGTACATCATCGGCGCCTTGCCCCGGCGCACGCCTTCGCTGTCGCGATAATCGGGAATCCCCGAAGAGGTGCTGATACCCGCACCGGTCAGCACCAGGAAGCGCCGTTCGGCCATGGCCCGGTGCAGGCTGTCGAGCTGGTTATCGACTTGATGTTGCAGGGTGTCGAGCATGGGGTCCCCAATGATTATTCGCCGCGAATGTACTGCTCCAGCTGTTTGATCAGGTCGGCCTGTTCGGCAATCGCTTCCTTGACCAGGTCGCCGATGGACAGCAGGCCAAGCAGTTCGCCATTCTCCACCACAGGTAGGTGCCGCAGATGTCGCTCAGTCATGATCGTCATGCAGGTCTCGACGGTTTGGTGAGTGTCGACGGTGATCACCGGTGAATTCATGATCTGGTGGGCTTTAGTCTCCGTCGAGGACAATCCATGGAGGATGACCTTACGGGCATAGTCTCGTTCGCTGATGATGCCCACCACCTTCCCATCCTTGAGCACTGGCAAGGCCCCGACGTTTTTCGAAGCCATCACGATCAAGGCCTCAAATACCGTATGGTTGTGGGGGATGGTGTGGACTTGCTGGTTTTGCTTGTCTTTGGACTTTAGCACTTGCGCAACGGTTTTCATGGAGGCCACTCCGGTGTTGTTATTGTTGGGAGGTTAGCAGGCCCTACAGAATCCTGGATGGCCTGCGGCAGGGCAAGGTCCAAAGCGGCATACATCCCGTCGAAAACGTCATTGTCGCGACTTTTTAGCGCCTCTCAGCCTTTGTTTGCCGGTTTCGCCGCCCGCTTCGGGGCGGTGGCCGTCTTGCGCTTGGCCGGTTTGCGTTTGTTTTTCCACGGTGTGGTACCCCGTCCTGCCGGGCTGGCCGGGCCGCTGATGGTCAGGCGCATGCCGGTGCAGCGGGTGACTTGCTTGCTCATCCAGGCCGCCTGTTTGGCGACGAACTCCTCCAGGCTCATCTCACCGCTTTGCACCATGTCCAGTGCCTGCTCCCAGATGGCCGTGGTGCCAGGGTCGGCGATTGCCCGGGGCACCGCATCAATCAGGCTGAACGCGGCAGGCGTTGCCGACAGCGCCTTGCCGTTTTTCACCAGGTAACCGCGATCCAGCAGGCCCTGGATGATCCCGGCGCGGGTGGCTTCGGTGCCGATCCCGGTGGTGTCCTTGAGCTTTTGCTTGAGCAACGGGTCTTCCACCAGCTTGGCGACGTTTTTCATTGCCTTGATCAGGTCGCCTTCGGTGAAGGGCTTGGGCGGCTGGGTCCACAGGTCCTTGAGGTTGACCTTGGCCACCGCGTAATCCTGGCCTTGAACCAGTTTTGGCAAGGACTGCGGCGGGGGTGCTTCACGGCCCTTGGCCGGCGCCAATGCTTCCGGCAATGCGCGTTTCCAGCCAGGTTCCACGATGACTTTGCCGACTGCCCGCAGGGCTTCACCGGCGCAGTCGAAGTCTGCCTGGGTGCGGTCGTATTCGTGGTTGGGCAGGAACTGTGCGAGGTAGCGCGCGCGAATCAGGGTGTACACCGCGCGATGCTTGCCGGTCAGTTGCCCGACATCCTTGCCGGCGCCGGTGGGAATGATGCCGTGGTGCGCGCTGACCTTGGCGTCGTTCCAGGCCCGTGAGCGGCGTTGTGGGTCCATGTGCGGCATCAATGCGTTCACCGCCGGATCGGCCCGGCCCAGCGCCGCGAGGATTTTCGGCGCGTCGCCGTGCTGGCTCAGGGGCAGGTAGCCGCAATCGCTGCGCGGGTAAGTAATCACCTTGTGGGTTTCATAAAGCGACTGCGCAACATCCAGGGCTTCCTGGGCGCCGAGGCCGAGCTTTTTCGAGCAGATTTCCTGCAGGGTGCCGAGGTCGAAGGGCAGGGGCGCCACGTCGCGCATGCGCTCGGTACGCAGTTTGACCAGCCGCGCACTGGCGGCGTTGCTCATGGCGTCGGCGGCGTCCCGGGCAAGCTGCGGATTGAGGCAACGGCCCTGATCGTCACAGGCATCTTCGGTCGCGCGCCATTGCGCAGTGAAGGTGATGTTGTCGTGGAGCAGGTCCACATCGATGGCCCAGTAGGCGACGGGTACAAAGTCGGCAATGCTGCGGTCGCGGTCTACTACCAACCGCAGGGTCGGGGTTTGTACACGCCCAACCGGCAACACACCCTGATAACCGGACTGTTGGCCCAGCAGGGTAAACAGGCGGCTCATGTTCATCCCGATCAGCCAGTCGGCGCGGGAGCGGCCAAGGGCCGAATGGTAGAGGCTGAAGGTTTCTGCACCGGGCTTCAATGAGGCCAGGGCCTTGCGGATCGATGCGTCGTCGAGGGCCGAGAGCCACAGCCGCTGGATGGGACCGCGATAACGGCAGTGCTCCACCAGCTCCCGGGCGATCATCTCGCCCTCACGGTCGGCATCGGTGGCGATCACCAATTCCTGGGCTTCCCCCAGCAGACGCTTGACCGCCTTGAACTGGCTGGCGGTCTTGGGCTTGACCAGCATCTTCCACTTTTCGGGGATGATTGGCAGGTCGGCCAGTACCCAGCGCTTGTACTTGGCGTCGTAGCTGTCGGGCGGGGCGGTTTCCAGCAGGTGGCCGATGCACCAGGTCACCGTCACGCCTGAACCCAGCCAACAACCGTCGCCACGCCGGGTCGCGCCGAGCACGGCGGCGATATCCTTGGCCTGGGACGGTTTTTCACAGAGGAACAGCCGCATGGTCACCACATTCGTTACGAAATTGAATGGGGAGCAGGATGGGCAATAAATCAGAATTGGGCAACTTTTATCTGGATGGATATACAGCAATTTGTGTGTCTGGTGCTAAACCCAATGTGGGAGCCGGCTTGCTCGCGAAAGCGGTGTGTCAGCACCAGACTTGTTGGCTGACCCACCGCCTTCGCGAGCAAGCCCGCTCCCACACTGAATCTCCAGCGTCAGCCGGATCGAAGTTTAGTTATTGTCGATATCCACGTTCCTGGTCTCTTTCAGGCAAATCAGCCCGACGATCAGGCTCACCCCGGTAATCACCACCGGGTACCACAGCCCATAGAAGATATCCCCGGTGTACACCACCAGCGCAAACGACACCGTCGGCAGGAACCCGCCAAACCAGCCGTTACCAATGTGGTAAGGCAGCGACAACGAGGTGTAGCGGATGCGCGTCGGGAACAGCTCCACCATCAGCGCCGCCAGCGGGCCGTAGCACATGGCGGCGATCAGGATCAGTGCGACGATCAGCACCACCACCATGGTTTTGTTGACCTGCGCCACGTCAGCCGATTGCGGATAACCCGCGAGGGTCACCGCGCCTTTCAGGGCGGCTTCGTCGTAACCATCGATACGCACATCACCTACGCTCACCTGCACCGCACTGCCGGCCGGAGCGGCGGCGCTTTCGTACGGCAGGCCCTGTTTCACCAGGAAGGTCTTGACCTTGTCGCACGGGCTGTCAAAACGCGCCTTGCCCACCGGGTCGAACTGGAAGGTGCAGGTGGCTGGATCCGCCAACACCGTGATCGGTGACTGGCGGCTCGCGTGGTCCATCGCCGGGTTGGTGTAGTGGGCCAGCCCCTTGAAGATCGGGAAGTACAACGCGGTGGCCAGCAGCAGGCCGACCATCAACACCGGCTTGCGCCCCAGTTTGTCCGAGAGCCAGCCGAAGAAGATGAAGAACGGCGCGCCAATCACCACGCTGATGATCAGCAGCATGTTGGCCAGGGCCGGGTCCATCTTCAAAAACTGCGTGAGGAAGAACAGCACATAAAACTGCGCGGCATAGAACGTCACGGCTTGGCCGGCGTTGATGCTGAACAGCGCAATCAGCACGATCTTGAGGTTTTCCCATTTGCCGAAGGATTCGCGGATCGGCGACTTGCTGGCCTTGCCTTCCTCTTTCATTTTCAGGAACGCCGGCGACTCGTGCAGGCTCAGGCGGATCCAGGTGGAGATGCCCAGCAGCACGATCGACAGCAGGAACGGCAGGCGCCAGCCCCACACTTCAAACTGGTCGCCGGTGAAGTAACGGCACGCCAGCACCACCAGCAGCGACAGCAACAGGCCGAGGGTCGCGGTGGATTGAATCCAGCTGGTGTGGAAGCCGCGTTTGCCCGCCGGTGCATGCTCGGCCACGTAGGTGGCTGCACCGCCGTACTCGCCGCCCAGCGCCAGGCCCTGGAGCATGCGCAGTGCCACGAGGATGATCGGTGCGGCGATGCCGATGCTTGAATAGGTGGGCAGCAGGCCCACGCAGAAGGTCGCCAGGCCCATCAGGATGATGGTGGCGAGGAAGGTGTACTTGCGCCCGATCATGTCTCCCAGCCGACCGAACACCAGGGCGCCGAACGGGCGCACTACAAAGCCGGCCGCGAAGGCCATCAGGGCGAAGATAAACGCCGTGGTGTCGTTGACCCCGGCAAAGAACTGCTTGCTGATCACCGCCGCGAGGGCGCCGTAGAGGAAGAAGTCATACCACTCGAACACCGTCCCGAGGGAGGAGGCGAAGATGACTTTCTGCGTGTCGTTGCTCGAGCGTGCGCCGAGCGCCGGGTCCAGGGGTTGAGCGTGTTCTGACATTGGGTAGCCCTCACAGTGATTATTTATTGTTGTTCCACTGTCGGCGCCGAATCGGCGCCGCTGTTCAGATTGCGGTGACCAGTTCTTTCTCCGGGGCGAGGCTCCTTGTGTTCGGCGAAAGGATAAGCTGCGCGGCTTTTTCCGCGATCATCAGCGTGGGTGAGCAGGTGTTGCCTGACGTGATCCGTGGCATCACTGACGCGTCGGCGATGCGCAGGCCGGGAATACCGTGCACCCGCAGTTGCGCGTCGACCACGGCGTCCTTGTCGCTGCCCATGCGGCAGGTGCCCACCGGATGGAAAATCGTGGTGCCGATGCGGGCAGCGGCCTCTTGCAGTTGTTCGTCGGTTTGCAGTGCTTCGCCGGGCAGGTATTCCACCGGGTTGAACTGTTTCAGGGCCGGCGCCGAGACGATGCGGCGGGTCAGGCGAATGGCGTCGGCGGCCACTCGCAGGTCTTCCGGATGGCTGAGGTAATTGGGGCGGATCAGCGGCGCGTCTGCCGGGTTGGCCGAGCGTATGTCGATGCGGCCACGGCTTTGCGGACGCAGGTCACACACCGAGGCGGTGAAGGCTGGAAAGGCGTGCAGCGGTTCGCCGAAGCGCTCCAGGGACAGCGGCTGTACGTGGTATTCGAGGTTGGCCGAGGTCTGCTCCGGTCCGGAGCGGGCGAACGCGCCAAGCTGGCTGGGGGCCATGGACAGTGGGCCGCTGCGGTCGTACAGGTAACGCAGGCCCATGCCCATCTTGCCCCACACGGTACCCGCGATCTGGTTCAGGGTGCGGGCGTTTTCCAGCTTGTAGATCAGGCGCAGTTGCAGGTGATCCTGCAGGTTGCCACCGACGCCCGGCAACTCGTGCAGCACGTCGATACCCAAGGGCTTGAGCACACTGAAAGGGCCGATGCCGGAGCGTTGCAGGATGCCGGGCGAACCGACGGAGCCGGCGCACAGGATGATTTCCTTGCGCGCACGCCACGTGACTGGCTGGCCCTGCTGGCGAGCCACCACCGCCGCTGCGCGGCCGTTCTCCAGCAGTACGCGGTCGACTTCAACTTCAGTCATCACCGTCAGGTTGGGCCGCTGGCGGATCGGCTTGAGAAACGCCTTGGCCGCATTCCAGCGCACCCCGGATTTCTGGTTGACCTGGAAGTAGCCGCAGCCTTCGTTGTCGCCCTGGTTGAAGTCGCTGATGCTCTCGATTCCACTCTGCTGCGCCGCATCGCGAAACGCATCGAGGATTGGCCAGTGCAGACGCTGTTGTTCAACCCGCCATTCACCGCCGTCACTGTGGAACGCCGAGGCGCCGGCAAAATGGTTTTCGCTGTGCTTGAACAGCGGCAGCACGTCCTTCCAGGCCCAGCCGGGATTGTCCTCGGCCCAGCCGTCATAATCCCGGGCCTGGCCGCGCATATAGATCATGCCGTTGATCGACGAACAACCGCCCAGCACCTTGCCCCGTGGGTAGCTCAGCGCACGGCCTTGCAGGCCTTCCTGGGCTTCGGTCTTGAAGCACCAGTCGGTGCGCGGGTTGCCGATGCAGAACAGGTAGCCGACGGGAATATGGATCCAGGGATAGTTATCGCGGCCGCCGGCTTCAAGCAGCAACACGCGATGGGCAGGGTTGGCAGACAGTCGATTGGCCAGCAGGCAGCCTGCGGGGCCGGCGCCTACCACCACGTAATCGTATTCAGCAGCTGCAGAATGCATCTGTGACCTCGCTTGTTTTTCTTATTGGCTCCATCGTAGTTGTTAGTTTTCGTCTTAAAAATGTTAGTTTTTACCCAGCTGCTGTGCGTTTTTAGACAGCGATGCTTTCAAGGTGGAGAGCGGAGGCGATATGTTCGACTGGAATGATCTGCGGTTCTTTCTTGAGTTACAGCGTAGCGGACGCCTGCTCACCGCGGCGCAACGTTTGAAAACCACCCACGCCACCGTGGCCCGGCACATCGAGGCCATCGAGAAGAGCCTGGGCACCGCGCTGTTCGTGCAGCACGCACAGGGCTACGAACTCACGCCTTCCGGCGAAGCCCTGCTCAAACACGCCGAAGCCATGGAAAACGTGGCACTGCTGGCCGAAGAAGAACTGACCCATTCCGCCGCGCCCCTGGGCAAGATCCGCCTCGGTGTTGCCGAGGGTTTGGGTGTGATGTTCCTGGCCAGTCGCATGGGCGGCCTGTTCGAACGCTACCCGGGCCTGGAAGTGGAACTGCTGGCGGTGCCGCGCTTCGTCAGCATCCTCAACCGCGAAGCGGAAATCAGCATCCACCTGGAACGCCCCAGCGTCGACCAACTGGTGACCCGCAAACTCACCGACTACCGCCTGGCCCTCTACGCCAGCCGCAGCTACCTGGACCGCACGCCACCGATTGAAAAGCGCGAAGACCTGGCGGTGCATGCCTGGATCGATTACGTCGACGATTTGCTGTTCAGCCAGGAACTGAAATTCCTCAGCAGCTTCTGCCGCAACCCCAAAGTGGTGTTCCACAGCACCAGCGTGATCGCCCAGCACCAGGCCGCGCGCTCGGGGTTGGGGATTGCCGTGTTGCCGTGCTTCATGGCCGCGAGCGACCCGGACCTGGTGCCGCTGCTGCCGGGTGAGAGCATCCAGCGCAGTTACTGGATCAGCTCCCGGCGCGAGTTGCACAAGTCGGTAAGGTTGCGGGTGTTGTGGGATTACCTGGTGGAACTGTGCGCGCGGGAGCAAGGGGTTTTGTTGGGGGAGGGTTAGAGCTTCACCACCTGATGCACCTGCTCCCCACAGGCCCGGATCTCATTGATCATCTTTTCAAACGGCGCACTGACAATTTCATCGTGGGTCAGCCAGCGTATCTTCTGCACCAGGAGGTAGTGATAACGCCATTCGCCCTTGACGCGTTCACCCGTGAGGTCCAGGTCGTACCACGGCGAGCGAACCTGGCAGGCCTTGATGTCCTTGTCGATCTGCCCACCCGACAGGGCGATGGTGTAATCCAGCGTCTCGGGGTTGCCTATGTACAAGTCGGCCAGTTGCCCGTTGCGGCGGTAGTTGAGCAGTCCGTCCCATTTCTCCTGCAGCAAGGCATCGTTGTAGACGTGGTCGTTGCCCAGCGGTTCCAGGGGCCGCATGTCCGTCAGGGTGGCGCTGACCTTGTAGCTGGCCGGGATCAGAAAGGCCGTGGCGGGGCGCTCGACCTGGCAGTCGGTGATCTGTTTGCCGAAGTTGTCGCAGATGTTCTGATCGCTGGCGGTAGCGCCTTGCTGGCGGTCGGCGAGGCTCAGTTGCATCAGCGGCATGCCGCGAAAATCAACGGTGGCCGAGACGCGGGCGGTGCCCTGGGCGTCGAAGCGTTCCTGCTTGTCGAGGATCAACGTGGTGGCGGCGGGTTGCAGCGGAATGTGCTCTTCACGTACCTGGCCCTCGGCGTTGGTCACCAGCACCCAGCGGTCCTGGATGTCGGGCAGGGTCTGGCCTGGGGCGAAGACCGGGTTGGTCGGGTCCAGCCACCACACCTGGCCATCGACTTCGGCGCGGACAATGGCGTGGTTCGGTGCGCCGGTGCCGGGAATCAGCAGCGGGTTGACCACATCACCTCGGCTGACCCACGCGGGTTCGGCCTTGATTCCGCTGGCCTTGAGCATGGCCGCCAGCAATGTCGAAAGGTCTTTGCAGTCGCCGTAGCCGTGCTGTTCGATCTCCGCCAGGCTGAAGGGGACATAGCCGCGCTCCGAAGCGCGCCAGTCGCCCAGGTAACGGTAGTGGTCGTTGATGTGCTGCATCAGGCCGGCCACTTGTTGCGCTGGCGGCAGGCCACGAACGGCGGCCACGGCGGCGGCGCCCTGGGGCGGCAGCTTGGCGCTGAGGATCTGGTTGTAGCGTTCGGCAAAATTGCCGAAGTACTGCTGGCGCTCCAGGGAGCTGCCGACTTCGATACGCGGTGTGTGGCGTATGTAGGCGTTGGCGGATTCGTTGATGTAGCTGAGGTAGGTCGGGGCCTTTTGCACCACGTCCAGGGTCTTGCGATTGGCCGATGGCGTAATGCTGAAACCCTCCATCAATTCGCTGCGCCACTCGATCGGCCGCTCGGCGGTGAAGCGTGCCTTGAAGTGGTCGCGCCGTGCGGCGCTGGGGCCGAACTGCAAGGCGTAGTAGAACTCGGTCATCAGCGGTTTGGCGGGATAGTGTTCGCGCACCGTGTAGCGGATTTGCGTGCCCACCCGCAGGTTGGGGAATGCCAGCGAGGTCTGTTTTTCCCGGGAGAATCCCTGGTCAGGATTGGGGGCGGTGCGGGTATCGATTTGTGCCTGATCCAGGGGCACCGGTTTGCCGCCGGGCTGGGTGGACTCGGCCTTGAGCAGTTCGAAGCCGTCCTCTTCCTGATAGTTGAAGTCGATCCGCGAGAGCATTTCCCGGCCGCTTGGCTTGAGGATGGTGTAGTGGTAGCGCGTGGTGCAGTCGACGCTGGCGTCGCGGTTGAAGTGGCAATGCAGCTCGGTGTCACTGGCCAGCGGGGCTTCGGCCATCGGTTGCAGGGCGGCAAACGCGCTGTGGCTGGCAAGCCCCCAGCTGATGCAGATCAGGGGACGGTAAAACGAAAAACGGAGCATGGGCGCCTCAGGTGGAACATTGACACAAGTACCCAACGGGTACCGAGAAGGCGCCAGATGATAATGGATCGCAACACGAATGCCTAGCATTGTCCGACAATTATTTTCGCTGAAAGGCCCGAGATAGAGCCTTTGTTAATGTTTTAATGATTATTTTGCGAGCTCAAACTCGACACTTCCCAGTCGTTCCCCGTTCACCAACACGTGCACCGCGTGCTTGCCGGGATAGTGTTTGCGCGTGGTCAATTCACGAATATGTTGGCCACGGCTGATGGCGTGATGTTCCCCGGCGCCCAAGGTAAACGCCTTGAGCTTGAACACCTTGGACGTGCTGTGACCGGCGCTTTTCACATAGTCGATGGCGTAGTCCACCACCAGCTTTTGCGAGGTGTCGGCGATGGATTCCAGGCTGAAAGAGAGGTTGATCCGGTCGCCCAGGTTAATCACCGCCGGCTCAACCTTGAGCTCATGGAGCTTCACCTCGGCCTTGGCGCCCGCCCCCATGATCGTCAATGCCCGGGTGTTGCCTTGCTTGATCAGGCTGCGCAAGGCGTGGCGGGCGATCCAGGCGGTGTGGGGATTGTCCAGGGACCAGCCTTCAATCAAGGTCAGCACCCAATCAGGATGGTCCTTAGTGATGTCGTTAAGGTGGTTGGCCACCGACTTGCGCACGTAGAGGCTGCTGTCGGCCTTGAGGTTATCGAGGATCGAGGCACACAGGTTCGGGTCGGCCTGCACCTCGCCCAGGCGAAACGACCACGGCAGGCGTGGCCGTGAACCTTCGCTGGCGAGGCGTCGTACGTGTTCGTTGTCATCCAGCGACCATTGCTGCATCACCGCCAGGGTGCGCTTGAAATCCTTCAGCAGAAAATGCCGCACGGCAAACTCGGCGGAGCCGAAGGTGGTGAAGTACTTGAGCGCCGCCATGGAACGCTTGAAATCATCGCCGCCGTAGCTGGCGACGTAGTGGGGCAGGAACAGGCTGACAAAGGCGCTGTTCAGCCGGGGGGCCAGGGCATACAGCAACTTCAGCGTTTGGGGGTAATCCAGCGGGATCACGGCGTGCAGGCTTTCGCTGACCCGCGCCATGCGCTGCATCACCGACAGATCCGCGAGCCCGGCCTTGGCGTGTTTGAGAAAACCCTTGGCGTCGAACGCCGGGTACACCGCCGTCATTTCGGTGGCGATGTGTTGCAGGCGTTCGGCGTTGAAGATTTCCTTCAGGGCCGGGGCGCTTTGGTCGGTCATGGGCAAGTCCGCGGTTAGCCAGAGATGCCCACGAGGCTAACCATCAGTACCTAGAGATACCAGCGATATTCCCGCGCATGAATTTCCTGCTGGAATGCCAGATGGTCCTGGCGTTTGTTTTCGCAATACACGTCGACAAACTCGGCGCCGAGGCCTTCACGCAACGCTGGCTGATGTTGCATGGCGCGCACTGCTTCGAGCATCTCCAGGGGGAAATCCGTGCCGCTGTTGCGGTCTTCGTTCAGCGGTGCGATGGGTTCTTTGGCCGCCTCAAGACCCTGTTCAAGCCCCACCAGAATCGCCGCCAGCACCAGGTACGGATTGGCATCGGCACTCGCCAGGCGATGTTCGATACGCAAGTTGCGCGGGTCGGATTCAGGGATGCGCACACACGCGTCGCGGTCCTCATAACCCCAGCACGCGCGGGTGGCCGCGTTGACCGTACCGCCGAGCCGGCGGAAGGCGTTGTGGTTGGGCGAGAAGATCGGCATGCAATGGGGCAGCAGTTCCAGGCAGCCAGCCACCGCGTGGCGCAACGGTTGCTGCTGGTGGGCCGCCAGCAGGTTATTACCCGCCGCGTCGTACAGGCTGACGTGCACATGCATGCCGCTGCCGGGGTGTTGCAGGTAAGGCTTGGCCATGAAGCTGGCGCGATAGCCGTGCTTGAGGGCCACGCCACGGGTGCTGCGGCAGAACAGGGCGGCCCAGTCGGCGGCGCGCAGACCGTCGTCCAGGTGGCCGAAATTGATCTCGAACTGGCCGGGGCCGAGTTCGGCGGTGATCACCGTGATGTCGATGCCCTGGGCCTTGGCAGTTTCCACCATGTCATCCAGCACCGGCGCAAAGCGCGACAGGCGTTCGATGTGCAGGTTGGGCTGGTCGTCGGCGTCATCGCTCAATGGGTCACGGGCGAATTGTGGCAGGCCGTCGCTGAGTTTTTTATCGAACAGGTAGAACTCCAGCTCAAACGCGACCACCGGGTGAATGCCCTTGCGGTGCAGGCGCTCCAGCACTTTGGCCAGCACTTCCCGGGGTTCGAATTCGATGGGCGCTTCGGTGCCGTCGGAGGTGATCAGCATTTGCCCCAGGGGCTGCGCTTCCCAGCTCACCGGCTTGAGGGTACCGGGTACCAGGCGGCGATTAGCGTCCGGGTCACCGTCGTGAAAGCAGTAGTCGCCAATCTTGAACAGGCCGCCCTGGGCACCCAGCAGCACCGCGTTCTGCGGTAGCTTCAAAGGGCTGCCGGCGGCGACTTTTTCCAGCATGTCCACCGGGTAGCGCTTGCCGTAGAAATGCCCGGGAATGTCCAGGGCAATCAGGTCGACATAACGCACATCGGGATGGTTCTGGCGAAAGGTCCGGACTTCGGCCAAAAGCGTGGCAGCATGGCTTTTCACGGGTGTTGCTCCTAGTTGTAGACCCACAGCACACGGGCGGGCAGGTCGGTCAGGTTGCCGTAGCGGCAGTGGGCAAAACTGGCCAGGTGGAAGCTGTCGCCGGGGCCCAGGGTGACCGAGTCGGCCTCGCCCTCGACCCACAGCGTCAACTCGCCTTCCAGTACATAACCAGCCTGTTCGGCACGGTCGCTCATGGTCTGTTCGCCACTGTTGGCGCCGGGGGCCAATAGACTGTCGAGGATCGAGAACGCGCCGTGCATGCTCGGCGACACCAGGATGTCGGTGATGCCATTGGCGTAATACACCGTGCGCCGTTCGTTGGGGCGGGTCACCCAGTCCAGCGCCTTGGGTTTGGACAGGCTGTAGAAATAGGTGGTGGGCACCCCGAGGGCGTGGCTGATGGCGGTAAGGTCGGCGACGGTAGGGCGCGACAGGCCGCGTTCAACCTGGGACAGGAAACCCACGGAACGCTCGATCTTTTGCGCGAGTTGCGCCAGGGTGAGCTTCTTGTGCTTGCGCAGGTCGTGAATCAGGATCGCCAGGGCGTCGAGTTCTTCTTGCTTGTCCATGGGCGCTTCGTGAAATTCTTATCGAGAAATTTCATGAAAAATTACAGGATTAATTTCACAAGGGCAATGGGTATGCAGTTGGTGGATCATGATCGTTCCCACGCTCTGCGTGGGAATGCACTGTGTGACGCTCCGCGTCACCACGGCGCCGGGCTTGAAAACGTGCATGGATGGGACGCGGAGCGTCCGGAGCGGCATTCCCACGCAGAGCGTGGGAACGATCATTCAAAACCCCGACAGGCTGACATCATCACGATGCCCCAGCAGCTCGGCCACCACCGACGTCGGCGACTTGTGCTTGTAGGTGTTGTAGTTGTTGACCGAGTCGTGGAAGAGCTGGCGGGTGAACGCGACACGGCTTTCCAGGCTGGCGATTTCTGCGGTGGGTAACGAGGCGTTTTGCGCCGCCGCCAATTGTTGCTCGGCCTCCTTGAATTGGCCGAAGGCTTTTTTGCAACGATCGAGCAGCGCCACCAGCTCTCGGTAGGTGCCGTAAACGTAAAGCGCGAGCAAGGTGACAACAGTCACGAAAATGATGATGACGTGGGTACCAGTCATTGGACTTCCTGAGCAGCTGGAAAAAAGAACCAATCTTATCTGATTAATCGCCGCCTCGGTCGCTGCCCGTCCATCCGTCCGCCGCTTCAATCACTTCGCTGAATGATTCTTCACGGCTGCGGTCGGAGTCTTTACGCGTCATTCATTGAAGGAAGTGCCCATGAAGTCCAGATCCCTTGTTGCCTGCCTGCTGGTTGCCGCGAGTCTGTCCGCCGCCAGTCTTACCGTCCAGGCCGCTGATACTCCGCAAAAAACCGTGCAGCCTTCAAACATCAATACCCGTGACCTCAAGACCGGCGACCGCGCGCCAGACATTCTGATGCGTAAGGAATCGGCCATTGCCGACTGGAAGAAACACGGCCTGAAGCAGCCGGAAGAAGACAGCCAGTGGGCCCGGGTTAACGACAAGTACGTGTTGCTGAAAACCACCAACGGTACGATTCTCGACATCACACCGGTTAAAAAATAAAGCGTTCAGCGGGATGAAGGACCGCGTCCTCATCCCGCTGCATTTGATTTTTGCATAAATGCATAAATCAGCATTTTTCCTTTTTGTTTTGCGTTAAGGTACTTCCGTTTGCGGGCTGCAATGGCCCCGTTACCTCGACCAGAATGAGAGCAGGATGCTTGCAACAATAAGAAACTACCCACGTACCGTGAACCTGCTGCTGTCGGCCACGCTGATCCTCACGCTAGCCAAAGCCATCACGTTTCCGTATCTGGTGATCTACCTTACTAACCACTTTGCCCTCGACATCAGCCAGGTCGGCCTGGTGATCGGCAGCTCATTGATCGTCGGTTCGCTGCTGAGTGTGTATGGCGGTTTCCTGGTAGACCGCATCAGCAGTTACCGGCTGTTGCTCAGCTTGAGCGTGGTGTTTGCCCTGGGGTTTATCGGCACGGTGCTGGCCCGGGAAATCTGGTCGTTCTACAGCTGCCTGATCCTGATCAACCTGGCGTACGCGGTGATCGATATCGCGATCAAGTCCGGGTTTGCCAGCCTGTTGCCGGAGGATGAACGCAGCGAAGCGTTTTCCATCAAGTACACCCTGACCAATATCGGTTACGCCGTAGGGCCGTTTTTTGGCGCGATGATAGCCAAGCTCGATATCAGCTTGCCGTTTATCCTGTCGGCGGTTTTGGGCCTCGGATTTTTCCTGCTGTATGGGCGTTGGGGCGATCGCACGTTGGCCACTGTCGACACCACGCAAAAGCCGGTGTCATTCCTCGCCGTGGGCCGCGTACTGCTGCGGGATCATCGGCTGGTGTGCTTTACCATCGGCGGGCTGCTGAGTGCCGTGGTGTTCGGCCAGTTCACCGCGTACCTGTCGCAATACCTGGTGACTACCACCACCGCTGAATACACCTACACCATCATCAGCGCGGTACTCACCACCAACGCCGTGTTGGTGATTGCCCTGCAATACGCGATTGGCCGGAGGATTTCCCACCGTTACCTGAGCCAGTGGCTGATCTTCGGCCTGGGCATGTTCATGCTGGGAGTGATCGGTTTTGCCCTGGCGAGCAACGTGTGGTGGTGGATAGTGGCGATGGCGATTTTTACCGTGGGTGAAATCGTGGTGTTTCCGGCCGAGTACATGTTTATCGACCGCATCGCCCCGGACCATCTGCGGGGCATGTATTACGGCGCGCAAAACCTGTCCAACCTCGGCGCTGCCCTGGGGCCGGTGTTGTGCGGGCTGGTACTGGCCAGCCTGCCGGCCCACTACATGTTCTACATGTTGGCAGCGTTTATCGTCGGGGGAGGGGTGTTCTATTTTATCGGGGCGTCGTTGAAGGCACGCTAACTGCTGTAGGAGCGGGCTCGCTCCTACAAAGGGCGCAGGGGTAGGTCATCCAGCCTGAGTTTGCCGACGGTGTTGCTCTGCAATTCGTAACGCAACTCGTCGACCATCTTTTCCACTTCCTGCGGGGTCTGCAGCTTGTTGACGCTGATCCCGGTGACCACCAGGTCCACCCGGCCGCTTTCGGCATCGAAGACTTTGAGGGTCAACGAGGCGTCACGGCACAGGGTGAACTCGCAGGTCAGGGGCGACAGGGCCTCTTCGATGCAGTTGCGCAGTTGGGAGAGCGTAAACATTAGGGCTCTCCTCAGCGACGACGCAGCAACAGGCCCAGCAGCAGGCCGACACCGGCGACAATCGCTACGGTAGCCAAGGGTTTTTGCTTGGCAAAGTCGCCAACGGTGTCCAGCGCATCACCGTAGGTTTGCTGCAATTGGCCAGCGGCCTGGCGGGCCACACCTTCGGCCTGGAGACGTTCGTCACCGGTCAGATCACCCAGAAAACCTTGAGCCTTGCCGGCCACTTTTTCGACGGCGCCTTTGACTTGTTCGCTTTTCATGATGGATTCCTTAAAGGGCATGACATCTCAACAGCACAGGACCCAAAGCCCTGTGCCCACTCTTCAAGGTTAAGCAGTGCATCCCCGCGCAATAAGGCGAATTTGCACCGGTCGCACTAGTGCATTTGCACTCTATTTCGGCTTTTTAACCCGCAATTCACCGGCAAACAGCCCGCGCTCACGGGCCCAGACGATGGCTGCACTACGGCTATGCACCCCCAGTTTGGAGTACACCGTGGCCACATGGTTACGCACGGTGTTGGGCGCCAGTTTCAGGCGCGAGGCGATTTCCTTGTCGGCCAGGCCTTCGCAAATCAGGCCCAATACGTCGCGCTCCCGGGCGGTCAGGTCGGTAAAGGAAATATTCGGCACGTTGGGGCTGTTGACGCTCTTGGCGTTGGCCAGTTTTTCAATCAGCGTCTGGCTGAACCATGAGGCGTCCTGCATCACTTCCTCGATGGCGGCCACCAGTTCCAGCTCGGAGCGCTTGCGTTCGGTGATGTTCATCAGCACCAGCAAATAGCAAGGCACGTCCTGGATGCTGACGGTGTCGGCAGACAACACGCAGTCGATCAGCTCATTGCCTTTCTTGCGGATCTTCAGGTCGAGGCCGTCGAGGTTGCCGGCTTTTTCCAGGGTGGTGAACAGTTGCGTGCAGGCCTGGGGGCTGTCGATAAAGTCGATGTCTTCAATGGATTTGCCGATCAGTTCTTCACTGGTGTAGCCGGTGATGGTCATGAAGGCTTCGTTGATATCCACCACCTGGCGGTTGGCGGCGTTGCACACCAGGGTCGGCACCGGCGTCAGGCGGAACGACTTGGCGAAACGTTCCTCGCTCTGGCGCAGGGCGGTTTCGGCTTTACGGCGGGGCTCCAGGTCGGTGAAGGAAAACAGCATGCAGTCTTCCTCATTCATGTCCAGCGGCTGGCCGGCCACGATCACCAGTTTGCTGCCGCCTTCGGGCAGTTTCAGTTCGGCTTGCATCTGCGGAATGGTCGCGCCTTCGCCCAGGCGCTTGATAGCGAGGTCCTTGTTTTCGGCCTGTTCCAGCACGTCCAGTTCATACACCGAATGGCCGATCACCTGGTCGCGGTTATAGCCGGTCATCTCCAGGAAGCCCTGGTTGACCTTGATATAGCGCAGGTCGCTCAAGCGGCAAATCACCGCCGGCGCCGGGTTGGCATTGAAGGTCTTTTCGAAGCGCTGTTCGGCGCTGGCCCATTCGGTGGCGTCGCTCAGGATCAACACCAGCAACTCCGGCTTGCCCGACGCGTCGTCGAGCACCAGGCTGCGCAGGCGATGCACCCAGACTTTTTCCTCATCGCCGGTGGGGGTGACTTCCACCACCACATCGCTGAACTCTTCACCGTCTGCCACCCGGCTCAGGGGGTAATTCTCCAGCACCAGCGGGTGGTTGTTGCGATACCGCAAGGCAAAGCGTGCGGCGTATTCCTTGGTGTTGGCACCCAGGTCTTCGACTTTCTCCACGCCATGCATCAGCAGCGCGGCTTCATTGGCCCAGAGGATGGTCTGGTCGGCTTCGGCGAGGATCACCCCATCGGACAAGCCGGAGATGATCTGCTGCAGTTGGCGGCGGTTGGTTTCTTTGGCGAGGACGGCCTGGCTCATGGTTTCTCCTGGGGTAAGTCGCATGAAAAGTACGACACCTGAGGCTCAGGATAGTGCAGAGAAAGTGCCCGGCGCGGGGTGCGAATGCACCAGTGCGCCTAGTGCAATTGTGCCGAGACCGCAGGGTAGGTGCCTCGCCAAACTGGCCACGTACCCACTGTTCAAAGGATTTAACATGACCACTGTCTATGAAACCAACCGTTCTCTGTTTCGCGTCTCCTGGGGCTCGGTATTGGCCGGTAGTGCAATTGCCCTGGTGACCTACCTGGTGTTGAGCGTACTCGGCACCGCGATTGGCGCCAGTGCAGTCAACCCGATGGCGGCCGGTAACCCGCTGAGCGGTTTTGGCACCGGTGCCGGAATCTGGCTGTTTGTCTCGACGCTGTTGGCCATCGGTGCCGGTGCATTCGTGGCCGGGCGTACCGCACCGGATCGCGGCGGCCTGCATGGCGTGCTGAGCTGGACCATCACCACTTTGCTGACCACCTGGCTGCTCGCCGCGCTGGCCACCAGTGTTGTCGGTGCCGCGGGTAACGTCGTGGGTAAAGGGTTGTCGGCGGCCGGTAGCGGCATCGCCGCGGTGGCGCCGGGCATCAGCGACAGCGTCAAGCAGCAACTCAATGAGCAGGGCATCAAGCTGGATTGGAACAGCCTGCAAGGCCAGCTCGACACACTGCTCAAGCAGAGCGGCAAGCCTGAACTGGACCCTGCCAACGTCGAACAAAAAGCCGATCAAGCGGCTGCGGATGGCAAGCAATCGGCCAACGATGCGGCGACCAACCCAGCCCAGGCGGGTGATGAACTGAAGCAGTGGTTCGAGCGCGTCAAGGCGTCCGGTGAGCCCGCGTTGAATGCAGCAGACAAGCAGGCGTTGGTCAACATCGTCGCCGCCCGCACCGGCAAGAGCCAGGCTGAAGCGACCCAGATCGTCGACAACTACGCCCAGGCCTACCAGCAGGCCGTGCAGAAGGTTGACGAGCTGAAGCAACAGGCTGAACAGAAAGCCCGTGAAGCCGGTGAAGTGGCGGCCAAGCAACTGTCCCGCGCTGCGTGGAGCACCTTGTTGATGTTGCTGCTGGGTGCAGCGTTGAGCTTTGGCGTGGGTCGCCTGGCGATCACTACACGTCGGGTGCCATTGGCCTGAGCATGATTTGAGGTACTTTGTGTGGCGAGGGAGCAAGCTCCCTCGCCACAGCAATAGTCCTGCTTTCACCTCTGCATCAACCCCGCCGAACGAGTAAACTGCCCGCCTTTTTATTCTCACGATGAAACGGTGGGCTTTTGAACGCAGTAAAAACCACGGGGCTGTTGCTACTCACCGCCTTATTGGCTGGATGCGGAACCTCGCCGCCGCGCACCCCCAACGACATCTGCGGCATCTTCCGCGAAAAGGACGACTGGTACGACGCCGCCAAGGTGACCCAGGCGCGCTGGGGCGTACCGATCCAGGTGCCATTCGCGATCATGTACCAGGAGTCCGGCTTCCGCCAGGACGCCAAGACCCCGCGTAAATACCTGTTATGGATCATCCCCTGGGGCCGTGTGTCCACCGCCTCCGGCTACGCCCAGGCCAAGGATGAAGTGTGGAGCGACTACCAGAAAAGCACCGGCCGCTTTGGCGCCAATCGCGAGCACTTTGACGACGCCATCGATTTTGTCGGCTGGTACATGGACAAGACCTACACCATCAACGGCGTATACAAATACGATGCCTATGGCCAATACCTGAACTACCACGAAGGGTGGGGCGGGTATCGTCAGCGTACCTACGCGAGCAAAGCCTGGCTGATGCCGGTGGCGAGCAAGGTGCAGGCACGCTCGCAGATGTATGCGGCGCAATATGCGGGCTGCAAGAATGATCTGGGGCGGGGGTTCTGGAGTCGGTTTTGGCATTGGCTGTGAGTGCACGGGCATTCCTTTGCCCGGCATAAGAGCGCGTGGCTAAACGGCTAACCATCCCACCAATGGCACCACCATCAAGGTGCTCAACGCCATTGAGATTACGTTGCCGATGTAAGGATGGACGTGCGGTGGTAACCGTCCTGCAATGGCGCAGGCCAGTGGCGGCGCGATCAGCGCGCCGAGCAGCGCACTTGATCCCATCACCACCCAACTGCCGCCATGGGTCAACACCGCTGCCGGGACCACCGACACCAGAGGAACATACGTGGGATACCAACCGCGTTTGATCCACTGATGTCGCCAGATCACCACGCCCAGCGCAGACGTCAGCGCTTGCGCGCCGATCAGATGCACTATCAGGCCAGATCCATAGGCCGGGCTCATCGGGTTCAGCGCATAAGCCAGTAACACGCCAGCCAATAAGCCAAGGCTGGCCAGCTCATTGCCGAAGAAGGGCGCTTCGGAAAAGTCCGCCAACACCCTTCGCACGCTCCACATCGCCCCATAGGTCGGTGGCTTCAAGGGCGCGGGCTTTATCGGGGCTATGTAGTCGCTGCGTACCAAAATCGGCACGCGACGGCACACTATAAACGCAATCACACTGCCAACCGCCATCCCCAGCACGTTTCCGATTACCACCGGCAAGCCCAGCGGCAGGCAGATGTAATTGACGATCAACAAACACATCGGTGTGACCAGCAAGGCCCCCAGCACTGCGCCATTGAGCGTTACTTTCCAGCCGCCGCCGAACATCAGCACCATGGCCGCCGGCAGTGAAACAAATGCTGCAAACGTCGGTTGCCAAGTGCTAGCGGTCACGGTCCATCCCCATAACGCATTACTCAGCAGTAAACCGAGTAATGAGCTGGTCACCAACCACGGCCACAGCCCGGTGCCATACGAAATGGCAAAGCCTTGCCAGGGCTTGCCTGTACGGCTGGCCCACCACGCGAGGTACGCGCCGCCCAGCAGGCCGATTGAGGCCAGTTCATGTTTGTAGAACGCGACTTCGCTGATATCACCCAGCACCCAGCGCAGCCAGGCGATGGGGTGAGGAAGGCTGGTCACCATGTCGACATAGCCCGGCCAAGGGTAAGTAAGGGCTATCCATAGGATCAGCAATGCACTGGCAACGCCCAGGGCGATGACTGTCTTATCGGTTCGGGAGTGGTGTAGGGACGGTTTTTCTAAAAGGGTTTCCATCATGCGCCCTCCGATTAGCGTGGCAGGGCGCGATGTTGGGTATACCCGAGCATTTGGTCATAAAGATCCGCACGCCGGTCCCGCTGCAAGTCGTTGAGGCTGTTCCAGATAGGTGCACTGCGAGCGCTGGTGAGGTCAACATCGGCAAAGAGGATCTCCTGCCGATTCGCTGAAGCTACCGCGCCGATGGGCCAGCCGTTGGTTCCGGCAATCAGCGAGCACCCGAGGTAACGCGCATCGCGTTCCTCTCCGATACGACTGGCGGCGGCGATAAACACGTTGTTGACATGGGCTGCGGTCATCGTGAGGTACGACGCCATACACTTCCCCGCATCGTCGAACAACGGAGGCGGCGTCCATACCCAGTTGTTGAGACTGCAAATAATATCGGCGCCTTGCTGGCTGAGGATGCGCGGCACCTCAGGGAACCAGATGTCCCAGCAGATCAGCAGGCCTATACGGCCTATGGGTGTTTCAAATACGGGGAACCCTACATCGCCGGGACTGAACCAGAGCTTTTCCAGGTTCCACAAATGGGCCTTGCGGTACTTGCCGATAAAACCCTCCGGTCCCAGCAGTACGGCGGTGTTGAACAGCTGCATGCCGGAGATTTCGCTGAGGCCTGCCACCAGATACACCTGATGTTTACAGGCAAAATCCATCCAGGCTTGCACACTCGGCCCGCCCGGAATGGCCTCGGCGTGATCAAATGCATCCTGACGGCTGGAGAAGAAATAGCCGCAGTTCGAGAGCTCTGGCAGCACGATTAGATTGGCTCCGCCGCCCACTGCTTCCGTTGCCAGCTCAAGGCTATGACGTAGGTTACGTTCCCGGTTTTCCATCCCCACTTGGGGATCAAACTGAATGACAGCTATGCGAACAGGGCTTGTTGGATCGCTCATTGCGGGTGACCTCTTATTTTATTCAGCCAGGGAATGACTGGATGTTTATAAAAGGCGACCCGATGTTTAAATGAAAGTCGGACGCGTCTGATAGCTGTGTAGCTTAGTTCCCCCAAAGCCTTTGTGCTGGCTATTTAATTAGACTGGTGTGGATGCTCGGTTTTGTATTCTGGATAGTCGTGCATAGAGAATCCTCCGTTGAATTTAGCGCCAGTTTTGTTGCATATATTTATGACGGTGTCTATTGCGCCCCTGAAACATGGCTCTGTCCACCCGGCATCTACTGAAAAAGATTCGCCGCAGAGGTAAAGTCCAGATTTAAATGAGTAGTCTTTGTTGTATTTCATTAGGCCCACAGCCTCATAGTAGGTTCCCGGTCTATACAGTTTTGCGCACCCCAACGAGTTGCTGTCATTCATCCAACGTTGCACGATAGCTTGGTCGTGACCTATGTATGGAGAGATTTTCTCTTGAATGTTTGTGGATTTAATCAGGATTCTATCCAGCTCTTCAATGCACTTGGTAATCAGTTCTTTGTCACTTAGCGAAGATAGTTTCGTTGCATCGTCTTCCCAGGTATAACTCAGAAGTATGCAGTCGTAGGTGTAGTGGTCGTTATAGCGATAGGTATATACATCATGTATGAAACTGTCGGTCACAATGGCTTGAGGGATTTTTGTGTTTTTAGATAGGAACGATTTTTTTAATGGGGCATATACTTTGCAGCTGGTTTCCCAGTGCGCGGTTTTATAAGCATTTATCGTATCGAAAGGGAGCATCTCTTGGTCGAAACCTTCGAGTAGCATCTGTGTTTCGATCAACCAGGAGGGAAGGGTGATGATGACCGAATCGAAGTCGGCATAGCAGGGCTCAATTTTTTTGGGATTGCTTGAGTTCCATTGATAATGAACTCGTGTTTTCCCACTCTTGAGCTTTTCAAGCTTTTTTACCGGAGAGTCGGTTAGTAGTCCATTCGACTTTTCAATACTATGTTCATAAACGGAGTTTCCTGTTTCAGGAATGCTCATAAAGAGCATGCATTCTGCTAAGGCCCCAAGGCCTTTGTAGCTGGGCTTATTAAACCTAAGACCCCGGGAGTCAAAAACGGCCGAGCTTTCCAGGTGTGGAGAGTCGACTGTCGTGCCATCCAGTTTGACCCGGCCATGAATCAACTGGAGATGACTGCTGAAACCAAAAATCGCAGTACGCAGGGGATAAAGCGAGCATATGTCATAAAAAGCGCCCCAACTGCCATCGCCTATTCCAATTGCGTAGAATACCGCCGATTCTTTTGCTGTCATCCCCATGCCTCCAAAGTCTCCGGGACGGTCCTTGCTCCAAGACTCAATAACCGGCATTTTTACTAGATCCCGAAACGAGATACCTTCGTATCTTTCAACTATGGCGGCCCAAAGTAACTCCCATTGCTCGCTTCCATAGAAAACCGCGACTTTCTGAGTCATGCGTTTGGCAAAATTTTCCCATTTTGCAAAAACCGCGCTTAGGGTTTCGCCAGGAGGTGGCGTTATCCCATCTTTGTTTTTCCAGATCAGCATAGTTGGCTGGCCACTGTTATCTATACTTCCTTCGCGTAAGTAGATACCGGTTGATTTGACCCATGGGCTTCCCGGGTTGGGGAAGTTTGAATGAGCAAGTTCAAACTCTTTGGCGTAATAGGCCATCAGGGATCTACCGTCAGTGGGCAGTTCGTCAGATCGATTAAAGAAGGGCATCCGCATAGCACCCATTTCAAAGGGGGGGCGGCCTGTATTATTGGAGTGCTGGCCGCCAAGTACGGTAAGATGCCTGCCGCCGATTCTTTTGGATTTTTCGAGCAGGGATATATTTTTAAAGCCGCAGCGATAGAGTTCTCGTGCTGCAGTAAGTCCCGTTATACCCGCTCCGATAATGCATATTCTGTGATTCGAATTGATCGAGTTGGCGATTCCGCCTGTTTGCTCAACTAAGGCTCGATAATCGAAGCATAAATCTGGCGGGCTGGGAAAACGGCCTCGCCATTTATTTTTGATAGACCTCTTTTCTCTAGAGGTACCAATAGCAATGTCAGCCGGGTAATTGAAATCTGATCCTATTGTCACGTAGGCCGTCCTTGATGTTCCATTTTTTTGAAGGGGTAGGCTGCTCGCTGAGCTGAACAAGGTAAATCGGGTGAGGAGAGTTTCTGACAGGGGTGTTTTCGTGGTTTTTTGTAGGTTGGAGCGTGCGATCCCAACCCCAAGCTTGCCAAACGCGTTTGACTCTGGGAAAACGCCCGTTTGGCGCAATTCGCGCGCTACACAAAACGAGAAAAAATGAACAACGAACTGGAAATCACCGACATCCGCCTCGGCGACGGCAAAACCGTGGTCAAAGGCGCCCTGATCACCACGCAATACACCGGCACCCTCGAGGACGGCACGGTGTTCGATTCTTCATGGGAGAGGGGCAAGCCGTTTCAGTGCGTGATCGGTACCGGACGCGTGATCAAAGGCTGGGACCAGGGGCTGATGGGCATGAAAGTCGGCGGCATTCGCACGTTGTTTGTGCCGGCGCACCTGGCCTACGGCGAGCGCTCGATGGGTGCGCATATCACGCCCAACAGTAATCTGCGCTTTGAAATTGAGTTGTTGGAAGTACTCACACGAGACGATTGAGGAGCGTTGCACATGGATGTGGTTGAAGCAGTGGAGCTGCCCCGCAGTTCGATGGCGGGCATCCGGGTGGTTGAGCTGACTCTTGAGGATGAAGCCGAGCTGCAGGGCTTTTTCGAGGCGGCCCCGGAGTATTTTCTTGCGGTGAATGGTGAGCCAGCCACACCCACGGAGGCTCGGGATGAGTTGACTCTTCAACTGCCTGACACCTGGCGCTACACGCGGATGTATTGGATTGGCTACCGCAATGCCGAAGGGCAGTTGGTTGCGGTGGTGAATGTGGCGTCCGACCTGCTGGCGGTTGGGGTGTGGCATATCGGGTTGCTGTTGGTGGCCACGGCGTTGCATGGCACCGGGTTTGCGCGGCAGTTGCATGCCGATTTCCAGGATTGGGTAGTACGCCTGGGCGCACGTTGGTTGCGGCTGACGGTGGTGGTGGGGAACGTCAAGGCCGAGCGGTTCTGGCCCCGGCTTGGGTATGTTCAGGTGCGGACTCGGGATGGCATCGAGATGGGGCGGCAGGTGAATCGGGTTTCCATTCAGGTGAAGGCCTTGGCGGGTGGGGCGATCAATGAGTATTTGGCGCTGGTGGAGCGTGATCGGCCGTCTTCTGCGTAGCAGCACCGTGGTGCCTACCTGAACCCTCCCTGAAGAATATTCCTAGCCCTCTTGGGTAAACTTTCTTACGGTTTACTCTCCTTAAATCGGAGCGTAAGCTTTGCGCGTTTTCATCAATAGCGGAGACCCTCAGTGGGTACTTGTTCGAGTGACAGTCGTCGGCCGGTCTCGATAACCGGCACATACTTGGCAAGGTAACGCGCATTTTTCCGATGCCGTTGTCTCGCCCTGAAGCGAGAAGCGGCATCCCGGTAGCGGCCAGTCCTGGCCGATCCCGATTTCCCTCTCATCGACGCTGACCCGTACGTGATGCCTTGCATCGCGATACTACGGACGCGCCTGTCGTTTGCGACGGGCGGCCCTGTCCTGTCGTGGCCGTGACCCAATCACGGCCCAGGATGGTCGTACCTGCCCGAAGGTTTCCTCGTCTAAGTTTGGCTGGCAATGAACAGGGAAGACTGACTATGCAAGCAATCAACAACATCAACCTCAACTCGCTGGTCGACACACTGGTCAGCCTCACCGCAGCCTTTATCCTCGGTGGACTGATCGGCTTCGAGCGTCAGTACCGCCAGCGCACGGCGGGGTTGCGTACCAACGTGCTGGTGGCGGTGGGGGCGGCGATTTTCGTCGACATGGCCAACCGTCTGGGTGGCGCCGAAGGGGCGGTGCGGGTCGTGGCCTATGTGGTCTCGGGCATCGGTTTTCTCGGCGCCGGCGTGATCATGCGTGAAGAAGGCAACGTGCGCGGGTTGAATACCGCAGCCACCCTTTGGGCATCGGCGGCGGTGGGCGCCTGTGCCGGTGCCGACCTGATCCTCGAAGCGTTGCTGGGCACGCTGTTTGTACTGGCGGCCAACACCTTGCTGCGGCCGATCGTCAATAACATCAACCGCCAGCCATTGGACGTGGTGTCGGCCGAGGTGACCAACATTCTCTATGTGGTGGCTCGTCGTACCCAGCAAAAGGCGGTATTGGCCTTGCTCGAAGCCGAGCTTGCACGCTGCAACTACCCGGCCAGTGATGTGGACGTGCGCCCCTTTGGTCCTGAAGAGGTGGAAATCGAGGCGACGCTGGCCGTGACCTCGGTGGACGGTGACGAACTGGACGCCCTGGTGGCGCGCATTTCCACCTCGGCCCTGGTGGTACAGGCGTTCTGGAGCCCGAGTACCACCGACTAGACGGCCCCGCTTCCCGGAGCCCACTGTTTACTATGCTTTTGGTGAGGAAAAATCCTACATATGGCTGGGACTATCCCTTCAGGTGGCGCGTCATTCCATTGGTAAGGTTGCGCGCTTGCGACTAGCCAGGCCCGCAGGTGCGGCCATCCTTGGCTATGCGCTGTTCAAATGGAGGGACCCGATTGCTTCTTGTAGGAATGTTCAGAACCGTTCGTCGGAACTGTCATTTCTCACAGGTAGATAGGTCCCGTGTGATGTGCAACGGTACTGAATCCTCCCAGGGGAGCCTTATGAGCAAAGCTTTAATCGTGGATGACCACCCATTTATCCGCGCAACCGTCCGGTACCTGTTGAAGCAGGAAGGCTTCGACACGATTTTCGAGGCTGGCAACGGTGCTGATGCGATGCAGATCGCAAGGGAAGAACGCCCCGAACTGATCATCCTTGACCTGGCAATGCCGAAGTTGGGTGGTCTTGAGGTGATCAGCCGAATCAAGGCACTGGGCCTGCCTTGCAAGATCCTGGTGCTGACGTCTTATCTGGCGGTGTTTTTTTCTACCCGCTGCATGCGCGCCGGCGCGATGGGCTTTGTGGCCAAGACCGGCGAGCTGGATGAACTGCAAAAAGCTATCAAGGCCGTGATGTCCAACTACAGCTGTTTTCCCAGCCTGCCTACCAGCTCGGTGCGTCGGGACGATTTGCAGTCCACCGAACAGGACCTGGTGGCAGAGCTTTCCGACCGTGAGTTGACCGTGTTGCAGAAGTTGGCGCTGGGGCTCGGCAACAAGGAAATAGCCGCGGACATGTTGCTCAGCCACAAGACCATCAGTACCTACAAAACCCGTCTGAAGGAGAAGCTGCGTATGTCGTCGGTGGTGCATTTGTCCAAATTCGCCCAACGCAATCATCTGATCTGAAATGACCAGGTTCCGGGTAGTGTGGCTCAGTGCGTGGGTGCTGCTGGGCGTGCTCTATACGCAATCCCCGGCCCTGGCGGAGGCGCGCACCCTGTACCTGCTGGGGCACTCCATCCTCGACACGCCGGCGGCGGGGTTGCCCGAGGCGGACTGGCGCTGGCTGCGGGAGCACCGCCGTTTGTTGATGGGGATCTCCAGCCCCGATTACGCACCATTCGAGTTGAGCAGCAACGATGAGCTGGAGGGGATTACGGCCGATTACGCCGCACTGATAGCCGACGCGCTGAACATCAGGGTTGAAGTTCGTCGTTACGACACCCGGGATGAGGTCATCACTGCACTCAAGCGCGGCGAGGTGGATTTTTTGGCGTCAGCCAACGGCTACGAGGCGGCAGACCCGCAACTGGTGCTGTCGCGCTCCTATGCCATGGATCAACCGGCCCTGGTCACCCGAACGAACGAGAGCCAGACCCTGAGTGCCGACCTGGCCGGCAAGCGGGTGGCCATGTTCTATCACTACATGCAGCCTGATGCAGTACGGGCATTTTACCCTCATGCCCAGCTACAGCTTTTCCCTTCGACCTTCGAGGCCATTGGCGCTGTTGCGTTCGGCCAGGCGGATGTTTACCTCGGCGATGCAATCAGCGCCAACTACCTGATCAACGGGAACCATCTGAACAACGTTCGAATGGCCGATTTCTCGTCACTTGAAGTCAACCCCTTCGCCTTTGCCTTTTCCCGCAACAACACGCGCCTGTTGTCGATCATCAACGCGGCGCTGGCCGCGATTCCGGTCAGTGAGCAGATGGAAATACTGCGGCGCTGGAGTGCCGGAAATCCGGGATTCCTGGGGGCGGACCGGTTGCGCTTGAGTGCCAGCGAGCAGCGTTGGCTGGAGAAGAACCCCAGGGTAAAGGTCGCGGTACTCGACAAGTTCCTGCCGGTTTCATTTATCGACAAGCAGGGCGAGTTCGAAGGGTTGAGCGCCGAGGTGTTGGCCCGTATCAGCTTGCGCACCGGGTTGAAATTTGACGTCGTCCCGGGCACCTCGATGCCCCAGCAGATTGACAAGGTCAGCACGGGCGGTGTGGACATGATCGCGGCGGTCACGCCCAGCGTTGAGCGCACGGACAAGGTGCGTATTACAAGGCCTTACCTGACCAATCCGTTTGTGCTGGTCAGTCGCATGGATGACCGCAGCCCCCTCACCCTGGAAGACATGGCCGGCAAGCGCCTGGCGCTGATCGGCGGCAATAGCCTGCAAGAGGGGATTGCCCAGGAGTATCCCACCATCAAGTTTGTGGACGTCGACAACCCTGAGGACGGCATGGCGCTGGTGGCCAGCGGCGGCGCCGATGCGGCCGTCAATACGTTGATCAGTGCGCGCTACATGATTGCCCGCGAGTACCGTGACCGCTTGCGGGTCACCAGCACCGTCGGGTCTGAGCCGGCGCGCATAGCCTTCGGTGTCAGCCGCAGCCAACTGGAGTTGTATTCGATCCTCGACAAGGCGCTGTTGAGTATCACCCCCCAGGAAATGAATGAGTTGGCCAGTCAATGGCGTA
The DNA here is from genome assembly GCF_020515595.1 of Pseudomonas sp. MWU16-30323. Classification (NCBI taxonomy): domain Bacteria; kingdom Pseudomonadati; phylum Pseudomonadota; class Gammaproteobacteria; order Pseudomonadales; family Pseudomonadaceae; genus Pseudomonas; species Pseudomonas sp. MWU16-30323. Next base: position 265,876 of record NZ_JAIWYM010000006.1, read on the forward strand.
GTGAAGTACTGGTTGAAGACAGCTACTGGGCGCGGCACCGCGCTGTCATCATTCAAGGCTTCAGCCTGGCAGCGCTGCTGTTGCTGATCACCCTGGGCTGGGCGATTTACCTGCGTAGCCTGATACGCAAACGGGTGCAGGCCGAGCGTGCCCTGAGTGACCAGATGCGCTTCATGGGCGTGCTGATCGACGGCACGCCTCATCCGATTTATGTGCGTGATCGCCTGGGCCGTCTGATGGCGTGCAACAGTGCTTACCTCGATGTGTTCGATTTCAAGCTGGAGGACGTGACCGGTAAAACCGTGGTCGAGACTGACACCGGCAATCGCCCCCAGGCCGAGTCTTTTCACCAGGACTACCTGCGCTTGATGGAGCAGGGGGAGCCACAGATCCAGGACCGCCTGCTCAAGGTGCCGGATGGGACGGTACTGACGATCTACCACTGGATGCTGCCGTACCGCGACGGTGATGAGCGGGTGGTGGGCATGATCGCCGGCTGGGTGGACGTCAGCGAAAGGCAGCATCTGCTCGGCCAGCTACGGGAGGCCAAGGAGGAGGCCGATGCCGCCAATCGCGCCAAGACCACCTTTCTCGCGACCATGAGCCATGAGATACGCACCCCCATGAACGCCGTGATCGGCATGATTGAACTGGCCTTGAAAGCCGCCGAACAGGGCCGGGCCGACCGCGATGCGCTGGAGGTGGCCGCCGACGCGTCGCGGGGCATGCTGGAGTTGATCGGCGATATCCTGGACATCGCCCGCATCGAGTCGGGCCACTTGTCCCTGGCTTGGCAGCCTTCAAACCTGCACGAATTGCTGGCGTCCGTGGCGCGGGTCTTCGAGGGGCTGGCGCGGGCCAAGGGCCTGGTATTGAAGGTGGAGCTCGACCCGCTGATTGACCGATACGTGCTGGTGGACCCGATGCGTTTCAAGCAGGTGGTGTCGAACCTGCTGAGCAATGCGATCAAGTTCACCACCCGTGGCCAGGTACGGCTTGGCGCGTCCGGTTCGTCGGCGATTGCCAACGGGTACCTGAGCCTCAGGCTGTGGGTGGAAGACACCGGCATCGGTATCAGTGTTGAAGACCAGAAACGCCTTTTCAACCCGTTTATCCAGGGCACGAACACCGAGCAATCGGCGCGCAGCGGTTCGGGCCTGGGCCTGGTCATCAGCCGCAACCTGTGCGAAATGATGGGCGGGCAACTGCAATTGAGCAGCCTGCTGGGGCAGGGCACTCGGGTGGATGTCACCCTGGAGCTGCCAGTGGCTGACGCAACGCTGATGCCGGCCGTGCCCGTTGCCCTGGGAACGCCACCGGCCCACGCGCTGAGCATTCTGGTGGTGGATGACTACCCGGCCAACCGGCTGCTGCTGGCCCGGCAATTGAGCTTTCTGGGGCACCGCATCACCACCGCCGAAGATGGCGTCCAGGGGCTTGAACTGTGGTTGTCCGGACGTTTTGATGGGGTGATTACCGACTGCAATATGCCATTCAAGAACGGTTACGAGCTGGCGCGGGATATCCGCACCCTGGAGCGTGAACGCGGGCTGGCGCCTTGCCTGTTGCTGGGATTCACCGCCAACGCCCAGCCCGAGGAAGCCGAACGTTGCCGACAGGCGGGAATGGATGGTTGCCTGTTCAAGCCCACCGGCCTTGAGGATCTGCATGCGGCCCTGATGTCGCGCACAGCCACGCCCTCGGTGGCCCCGGTCAGCGTGGAGAAGTTGTCGCCAGACTTTGATTTGCACGACCTGGAGAAGCTGACCGGAGGGGATATCGACGCAGTAAAGGAGCTGCTGGTGCCATTGCTCGACAGCCTTGAGGCTGACCATGGGCAACTGGTGGCCCTGCAACACAAGGTCGACTTTGCCGGCCTGCATGACCTGGCCCATCGAACCAAAGGCGGCGCGCGCATGGTCAAGGCCCAGGCATTGATGGCGTGCTGTGAAGTGCTGGAAAACGTTTGTGAACGGAAAGCGCGTAACGAGTTGGCCAGTGCCATCGACGACATGGATGAAGCGCTCGCGCACCTGCATCACGGGTTGTCGGGTTATTGCAATCAGACTTGACTGGCGAGGGCTGTCATTCGAGCTATTTGGGACAACTCCTACATGAAGGTGGAACAAACCTTATTTAGTCTTCGGAATATGTCTGGAAAATAGGCCGCCCAGTCCCTCACGAGCACTTCTTGCTCAGGTGTTCGCCATGCCAAACAAAGCACTGACCATCCTGATCGCCGATGAACAGCACCTGCAACGGCTGTACATCGAAAAAATGCTCAACCAATTGGGCTACTACCGCATCGTTCCGGTGCAAACCTTCGACGAAGTGCTGATCCTCACGGCCATCCCGGCCGAGCCGTTCGACGTGCTGATCATCAATGCCGGGTTGGCGGCCAGCGAGGGCGGGGTGCTGGCCTTTCAGGAACAGCACCCGCAGATTCGCCATGTGCTGGTCTACGATACCCGCGACCTGGGCACGCTGGCCGCCAAACCGACTCTGCTGGTGCGCCTGCCGGGTGCGCCGGACAGCGTCAACCTCGAACACTTCATGGACATCGTCGATCCACCGCCAGCCACCTGCGGGCTGCGGGTGTTGCCGTGGCTGCGGGAGTTGTCCCGCAGCCCTGTGGCTTAGTCCCAGTTCGGCGCGATGCCTTTGGGGCTGGTCAGCCGATGGCCACGCTCCAGGCCGGCGATCTGCGCCATGTCGGCGTCGCTCAAGGTCAGCTCCAGCGCCTTGAGGTTGCTGGCCAGGTTGGCGCGCTTGGTCGACGACGGGATCACCGCGTAGCCCAGTTGCATGGCCCAGGCCAGGGTCACTTGCGCCGGGGTTGCCTGATGACGGTCTGCGATCTGCTGGATCACCGGGTCCTTCAGCACTTCGCCGTAGGCCAGGGTCATGTAGGAAGTGACCTGGATACCATGGGCCTTGGCAAAATCCGCCACGGTACGGTTTTGCAGGTACGGGTGCAGTTCGACCTGGTTGGTCGCGATGTGCTCGGCACCGACGGCGGCAATCGCCTGTTTCATCAGGTCGACGGTGAAGTTGGAAATGCCGATCTGCCGGGTCAGGCCCTGACGCTTGGCTTCCAGCAACTGGCCGATGAATTCGGCGACGGGCACCTGGTCTTCCGGCGATGGCCAGTGGATCAGGGTCAGGTCCAGGTAGTCGGTCTGGAGCTTACGCAGGCTCTCCTTGAGGCTCGGGATCAGTTGGCCTTCGGCAAAGTTGGCGATCCAGATCTTGCTGGTGATAAACAGCTCGTCCCGTGGGATGCCGCTGTCGGCAATGGCCTGGCCGACGTCGGCTTCGTTTTCATAGATCTGCGCGGTGTCGATGACGCGATAGCCCAGCTCCAGGCCGGTGCTGACGGAGTCGATGACGACCTGGCCTTGCAGGCGGAACGTACCGAGGCCGAATGCGGGAATAGACATGAGTGACTCCTGAAGTGATGTGAACAATGGAGTCGAGTATCGGCCCCTCGTTCCTTCAGAAAAACCGCTGAATCCGAAAAGGACTCTTTACCAAAAGTCATGAGTGGTGGGGCAAGAGCACCACCCCGCCAAAAAAAGAAGCTTTTATGACAAAAGTTCGGTAGCCCCCCGTGCCCCCAGTCTTGGCTATGTAACGCGCTCGACACCGCCAAACAGGCGATGCCAGAAGCGCAAGCAGGATGCCAGGAGTGGGGCGAATGGGAACTATGGAACGTTACTCGAAAGTCGGCATGCAGGAGCTCGACCAGCGCCTGTCAAAGATCGTCGAAGCCGCGCGCAAAAAACCGGTCTCGGTCTACCGCTATGGCGCACCGTGGGTATGGATCGTCTCCCAGGACGACTGGCAAGGCGCCCTCAAGGAAGTCTCCAGCTACATCCCCGCAGGTCATTCATTGGTCCTGCTGCGCCCGCAGATTGACGAAATCCTCGACCAACACCGCGACCTGCTCCAGCCCGAACCCGGCACCCAGATCGCCCCGCAAACCCTCTTGCAGATCCTGCTGCTGCAACTCCTGTACGCGGTCCCCAACGAACAGCAACTGCACGAACAACTCAACTACAACCTGCTGTTCCGCTGGTTCGTCGGCCTCGACCTCAATCAGAAAGTCTGGAGCATCAACCTGCTGCAACGCGACATCGCCACGTTCCTGAATAACCCGCAGGCGGTGCAGTTGATCCAGAAAATCATCGGTGAAGTGTTCTGTGGCGCCTTGCTGCACATGCCGGAGTTCTCCCTGAACTTCGCCCTGCTGCACACCTGGCTCGCACGGCATGGCAACACCTCGATATCCAGCAATTGAACAGGCCAAACGCCGGGAAAACGGCGACGGCAATCATTCTTAGTAGACCAGGGGGCGGTGTGGAGCATCTGTTCAAATCAACGCTGGCGCTGTGCTGGCTGACGCTGGGGGCACTGGCGCAACCGGCGCAGGCCGAAGGTGAGCCTCCGGCACGGCGGGTGGACGTCAACGAGTACTTCGTGCGCGGCAACACCGTGCTCGATGCCCGCGCCATCGAAGAGGCGGTGTACCCGTTCCTCGGCCCGCAAAAGACCCTCGCCGATATCGAAGGCGCCCGGGATGCCTTGCAGAAGATCTATCAGGAACGCGGCTACCAGTCGGTGTTCGTCGAGCTGCCGGAGCAGAAGGTCGATGACGGTATCGTCTACCTGCAAGTCAGCGAAACCAAGGTCGGCCGCGTCCGCGTGGTCGGCGCCAAGCACTATTCGCCGGTGGAAATCCGCGACGAAGTACCAGGCCTGAAGGAGGGCGCAGTCCCGGATTTCACCCGCGTGCAAACCCAACTGGCCGGCCTCAATCGCAGCGCCGGGCGCCAGGTCACGCCGCTGGTCCGCGAAGGTCAGCGCCCCGGCACCATGGACGTCGACCTGCAGGTGGAAGACCAGAACCCCTGGCACGCCAGCCTCGGCCTGAACAACGACTACAGCGCCGACACCAAGGAACTGCGCAGCGTTGCCACCCTGGGTTACGACAACCTCTGGCAACTGGGCCACAGCATTTCCCTGACCTACTTCACAGCGCCCCAGGACAGCGACAACGCCAAGGTCTGGTCGGGCGCCTACACCGCGCCACTGAGTGATCGCTGGAGCCTGCAGTTCTCCGGTTACCAGTCCGACAGCAACATCGCCACCATCGGCGGCAGCAACGTGTTGGGCAAGGGCCATTCCTACGGCGTGGCGGCGATCTACAGCCTGCCGGCCAGCGGCAACTGGGCCAACTCGTTCTCGGCCGGTGTGGACTTCAAGGACTTCAAGGAACAGATGAAGTTTGGCGGCAGCACGGACGATATCCCGCTGAAGTACGCACCCTTGACCTTTGGCTACAACGGCTACCGCTACACCGAACAGTCGCAACTGGGCCTGGGCTTGAACCTGATTGTCGGGACCCGCGCGTTCTTCGGCTACGGCAGTGACGCCAAGGAATTCCAGTACAAGCGTGACAAGGCCAGCCCGAGTTTTGCGGTGCTCAAGGGCGACCTGAATTACACCTACACCTTCGGCAACGACTGGCAATCGGCGTCCAAGGCCGGCTTCCAGTTGGCCTCGGGGCCGCTGGTGTCCAACGAGCAATATTCTGCCGGTGGCGCCACGTCGGTACGCGGTTATCTCGCCGCCGAGCGCACCGGCGATGAAGGCTACCTGCTCTCCCAGGAGCTGCGTACGCCTTCGCTGGCCAAGTTCCTCGGCAGCTACGTGCAGGAGTGGCGCTTCTACGCGTTTGCCGAAGGCGCGCGCCTGCGCCTGCATGACCCGCTGCCCGAGCAGGAAGACGAATACAGCCTGGCCAGTGTCGGCCTGGGCACCCGCGCCAGTTTGAGCAAGTGGTTGTCCGGCAGCCTGGATTGGGGCTACCCGCTGCTCGATGGCCCAAACACCCAGAAACAGGACTCGCGACTGCACTTCAGTGTGCAGGCGACTTTCTGACCCCTTTTTTCGGAGACTCCTGACATGCAACGCCTATTTCTGAGCCTGTTGATCTGCCTGGGCTTCGCGCTCCCGGCCACCGCCCACGCCTGGTGGCAGGACGATTGGCACTACCGTAAACAGATCACGGTGGACACCACCTCCCAGGGTGCGGCCATCAGCCAGGCCCTGGGCCGCACCGCGCTGCTGGTGCGCCTGCACACCGGCAACTTCACCTTTGACGGGGTCAAGGACGACGGCGCCGACCTGCGCTTTGTCGGCGCCGATGACAAGACCGTGTTCAACCACCAGATCGAAAGCTTCGACCCGCTGATGGGCATGGCGCTGATCTGGGTCGATGTGCCCAAGGTCGAAGGCGGCCAGCGCCAGGACCTGTGGATGTACTACGGCAACCAGAAGGCTCCGGCCACTGCCAACGGCCAACTGACTTTCGACCCGAACTACACCGCGCTCTACCACTTTGACGGCGCCAACGGCACGCCGCCCCGGGACACCACGGCCTATGGCAACACTGCCGTGAACGCCACTGGTGCGAGCATCGACGGGGTGATCGGCCGTGCGCTGCAGTTCAGTGGCCAGCCGTTGCTGTTGCCCGCCAGTCCGTCGCTGCAACACGCCGCGGGCGGTGCATTTACCTTCAGTGCCTGGCTGCGCCTGGACCAGGCCGGCGGCGAGCAACTGGTCATGGCCCGTCGCGAGGGCGCTCACAGCCTGTTGCTGGGCTTGAACCAGGGCATGCCGTTTATTGAAATCGACGGCCAGCGCGCCGTCTCGACCCAGCCGCTGAACCCGGGCCAATGGCAGCACCTGGCGTTCACCGCCGAGGGCGACAAGGTCTCGCTGTACGTCAATGGCCGCGAGACTGCGACCCTCGCCGTGGCGATGCCGGCGTTCAATTCGCAACTGGCCATCGGTGCCGATTTGCCGGAAGCCGCCAGCGGCCACCTGCCGTTTACCGGCGCGATGGACGAGCTGCGCCTGTCCAAGGTCGCGCGCCCGGCAGCGCTGTTGCTGGCCGATGCCACCGCCCAGGGCGCCGAGTCGAAACTGGTGACTTATGGCGTGGATGAAGAGCAGTCGGGCTTCGGCTTCGGCAGCCTGGGATTCCTGCTCAAGGCGGTGCCGGTGGACGCCTGGGTGATCATCCTGGTGCTGGTGGGGATGATGTTCCAGTCGTGGTTCATCATGGTTCGCAAGAACCGCCAGGTCAGCCGTGTGAGTGCCGCCAACGATCTCTTCCGCGAGGAATTCGCGCAGATCGGTACGCGCCTGGAGATGTACTACGACGACGCGTTGCTGGCTGAGCGCCTGACCCATTCCTCGCTGTGGCGCCTGTACCGGGTCGCGGTCAAGGAAATCCGCACCCGCCGCGCCCAGGGCGCCGACACCTCATCGGTCTCGGCAGCCACCATCGAAGCCATTCGCTGCTCCATGGACGGCGTGCGCACCCGGGAAAACCAGCTGCTGGGTGCCAAGCTGTCGACCCTGTCCAACGCGATTGCCGGCGGTCCGTATATCGGCCTGCTTGGTACCGTGCTGGGGATCATGGTGGTGTTTCTCGGTACGGCGATGGCCGGTGACGTGAACATCAACGCCATCGCCCCGGGCATGGCCGCCGCCTTGCTGGCCACGGCCATGGGCCTGTTTGTCGCGATCCCGGCGCTGTTTGGCTACAACCGCCTGATTACCCGCAACAAGGAAGTCAGCGCCGACATGCGCGTGTTCGTCGACGAGTTCATCACCCGCCTGGCGGAGATGCACGGCGAGAGCCAGCACAGTGAAGCCGCGCACCGTCGCGACCACCACGCCCACGTTCCGGCCTGAGGAGAATCAGCATGGCTTCCGTGAATGCCTCCCACGACGATGACGACGACGCACCCGTCGACAGCATCAACATCACGCCCCTGGTGGACGTGCTGATGGTGGTGCTGGTGATGTTTATCCTCACCGCCACCGCCCAGGTGTCGGGGATCCAGATCCACCTGCCCAAGGCCAGCGCTTCGGTGTCGCTGTCCGAGGCCAAGACCAAGGCGATCTCGGTGAACGATGGCGGCCAGGTGTTTCTCGACGCTTACCCGGTGACCTTGCCGGAGCTCGAAGAACGCCTGCGCATCGAGAAAGCGTTGAACCCGGACTTCCCGGTGATCGTGCGCGGCGACGCCATGGTGCAGTACCAGAAGGTCATCGAAGTGCTCGACCTGCTGCGTCGCCTGGAGCTGTCCCAGGTCGGGTTGGTCACCGGCAAACCGAGCCAGGGCTGAGCCATGACCGCACAGATGCCGATCACGCCGACGCCGCTGAAGAACACGCCGCCGTTACGCCCGCTGAAGTGGGGCATTGGCCTGCTGCTGGGGGCCGTGGCTGCCTGGTTTCTCTGGCAGTGGGCCAATGACATGAGTGGCGTGCGCCGTGAAGCACCCAAGGTGCCGACGATTATTCCGCTGCCGCCACCGCCACCACCGCCGCCAGAAAAACCCAAGGAACCGGAGCCCGAGGTGCAGGAGAAAGTCCCCGAGCCGGCGCCCACGCCAACCCCCGATGAGGTCAAGCCCGAGGAAGAAGCACCGCCTTCACCGGCGGACGACCTGGCCAACCCGATGCAGATCGACGGCGACGCGCAGTCCGGCAATGACGGTTTCAACATCGGTGCCGGCAAGGGCGGCGGCATGGCCGGTTCTGGCGGTGGCGGCCTGGGGACCGGGACGTTCAAGCAGTACCTGGCCGGGGTGTTCCAGCGCTTGCTGCGGGAAGACCCGGAGTTGCGCAAGAAGGCCTACACGGTGCAGGCCGACCTGTGGCTGAGCGCCGACGGCGAGGTGACCCGCGTGGAGCTGGCCAAGTCCAGCGGCGACACCGAGACCGACGCTCAGGTGCTGGCCGCATTGCGCGCCACACCGCGCTTGAAGGAACGCACACCCGCGTCATTGACCCTGCCGGTACGCCTGTCCCTCAAGGGCCGGCGCCCGGATTGATCGAACCCTTTTTGCAGTTTTCTACAGGAGTTGTGTGCAGATGATTTCCCACGTGAATCGATTGACCCTGGCGGTCGGCATGGTCATCGCGACCCTGGTCGGCCAGGCGACGGCAGCCACGGCCGCGCCTTCGGAAAACGCCACGATCAACCTGATCCGCCTGCTGGTGCAGCAAGGTGTGCTCAAGCAGGAGCAGGCCGACGGGCTGATCGCCCAGGCTGAAAAAGAAGCCCAGCAGGCACGCCAGGCCAGCACCGCCACGGCAGTAGCGGCAGGTCCAACTGCGGCCCCCGGCGACGTGCGGGTGCAGTACGTGCCGGCCGCGGTGCGCGACCAGATTCGTGACCAGGTCAAGGCCGAGGTCATGGCCACCGCCAAGCAGGAAAACTGGGCCCAGCCCAACACCTTTCCGGACTGGGTCTCGCGCATCAGCTTCGACGGCGACATCCGCCTGCGGGATGAGTCGCGCTATTTCTCGGGTAACAACAGCAACGAAATCGTTGATTACGCCAAGCTCAATCAAAACGGGCCCTACGACGTCAACAAGAACACCAACACCCAACTGCCGCCGTTGCTCAACACCCGCGAAGACCGCGAAAACCTGTTCCGCCTGCGGGCCCGCCTGGGCATGAAAGCCGTGATCTCGCCGGAATGGACCGCCGGCATTCGCCTCGGCACCGGCAACGACAACAACCCGGTGTCCACCACCCAAACGTTGGGCGGTGGCTTCGGCAAGAAAGACATCTGGCTCGACCAGGGTTACCTCACCTGGAAAACCACCGACTACATGAGCCTGACCGCCGGGCGTTTTGCCAACCCGTTCTACTCCACCGACATGATGTATTCCGGCGACCTCAACTTCGACGGTGTAGCGGCGATCTTCAACCACAAGCTCAACAGTGACTGGGGCCTGTTCGGCACCCTCGGCGCGTTCCCGGTGGAGTACAGCCCCGACACGGCCACCACCAACGGTTTCGACAAGGACGAGAGTGAAAACAAATGGATGTTCGGTGGGCAGATCGGCGCCGACTGGAAGATCAACCGCAGCAACAGCCTGAAAGGCTCGATGGCCTACTACCATTTCGGTGACATCCAGGGTGAACGCTCCAGCCCTTGCTCGCCGTGGGCCGGCCAGCCGGCGTGCGACACCGACGGCACGCGCCTGGCCTTCATGCAGAAGGGCAACAGCGTGTTCCTGCTGCGGGACATCGCCCCCAACCCGGCGACACCGGGCCTGACCCCGCAACCGCAATTCGTCGGTCTGGCGTCCAAATTCAACGTGCTCGACCTGAACCTGGCGTGGGACAGCGAGCTGCCGGAAGACCTCAAGCTGCGCAGCCAGACCAACTTCATCCACAACCTGGCCTACGACAAAGGCGAGATGCTCAAGCGCAGCGAAGGCCAGATCGTCAACAACCTTAACAGTGACGGCCAGTTTGAAAGCGGCGGCAACGCATTGCTGGTGCAGTTCACCCTCGGCAGTGCGCTGGAGATGCGCAAGAAGGGCGACTGGAACGTGCTGGCCGGCTACAAATACATCCAGCCGGATGCCTTGCCCGACGGTTTCAACGACTCCTCCTTCCACCTCGGCGGCACCAACGCCAAGGGCTATTTCATCGGTGCCAACTACGGCCTCGACAAGAACATCTATGCCAGCGCCCGTTGGCTCAGCGCCTCCGAAGTGTATGGCGCGCCGTTTGAAGTGGATGTCATGCAACTGGAACTCAACACGCGCTTCTGATGCGCCGGAGAAAGCTCATGAACACGCGAATTTGCGGCCTGCTTTTGCTGCTCGTCACCACCGGCGCTTCGGCTGAAGGCATGGAAGAGCGCCTGCGTACCCAACTGCGCAGCACCACCCAGCAGTTGCAGGCACTGCAAAGCGAGCAGGCCCAGGCCAGTGCCGCGCGCATCGCTGCCGAAACCCAGGCCAAGCAGGCCCAGGCGCAGATCAAGCAACTGACCGCCGAGCTGGAAAAGACCCGGGGCGTGGCTGAGCAACTGGTTGGCCAGCAACAGAACCTGCACAGCCAGGCCCAGGCTCAGGTGGCGGCGAGCAATGAACAGGTGGGCAAGTTCAAGAAAGCCTATGAAGATTTGCTGGTGATCGCCCGGGGCAAAGAAACCGAGCGGGCGCGCTTGCAGGCGCAACTCACGGAACGTGACACACAAGTGCAGCAATGTTCAGCCAAGAATCAACAGATGTACGGCGTCGCCCAGCAATTGCTGACGGCCTACGAAAAAATCGACGTGGCCGACGTGATGAGCATCCGCCAACCGTTCGCCAGCAGCACCCGGGTCAAGTTCGAGGAACTCGCCCAGGGTTTTGGTGATGGTCTATACCTTAATCGGTTCGATGCTCCACAGACCGTCACTAATCATTGATCAACAAGGAAGAGACCACTATGAGCGACGTACAACTGATCACCAGCGTGACCCCGCATGCCTTGACCGAGCTGCTGCAGGAAGCCGGCTATCGGGTCAACCACACCGAGCAGAACGGTATCGTGCAATTGCTCAGCGCGAGCCAGGGCATCGGTTTTGCCGTGCGTTTCGGCAACCGGGCGACAGAGCAGGGCAGCTACGTGGACTTCACCTACAGCTGCGCGCTGCGGGTGCAGGGCGAGTTGCCCGAGGGGTTGGCCCAGGTCTGGAACGCTTCCCGGCGCTTTGCGCGGTTGTCGTTGCAGGGTGAGTTCCTGCTGATGGAGATGGACGTGTTGGCCGCCGGCGTGGGCGCCCCGTACCTGCGCAACCAGCTGGAATTGTGGGACCGCCTGCTGCAGGAGTTCATCGTCTACCTGCGTGAATACAGCCAGCAGGCCGCCCAGCTTCAGGCCCAGGCCGACGCCGCGCCTGCTGTCGATGCCCGTGAAGAGGCGCCTGCCCTGTGAAGAAACCAACCCTGGTGGTCGGCGCCGGTGCCCTGGTGGTGCTGGCGGTCGCGGTGGGGTTGGGCCTGCGACCGGGCAGTGACCCGGTCGCAGCCCAGCAGCCGGCGCCGGTGGCCGTGAAGGACGGGCCGGCGGTGGCGCGCCTGGGCAACCAGCAGATCGACCTCACCGAGCTCAAGTCGGTGCTGGCTGCCTTGCCGGTTGAAACCCGCGAGCAACTGCGTGGCAACCGTGGCGCCCTGGAAACCTGGCTGCGTTCACGCCTGGCGCAAAAGGCCGTGCTTGAACAGGCCGATGCCCAGGGCTGGCGCCAGCGCCCGGAAGTGGAGCAGCAAACCCGCGCCGCCGCCGAGCAGATCGTGTTTCGCGACTACATGTTGTCGGTCAGCCAGGTGCCGGCGGATTACCCCAGCGCCGCTGAATTGCAGCAAGCCTATGACAGCGGCAAGGCGCAATGGGTGACGCCGCCGTTGTACCAGGTCAGCCAGATTTTCCTGGCCGTGACCGACCCGCAAGCCGTCGACACGGTACGCCGTCAAGCGCAGGAATTGAGCCGCAAGGCGCAGGCCTCGCCAGGGGAGTTTGCCGCGTTGGCCAGCCAATATTCCCAGGACCCCGACAGCGCCCGGCGCGGTGGCGATTCCGGGATGCAGCCATTGCAGCAACTGGTGCCCGAAATGCGCAGTGTGGTGGCGCGGCTCAAGACGGGCGCGGTGTCCGAGCCGGTACAAAGTGCCGCGGGTTTTCACGTGCTCAAGCTCACCGGGCAACAACCGGCGCGCACCGCCACGCTGGATGAACTGCGGGGCCGCCTGACCGAGGCCCTGCGTGCGCAACGCCAGGAGCAAATCGCCAAGGCCTACCTGGAAGGCATGCTCAATACCGCCACCTTGAGTATCGACGGCGCCGAGCTGAACAAGGTGCTGGAGTAAATACGTCTCACCGCATTGGATGCACAGTACCCACAAGACAGGGAGTCTCCCATGGTATTTCTTGACCCGGCTGTACCCCACGGCACCACGCCCTATCGCGGGCTGACAGAGTCCCGCGAGGCCTGGCTGGCCGTGGCGGCCACCATCGAACCCGAAGTGGCGCAATATTTCCTGATCAGCGCGCGCTGTGGGTGTTTCATGCAGGCGGCTCGCAGCCTCAATATCAAGGCCACGCAATTGCGCAAGCGCCTGGCGCAACTGGAAGAGCAGCTGCGGCGTTCGCTGTTCAGCTATCAGGGCAATGTCCTGGCCCTGAGTCGTGAAGGTCAGCAGCTGCAGGCGCAACTGATTGCCCTGTCCCATGAGCGACGCTTGCCGGTGCTGGAGCAACCGTTGATTCGGTTGGCGGTTGCCGAGTCGATCCTGCATGACATTCTGGGACGCGACCTGATTGCGCTGCTGCGGCGCAATGCGAGTGTGCGGTTGGAGATTATTTCCATCGACAGCGAGCTGGGGTTGCAGGCGCTGGATGCGGATGTGGTGGTGTGGTTGTCGGGGATGGATTCGCCGGGGGCCGGGCCGAGCTTTGCCATTGACGCGCCTGAGGTGTTGGCGCGGCTGGATTATTCGCCACATATTGCCAAGCGGTATTCGCGGTTGGCGGTGCGGCCGGACAACATTGAAGGCCTGGCGGATTACATGCTGGTGCAGTGGCAGCCGGACCGGCAGGTGGAGGCGTTGCGGCCGTGGAACAGTCTGGTGGAGCAACGGTTGGCGGGGGTGGTGCAGGTGCAGGCGTATCCGTTGATGCTGGAGATGATTCGGTGCAGTGCGTGTATTGGGTTGTTGCCGCGGTATATGAGTTGTTTTGATCGTGGGTTGACGGCGTTGGATGGGGTGTTTCTGGAGGGGATGCAGCGGCAGGTTTGGATGGGGGTGAGTGCTGAGGTGCGGCATCCGCAGGAGGTGGGGTGGGTGGTGGAGATGATTCGGAATACGTTTCTTGAGCGGGGGGAGTGGTTTGATTGATTGAGTACATATCCATTGCTGCGGTAACGGCGGCTTATGGTTCCGCTCTTACAGCGGGTCACTTTTGAAAGGAGCCCAAAAGTAACCAAAAGGCTCTTGCCCCACCACTCGGTGCCTCGCTTAGGCTCGGCATGCCCGCACTCCGGCCCGGTTCCGCGGGCCGCTGCGACGGGCCATCCATGGCCCGGCGCGGCTAAATCGGCATCCTTGCCGATTTACCCGCTCCACCGTGCCTGCTTGCGGCCATCGTGGTTTAACGGGGCGCCTAAGATCAAAAACAAGATCAAGAACACAGCGGCCTACAGGCCGGCTTGAGTGTTAAAAGCAAAGGCAAGATCCAGAGCGAAAGCCAAATCTGAAGCGGATGCAGCTGTGCTTTTCTGTGGGAGCTGGCTTGCCTGCGATGCAGACACCTCGGTGCATCAGGTACACCCAGTTGATGCTATCGCAGGCAAGCCAGCTCCCACATTTGACCGTGCCCGCTTTAGATTTTGATTTGGCTCTTAAACACTCTCTTCGGTGTAGGCCGACATGCCGCCGGTGCGGGTACAGAACAGGCCGCACTGGGCAAAGCAGTACGCGATCGCCATCGAGCCCACGGCGGTGATCAGCCACGACAGCAGCGAGATCCCGCCCAACTGCGCCATGCTGGCGGGCAGCATGATGATGCCCGAGCCCATCATGTTGATCGCCACCAGGGTGGTCAGGCCCATCAGGCTCATCTTCTTGCTTGGCTCGGCCATCGGCAACTCCTTGCGCTGAGAGGGCAGCCTTGTCAGTGAAGCAGCTTGTTGCCGGTTTGGGCGATTATCAGCCCGCTGCCTGCGGCTGCATCCGCCATTCACCTTCCACATCCTTGACCAGCCCACTGGCCAGGAACAGCGGCGCCACGCGTTTGTGCAGTTGCGGCTCGACAAACTCTTTTACCGTGTCCAGGGCCAGCGCGCCACTCAGCGGCAGCTCGGCCTTGGTATAGGACAACCAGGCCTTTTTCAGCATCAGCAGCACGTCGCTGCCGGCGGTGGAGGCGAAGCGGCGGTGGGTTTTTTTGCCGTCGAAATCGAAGGTGTGCTGGAACTCGTAACCCGCCTCGTTACCTTCGCTGGCAACGCAGCGGATGCAGGTGCAGGGGCCATCGCCGAAGGCGCTGCGCAGGTAGTTGTTGAAGTCCACCACGGGCTTGAGTGACAGGCGCTTGTCCACTTCGAACAGGTCGCCGGTCATTTTTTCGTCAGAGTTCAAGGTCGATTTCCTCGCAGCGGTTTTTTCAAGGGCGGCACCATACCAGCCGAAAGCCTCGGCGGGCAGTGTTTTTCGTATATCCATAGATCCCGATATTCTTTTTCGCCCCGTACCTGGGTCGCTACGCTCGCAACCCTTCTCAACATCGCGGCAGCGTTCTCATGATAATAAAACGACCCACCCTGACGCTCCTGGCAGCAGCCAGTGCGCTCCTCAGCCTTGGTGCCCACGCCGAAGGCAAAATCAGCATCGCCCAGCAGTTCGGCATTGGCTACTTGATCCTCGACGTGGTGCGCGACCAGAACCTGATCGAGAAACACGGCAAGGAACAGGGCCTGGACATCAAGGTGGAGTGGAACAGCATTTCCGGCGCCACCGCGATGAACGAGTCGTTGCTGGCCGGCGCGCTGGACGTGGTCTCGGCGGGTGTACCGCCGATGCTGACGCTGTGGGACCGCACCAAGGGCAAGCAGAACGTCAAGGCCATCGCCTCGCTGGGGTCGATGCCCAACTACCTGCTGACCAACAACCCGGACGTGAAGACCCTCAAGGACTTCAGCGAAAAAGACCGCATCGCCGTGCCGGCAGCGGGCGTGGGCTTCCAGTCGCGCACCTTGCAGATTGAAACCGCCAAGCAATTCGGTGATGCCAACTACAAGAAGTTCGATGACATCTCCATCAGCCTGGCGCATCCGGATGCCACCGCGGCGTTGATTGCCGGCGGCTCAGAGATCAACGCGCACTTTTCCAGCCCGCCGTTCCAGTACCAGGAATTGTTGAATCCCAAGGTGCACAAGGTGCTGAGTTCCTACGACATCCTCGGCGGCCCGGCCACGTTCAACGTGCTGTACACCACCGAGAAATTCCACGACGAAAACCCCAAGACCTACAAGGCGTTCTACGACGCGTTGGCCGAAGCGGAGAAGATTATCAAGGCTGACAAACCGGCAGCGGCCCAGGCCTATATCCGTGTCGAACAGTCGAAGCTGCCGCTGGC
Organism: Pseudomonas sp. MWU16-30323; assembly: GCF_020515595.1. Classification (NCBI taxonomy): domain Bacteria; kingdom Pseudomonadati; phylum Pseudomonadota; class Gammaproteobacteria; order Pseudomonadales; family Pseudomonadaceae; genus Pseudomonas; species Pseudomonas sp. MWU16-30323. Next base: position 281,885 of record NZ_JAIWYM010000006.1, read on the forward strand.
GCTGGTGGAGAAGATTGTCCAGGATCCGGAAATCGACTTCACCGTCGTGCCGCAGCGTACCTATGTCTATGCGGAGAAATTGCAGGCGTTGGGGGTGCTGAAGAACAAGGCGGGGAGTTGGAAGGATTACTTCTTTGAAGAGGCGCATGGCGGTGACGGGAGCTGACTCTATTCTGAATTGAAACGCACACAAAAATGTGGGAGCGGGCTTGCTCGCGAATGCGGTAGGTCAGCCAGCACATGTCTCGACTGACCCACCGCATTCGCGAGCAAGCCCGCTCCCACACGGGACCCCGTTCTCATTTTGGGTCTTTGTTGTCTGATGATCAGCGGAAGAACTCGCCGGGTGTGGCATCAAACTGCTGGCGGAAGGCGTTGATAAAAGCCGAGGTGGACTCGTAACCACAGGCCAATGCCACATCCGTCACCCGTTCACCTTGCTCCAGCGCGGGCAGGGCACTCAACAGTCGCAGGCGCTGGCGCCACGCGCGGAAGGTCAGGCCGGTGTCGCTCAGGAACAGCCGGCTGAGGGTTTTCTCGCTGACCGCCAGTTTCTGGCTCCATTGCCCCAGGGTGGTCTGCTGCTCGGGGTGCAGGTTCAGGCTGCGGTAAATCTGGCGCAAGCGGCTGTCAACGGGCAGCGGCAACATCAGGTCGACCTGGGGGGCGGCGGCCAACTGGTCCAGCACCACCTGGGCCAGCCGCCCATCCGGGCCGTCCTCGGCATATTCCACCGGCAATTCACTGAAGCTGCGAATCAACTCCCGCAACAGGCTGCTCACCGCCAGCACCTGGCAGCGATCGGCCGCCCAGGCGGTGACGCTGCAATCCAGGTACAGGCTACGCATCTCGGTATGGGGCGAACTGAACACCCGGTGTGGCATGCCGGCCGGGATCCACACGGCTCGCTGGGGTGGCGCGACGAAGCGTCCTACGCTGGTCTGGATCTCCAGCACCCCGGATATCGCGTAGGACAACTGCACCCACGGGTGGCTGTGGCGGCGGGTCAGTGCGCGGTTGGGCAGGGATTCGGTGCGGCCATACACCGGCCTCGGCAGGCTGGAAAGCCCGGGCACGCTGCGGCGCACGGTTTTGTCATGTCCTTTAGGCGGCATTTACTGGCTCATTGGCGTTAGTCGGTAACAAGCCGTTACGTTAGAGTCGCGAAGATGCTCTTGGCAACCCCTGGAAGATTGGCCTATGACCCGCCCACGCTTTTTACCTGACAACTTCACCCTGACCCTGGTGGCCACGGTGATCCTCGCGTCCCTGCTGCCCGCCAGCGGCCAGACCGCCGTGGCCTTCGGCTGGGTGACCAACCTGGCCATCGCGCTGCTGTTTTTCCTGCACGGCGCCAAGCTGTCGCGCCAGGCCATTGTTGCCGGCGCGGGTCATTGGCGCCTGCACCTGCTGGTGTTCAGCCTGACCTTCGTGCTGTTTCCGTTGCTGGGCCTGGCGCTCAAGCCGGTGTTGTCGCCGCTGATCGGCAAAGACCTGTACATGGGCATGCTCTATCTGTGTGCATTGCCCGCCACTGTGCAGTCAGCGATTGCCTTTACCTCCCTGGCCCGGGGCAATATCCCGGCGGCGATTTGCAGCGCGGCGGCGTCGAGCCTGTTTGGCATCTTCCTGACGCCGTTGCTGGTGACCTTGCTGCTCAATGTGCATGGCGATGGCGGTTCCACCGTCGATGCAATCTTGAAAATCAGTGTGCAACTGCTACTACCGTTCATCGCCGGGCAAATCGCCCGTCGCTGGATCGGCGAGTGGGTGGGGCGTAACAAGTCCTGGCTGAAGTTCGTCGACCAGGGCTCGATTTTGCTGGTGGTCTACGGCGCGTTCAGCGAAGCGGTCAATGAAGGCATCTGGCACAAGATTCCGTTGTGGGAGCTGGGTGGCCTGGTGGTGGCGTGCTGTGTGTTGCTGGGGCTGGTGCTGGTGGCGTCCACCGTACTGAGCAAGGCTTTTGGTTTCAGCCAGGAAGACCGGATCACCATCCTGTTCTGCGGCTCGAAGAAAAGCCTGGCCACGGGTGTGCCAATGGCCCAGGTGCTGTTCGCCGGGGCAAGTATGGGCGTGTTGATTTTGCCGCTGATGCTGTTTCACCAGATCCAGTTGATGGTCTGTGCGGCGCTGGCCCAGCGCTATGCCAAGCGTCCGGAATCGATTCCGGAGCTGATGGGGCAAGTCGATCCCTGAACCGTCGTGTTACTATTTTTTGCGCGCGGCTCAAGGCCCGGCATCGGGCCGGCTTGATCTGCGCGCAAACGAGTACGACGACCTGTCAATGAGCATTTGCGCCGCAACACCTCAAGCCAACTGGCAACCGGTCTTCGCTCTCGCGTTGGCCGCTTTCGTTTTCAATACCACCGAATTTGTGCCGGTCGGCCTGCTGAGTGCCATCGGCGCGAGCTTCGACATGCCCATCGCCAGCGTCGGCCTGATGCTGACCATCTATGCCTGGATCGTGTCCCTGACCTCGCTGCCGGTGATGCTGCTGACCCGTAACGTCGAGCGGCGCAAGCTATTGATCGTGCTGTTCGGCATGTTTATCGCCAGCCATATCCTGTCCAGCGTGGCCACCAGCTTTGGCATCCTGATGCTCAGCCGGGTCGGCATTGCCCTGTCCCATGCGTTGTTCTGGTCGATTACCGCCTCCCTCGCGGTGCGCCTGGCACCGGAGGGCAAGCAGGTGCAGGCCCTTGGGTTGCTGGCTACCGGCACCTCCCTGGCGATGGTTCTGGGTATTCCGTTGGGCCGCCTGCTGGGCGAAGCCATGGGCTGGCGCACCACCTTCCTGGTGATCGGCGCGTTTGCCGCCGGGCTGGTGTTCTGGCTGGCGCGCACCTTGCCGCTGCTGCCGAGCCAGAACTCCGGCTCGTTGCGCAGCCTGCCGCTGCTGTTCAAGCGCCCGGCGCTGGTGGCGCTGTACGTGCTGACGGCGATGGTGGTGACGGCGCAGTTCACGGCCTACAGCTATGTTGAGCCGTTCGTTGAGGGCGTTGCCGGCATGAGCGGCAACACCGTGACCCTGATCCTGCTGGTGTTCGGCGGCGCGGGCATCATCGGTTCGCTGCTGTTCAGCCTGGTGCATCGCTTTAATCCCCATCGTTTCCTGATCAGCGCGGTGACCATCCTCGCGCTGTGCCTGGCGTTGTTGTTGCCGTTGAGTGGCGAGGTGTCGTACCTGGTGACCCTGAGTGTGTTCTGGGGCATGGCCATCATGGGCTTTGGCCTGGCGCTGCAATCGAAGGTACTGGTGCTGGCGCCGGATGCGACGGATGTGGCGATGGCGATGTTTTCCGGGATCTACAACATCGGTATCGGCGGCGGGGCGTTGATGGGCAGTTGGGTGGGCAGCCACTTTGGGTTTGCCTGGATTGGTGCGGCGGGCGGGTTGCTGGCGGCAGTGGCGTTGATTGGCTATTGCCTGGCGATTTATCGGTTTGGGCAGGGTGTGGCTCGCGGCCCTCTGTAGGCGCGACATTCTTAATGCAGTGGTTTTTTCTAGGGATTTAATATGAAAGCAGGGTTGCTGATCGCTGTTTTATTGATGCTGGGTGGTTGCGTCACCAATCAGTTGCACTTCGCTTCTTATACCTCTGACGCGGAGTTGGCCAGCATTAAGAACAGTGCTGTTCAGTCGGATATTGTCGGGGTTTCAGGCTACGAGCGTTGTGGGCCCTGCACTGAGCGAAGCAAGATTGTATGGCATGCCGCGAACCACGAAATCGTCAGCCTCTACGAGGGGATGGCCAATGTTCCTGTCGATGATTGGGTTGGCTTTACCAAGCGGGCTATAGGGTCTGATTCGGCATCGTCCATTAAAACCCGGGTCGAGATTGATCGGGTTTTCGTAAAAACCTGGAGTGATCCCGAATACTATGCAACTGATGTAGAACTTTCGGTCTATATCGGCGGTGTCAAATATGCCGGGCATTCACGAATCAAGATAAAAGGCGCAGGCCAGACGCTTATTCAGCGGGATAAAGTGGCTTTCAATTCAGCTACCCTCGATGCCGTCAGTGTGGGATTGAAGGCAGCTTATCTGGATGCATTTGCAAAGTTTAAAATCGCAACTCACTGATTGGCGCCGCTTACTGCCTACTGTAGGAGCGAGCTTGCTCGCGAAGAACTTGAGTGCGCCGCTGGGTGTCAGACTACCCGCGTCATCGTTCACCACCATCGCGAGCAAGCTTGCTCCTACAGAAGCAGGGTGTGCTTTGTTCAGGCGTCGCTAGGTTGGATCCGGCGGCCTATTACGTCCATCAGGTCACAGCCATCGCGTAGAGGAATGGCGAGCAGGCGTGCAAAGTCGTGAAGCACGACGGCGTCACTGCTGATTTCTTCGCGGAAGGCGATATTTTCCAGCAGTTGGGTCACGGCGTTGATGCGGTAAGCGGCAGCCTGGTGGAGTACGTCGAGCGGCGCTTGGGTGTCGATGAGCAGGGAAGGGATGTCGCAATCGTTGCCTGTAAGGGGCATGTATCGATTCATGGTAAAGCCTCGGTCTAATTAATTGAGGCTGTCACCTATCGTCGCCAAACGAATGGGTGACAGCTGTACGCAGGTTGGCGAACCGGGACCGAGTTCCGGCAGACCCGAAGGTCTCCCGCGCACAGCTGCCATAAAGCAGCTTTGCGGGTGCGAAAGTGCCTGCAA